>CAIRTW010000181.1 GCA_903881585.1 uncultured Bacteroidota bacterium | reverse complement strand
TGAGCGCCATTGCTGCATACTCATTCTTCCCTAAAAAGCCTTCCATAAAAAAGGACATCGAAGAAACCAATCCACGGCTCATTGCTCAGTTCAATCAGCAACAATTAATAGCCGCCGCTTAACCCGAACTCAGGTTATTATGACAAGAATGAAAAAAATCCTTTGATCGGCGATTGGGTTAACCGGCATCCTAATGAATGGAATTTGATCTCCGAAAAAATAAACGACTCAACAATCCCTCATCGTTTGATGAAGTCGTACTACCAGCCCAGAGGGGCGTACAGTGAAATAAATGATTCTGTTGATAACGGCAAGGGCTACATAAACTATACCTTGAATGAGAAAGATCACGTGCTTTCATTCGGGTTTATCCGTACTGACGCAAACCTTGAAAACTATTATTGTCTGCACGGCAAATTCAAATACCTCGTGATCGCAGACACAATACTACAGTTAGAAAAACTGAATGACGATACCATCAGCTGTAAGCACACCTGGATATTCAAAAGACGAATAGTGAGTCAAAACAGATGCCGCTAAGATTGCAGGCTTTTCACCGCGCACCACGCCATCATGCCCATTCCCGTTTTCATCGATTCCTCATTTATGTCAAAGTGGGAGTTGTGTACTGGAGTAATAAACTCTTTGCCGTCCTTGTTCGTACCTATACGGAAGAAACAGCCCGGCACATGGTGCGTATAAAAGCTGAAATCTTCGGCTGCCATGCGCATGTCCAGTTCATGCACGTTTGCATCGCCCACATATTCTTTCGCCCATGCCTCCGCCTTTGCAGTAAGCGCGGGGTCATTAAACAAAGATGGATAACCAGATGGTATTTCTACCAACGCCTGGGCCCCATATGCAGCACAGGTCTGCTCGGTAAATTCCTTTATCCAGCGGTGCGCCTCATAGCGCCACTCTTCATCCATTGTGCGGAACGTGCCGAGTATTTCGACTTTATCTGGTATCACGTTTGTTGCATGCCCCCCTGCTATCTTTCCAAAGGTGAGCACCGATGGTATCAGCGGATTGCCCTTGCGCGATATGATCTGTTGCAAACCGGTTATCACCAATGCTGAAATAGCAATTGGGTCTATCGTCTGGTGTGGCAGCGCTGCATGGCCGCCTTTGCCCATTATGGTAATATATATTTCATCGGCACTCGCCATATACTGCCCTGCCCTGAAACCTGTAGCACCAGCTGGCAGATGCGGATATACATGCAGCGCAAAAATTGCTTCGGGCTTAGGATCTTCCAGCACCCCTTCCTTTATCATTATACTTGCGCCACCAGGATGTTTCTCTTCCCCCGGTTGAAAGATAAGTTTCACAGTACCCTCAAAACTATCGCGCAGATCATTAAGTATATGCGCCGCGCCCAGCAGGCAGCTGGTATGTACATCATGGCCGCATGCATGCATCACCCCATTATTAACTGACCGGTACGGCACATCATTTGCTTCCATTATCGGCAATGCGTCCATATCAGCGCGCAGCGCTATACAGCTTTTGCCGGGGTTCTTACCTGCTATCAGCGCCACAACGCCGGTACCAGCTATACCATGCTGATAGGTAATCCCCAGTGCTTTCAATTTTTCAGCCACATATGCCGATGTATTGGTTTCATGAAAAGACAGCTCAGGATTGGCATGTATATGCTGCCGTATCGCCTGCACCTCAGGAAAATATTGTTCTGCCTTTTCTAGTATCTGCTTCTTTAAGTCGTAAGTCATAAGTCGTAAGTCATAAGTCTGCGAATACAGAAGTATAGTAAGCAAGGTAAGAAATTGTATAAATTAAAAGCTACGGACTGATAAATGAAGTATAACAAAAGGTTGTCGATACGGTAAAAACAACTTGGCAAAACTCGCGGACTTACGACTTATTTACCCGCCGAAGCCTCAGCGAAGGAGGGCGACTAATCCTCATGCACCGTTATTACGTCGGGCACTATCATACATGGGCTGGGATACATGGAGTTAGCTTCCCTTAGCATGCCCGCAGCCTGGTCGCGGTTGCGATAGTCGCCCACCCTTACCCGGAAACCAGGCGAAACATAGGTGAGGTAAGTATAAGTACCAGGAAACAGCTTCATAAATTCCAACCTCACTTTATTGGCTTTCTCCCGGTCGTAGCCGTTATATATCTGCACCCGGAAGCCCTTTCCTGCATAGATCACTTTACCGTCCCTGTGTATCGCGGGGCCAAGCGAATGATGTGTATTATCTGTTGTCCCTGCTGCAGACGCCACATCTTTAGCCGCCACTTGTTTTGTACCGCGTGCGCCCTGCGTGTGTATAGCAGTGGAATTTTTGTTCGGTGAATGGCCTTTCTCTTCCAGCGCTTCAGGATTGCGCACACGGGTAGGTGGCGGCGCGGCCACAGGGTTCTTTTTCAGCAGCATGGTAAGCCGCGGGTCAGAGTGCATAATAACGCTCCCGCTGGAAAACTGCGCCTGCGCAGGTCCGGTAAAAAATAGCAAACTAACCAACACTATGTAATACGCGCAGTTCATTAATATAGTTGATCCGGTGGCCTACACGGATTCTGTACAAAACGCAAATTTAGTGAAGTTTTTTTACTGGACGCGGCTCTCCTTGACGATCTGCATACTCGATGAGCAGCCTATCCGTGTAGCCCCGGCATTTACCAGTTCTCTTGCAAATGCATAGTTGCGTATGCCGCCGGAAGCCTTGATACCTATTCTCTGGGGAAGATTGGCCCGCATTAGCGCCACAGCGTGCACTGTGGCACCATTATCGGCATAGCCCGTAGATGTCTTAAGATAGTCTATTTCGTAATTACTGTATAGTTGGCATGCGGATATCAGTTCACCATCGGTCAGCATCCCGCTTTCTACGATCACTTTTATCACCTTGCCTTTGGCGTAAACTGGCGCCAGGCAGGCCGCTATTTCATTTTCCAGGTATTTCCAGTCACCGCTTTTCAGGGAGCACAGGTTTATCACCATATCCACTTCGTCCACGCCCATATCAATGGCATTCTCTATCTCCTTTACCTTGATCTCTATCGTATTAAACCCAAGCGGAAAACCGATGACTGTTGCGATCTTTACTTTTGAGCCGTCCAGCATTTTCTTTACATTCGGCACATACTTAGGCGGCACGCAAACCGCGACAAAGTTTTCTAACGATGCTTCCACACATAGCTTATCTATCTCCGAAAGAGTAGTAGTTTGTTTAAGTATAGTGTGATCTATATATGAAGCAATATTAATGGACATAAAATTTTAAGGGGCAAATCGCGTGTAAATTTAATTTTTTTTTAATAAAGAAGGTATTATTTTAAAAAGGAAATTATTATTGCTTCATATTTTTTATTATCTCAAGCGCAAATTCGCTTGTTTTAAGCAATGTGGCATCATGCATCAGGTTATAAAAATCTATGGTTACCCTTTTGCGCATTATAGTAACAGCCAGTGCTTCTTCTATACACCGTGCGGCTTCATGCCAGCCCATGTATTCCAGCATCATTACACCACTCAGCAGCAGTGATGACGGGTTCATGGTATTAGTATTGGCAAAACGCGGCGCTGTGCCATGGGTCGCTTCAAATACCGCATGGCCCGTGATATAATTGATATTTGCACCGGGCGCTATACCTATACCGCCCACAGAGGCAGCAGCCGCATCAGATATGTAGTCGCCATTCAGATTAAGGGTGGCTACTACCGAGTAATCCTTTGGTGAGATCAGTAACTGCTGCAAAAAATTATCGGCTATTACATCTTTTATTATCAACCGGCCTTGCGCTTCTGCCTTTTTCAAGCGGGCATTTGCCGCATCTTCTCCCTGGGTTTTCTTTGCGTTCTCCCACTGACCCCAGGTATATACCTGTTCACCAAATTCCCGCTCAGCCAGCTCGTAGCCCCATATTTTGAAGGCACCTTCGGTGTACTTCATGATATTGCCCTTGTGTACAATTGTCACAGATGGCAATTTATGCTCCAATGCATATTTTATAGCCGCCCGCACAAGCCGCTCACTGCCCTCTTTCGACACAGGCTTTATTCCGAACGCTGATGATTCAGGGAACCGTATCTTTTTACTTACCCCTAGTTCATCTGTAAGGAAGTGAAGCAATTTCTTCGCCTCAGGGCTATCATAGGCAAACTCAATGCCCGCATATATGTCCTCCGTATTCTCCCGGAAGATCACCATGTTCATGTTTTCAGGATGCACTACCGGGCTGGGCACTCCCTTATACCACTTCACAGGGCGCAGGCACACATACAAGTCCAGTTCCTGGCGCATAGCCACATTCAGCGAGCGTATACCGCCGCCTACAGGCGTAGTGAGCGGCCCCTTTATGGAAACGAGGTATTGCCTTGCTGCATCCAGCGTTTCTTTAGGCAGCCACTCTCCTGTTTTATCAAATGCCTTTTCACCGGCCAGGATTTCCTTCCACTCTATTTTTCGTGTACCGCCGTAAACCTGCGCTATCGCAGCATCCAGCACCTGCTTGCTGGCGCTCCACACATCCGGCCCTATGCCGTCTCCTTCTATAAATGGTATTATGGGCTGGTCCGGCACTTGCAGCGACCCATCACTTCCCATTGTGATCTTCTGTTGGCTCATCCTGTTCTTCTTTCGATGTGCGAAGATAACGATAGATAATAAACACCCGATCGTTCATTTGCCATTGGCTTTCTTTCTACCCCTTATTACCGCAGTATCACCCCATATGGCATTATTTTTGGGCCCACTATAAAATTAGGTATGATATAAGTTGCACAATTGATTGTTTCTTGTAGATTTACAATAAAATGTAACTTATGGTATGAAAAGGTCAACGATCATAAGGGTTTACTGCTGCATCTTTTGCCTGTCGATGCTGACATTACCAGGCGCTACGGCTTTTGGCCAGCAAACGCAGGGCCCCGAGTCCACACCTGCCAATGACTCTGTTCAACTGGCAACTACCGACACCTTGCCCGAATCTGCCTATGAGCTAAAAGTGCCCGCGCATTCTGCTGCTACTTTTTACACGCTGCACATGGCGGGAATACTATTCACCATACTGATCATATTGATGGCCTATGTCAGTTACCGCTACTGGAACGACAACAGGACAAAAAGGGATGCGGCGGACAGCGCTGAATCTTAGGTATAGTGGGCGGTTATACTTAGAATAAGTTCACGGAGAACGTTTTAACCTTTTATCTTTTGAATCCGTTAGCCTATTAACCTCTTACCTCTTCAACCCGCCATTAGCCTGCATCATGGTCATTTCCTTGGCCTTGGCAAGAAACTCTGAGGCGAATATGAATTTGTTCAGCTTCTCGTCGTCGCTGAATATGATCTCTTTGTTAGAACCCTCCCACTGCTTTCTACCCTGGTAGAGATATACAATGTGGTCGCCGCTTTCCATCACGGTGTTCATGTCATGCGTATTGATGACGGTAGTAATGTTGAATTCCGTCGTTATTTCTTTTACGAGCTTATCTATGACCAGTGAGGTTTGCGGGTCCAGGCCGGAGTTAGGCTCATCGCAAAACAGGTACTTTGGATTTTGCACTATGGCGCGCGCAAGCGCCACACGTTTTTTCATACCACCACTTATCTCCGCCGGGAATTTTCTATTCGAGTCTTTCAGGTTCACGCGGTCCAGCACTTCATTTACTCTTTTTAGTTTTTCCGCCACGCTCATATGCGTAAACATATCCAGCGGGAACATCACATTCGCCTCAACCGTCTTACTGTCAAATAAAGCGCCACCCTGGAACAGCATTCCTATCTGCATACGAAGCTCCTTAAGCTCTTTTGTTTTCATACGGGTAATGTCCCTTCCTTCATACAGCACCTCCCCTGAATCTGGCATAAACAGCCCGATCAGCACCTTCATAAACACCGTCTTCCCACTACCGCTGGTACCTATGATAAGGCTCGTCTTGCCCGGCTCCATCTTTGCAGACACCCCTTGCAACACCAGTTTCCCGTCAAAGCTCTTCTTTACGTCTCTTACTTCGATCATAAACCCCAAACCCCTAAAGGGGCTTCTCTTTAATTTGCAACCACAAATGGTTCTATTAGAAAATCATTTTTGCGATAGAATCCAAGAAAAGAAGCCAACTATTATCGAAATGACAAACCATATCCAATGAATGTGTTTTATATTTTCAACTTTTTCGCCTCTCAATAAAAAAAAAGTTATTATTATCGCCAAGCATACAAATGATCTGAAAAGAATTTCAAACAGCCCTGATACAAACGCATCGCGTGATTTTTTCGCTTCTTGTTGTTTCCATTCTTTGATAGACTTTTCATTTGCTATTTGCGCTAATATTTCTTGCTCTCTTTTCTGTTCTTCACTTCTTCTTCTTGTCTCATCTTCGTTACGTTGTATTTTATCCTCAAATTGCTTTTTATAACCACTGGCTTTTCCAGAGTTTAGACTATGATAAAATCCAGAAATGGCACTCCCTCCGATTTTATCAATCTCCATTCTTATACAAACAAAGTCCTTGTAATTTAATTTTATAGCATCTTCTCTAAACTGTGGGCCATAACTACAATGAGTTTTAAAGACCACTTTGTCTTGATTATATGGACCCTTCAATGCATAACGCAAGGATATATAGTTTTCGGAAACCGCGTCAACTTCACCCCAGACATCAATGAACTTCCCTTGGTATTTTTTTTCAGTTTCAGCCTTTTGAAGTGCTGTCATGCCAAAGAAGTTAATCTTTTGTAACTCTTCAAATAGACTGGCTTGATCTATATTTTTATTGATTTAAAAACCAACAAGACAGAATTACATCTGAGCACACTTACATTAAGGCATTTTTAATCCGCTCCATTTTCAACTCTGCACATTTTCAAACCTGCCTGTCGGCAGACAGGTTTGCACATTATACTTGAAACACCCCCATCTTGAACTCCTTATTCACTTGTGCATGGTTAGCCGCATTAATGCCTTCGCTTATCACAGATCGTGTTTCCGCGGGATCGATGATCTCATCTACCCACAATCTCGCTGCAGCATAGTAAGATGAAGTCTGGCTGTCATACCTGTCGATTATTTCCTTCAGCATCGCGGCCTCTTTCTCCGGCTCTATCACTTCGCCCTTTGCCTTCAGTGATGCTACCTGTATCTGTAATAATGTCTTAGCGGCCTGCTCACCGCCCATCACCGCTATCTTGGCATTTGGCCATGCATAGATGAAGCGGGGATCATAAGCCTTGCCGCACATGGCATAGTTGCCTGCGCCATAAGAGTTGCCTATGATTATAGTGATCTTCGGCACAATTGAGTTGGCTACTGCATTCACCAGTTTTGCACCGTCCTTTATTATGCCAGAGTGCTCACTGCGGCTCCCCACCATAAAGCCGGTCACATCCTGTAGAAATACCAGCGGTATTTTCTTTTGGTTGCAATTCATAATGAAACGCGCGGCCTTGTCTGCGCTGTCGTTATAGATCACGCCGCCCAATTGCATTTCGCCTTTGCCGCTCTTCACTATTTTGCGCTGGTTAGCTACTATGCCCACTGCCCATCCATCTACACGCGCATAGCCGCACACTATCGTCTTGCCATAGTCTTCCTTAAACTGGTCGAACTCTGAATTATCAACAATGCACTTTATCACATCCACCACATCATACGCCTTGGTATTCTGCGCAGATACTATACCGTAAATTTCATTGGCTTCTTTAGCTGGTGCAACCGGCTTTGCCCGGTCATAGCCCATGCGTGGCTGCTCGCCTACCTTCTCCATAATGCGGCGCACCTGGTCCAGGCATTCCTGCTCGGTATCAAATTTATAGTCTGCTATGCCGCTAATTTCGGTATGCGTCTTGGCGCCGCCAAGTGTTTGTATATCCACATCTTCGCCTATCGCAGCCTTCACCAGGTATGGCCCGGCAAGGAAGATAGAGCCGTTCCCTTCCACCATCAGCGTCTCATCGCTCATAATAGGCAGGTATGCCCCACCGGCAACACAGCTGCCCATTACAGCAGCTATCTGGGTAATACCCATAGCGCTCATCTGCGCATTGTTCCGGAATATGCGACCAAAGTGCTCCTTATCCGGGAATATCTCATCCTGCATCGGCAGATATACACCAGCACTGTCCACGATGTATATAACCGGCAGATGATTTTCCAGGGCTATCTCCTGCATACGCAGGTTCTTCTTGCCCGTAATGGGAAACCATGCACCAGCCTTCACCGTATTATCATTCGCCACGATCATGCACTGGCGGCCATGTATATAACCCAGCCCCGCCACGGTACCACCCGCCGGGCAACCACCATGTTCCTTATACATCTCATATCCGGCAAATGCGCCAAGCTCCGTAAATAAGCTGCCCTTATCTGTAAGGTAGGCAATACGCTCACGCGGGCTCATTTTGCCCTTTTCCCGGGCTTTGTCCATGCTTTTTTTACCACCACCCTGGCTTATTACTCCAAGGCGCTGCTTCATCTGGCTCACCGCCAGCCGCATCGCGTCATCATTTTTGTTGAATTCCAGGTTCATTCCGGTCTTTAAATTTGAGTGCAAAAATAGTCGTATAAATCGAGAGGTGGTAAATTATATATTATTTTGGCAAAAAAGCACTGCAACTCCCAAACTTCAGACTTTCTACCCTGCCGGCAGGCAGGTTTAGACTTTTTTACCCGCCGAAGCTCCAGCGAAGGAGGGAGACTCATAATTTATACCCCTATCTTTGCGCTCATGAAATTCCTCATTGTCGGGCTGGGCAACATAGGTATGGAATACGATTCCACCCGCCACAACATTGGTTTTGAAGTAGCGGACACTTTCGTGATCAAAAACGGAGGCAGCTATACCCTTGACCGTCATGCGCATGTGGCTGAGGTAAAATGGAAAGGAAAAACTTTCATTGTTATAAAGCCTACTACCTACATGAACCTCAGCGGCAAAGCTCTGAAATACTGGATGGACAAGGAAAAAATAGCGCTGGAAAATGTGCTGGTGATCGTAGATGATCTCGCTCTGCCGCTCGGTACACTTCGTTTGCGGGCCTCTGGTAGTGATGCCGGCCACAATGGCCTCAAAAACATCAACCTCGTTCTCACTACCGATAAATACCCCCGCCTGCGCTTCGGCATAGGCAGTGATTTCCCAAAAGGCCGCCAGGTTGACTTTGTACTCGGCAAATGGAAACCAACAGAAGTACCAATGGTTAAAGATATGCTGCTAAAAAGCGTTGACGCCATAGAGTGCTTTGCTGCCCAAGGTATTGGCAAGGCCATGACGGAGTTCAATAAGTGATCCTAATCACCTCGTTATTTTGATCTCAAAAGATTTTACTGGTATGGTCGAAGCCCCTCCACCAATTTTTTTTATCCTGATATAGGTGAAGTACATTGAATAGCCCGGTTTGCATTCTTTTAATAGCAGATTTGCATAGTCTACGTTGCAATTCAGAAGATAATAAGGCTGCACAGAAGTCAGTTTAGAACCTACTATTATTACAGCTTTCGTATCTCTGTCAGGAGGACCTGCATCCAATCTAAAGCTCGCGACTTCGTAAGTGCTCTCAGGAACAACAACAAGCCCGATCCAGCTATTATCCAATATTTCCTTGAGTGTTGCGACAGTAGTATCTATGTATCCTAATTGCACCTTGAGCACATTTCCAGAATAGGGATGGTGGCGGGCATTGATTGCATTGACTGGATCGCCGCCCCTCCTGTCCGTATCATGACTATGATCAAAAATTGGCCGACACGGCAACCCGGAAAATGAGCTAGAACTCCCCTGGCCCCTACCAACGATGGCTGATGCGAGCGACAACAAAACAATTAGTAGCCCCCTATTCATAAATCAGTGCAGTCATTAATTAATGAAATAAAGGCTACCATATAGACATTAAACAAAACTTAGTTCGCTAAATTTTTGACCTTAATTTTCAGCGTTGAATTTTCGAATCGCCAGCAGATGTGTCTGCGACAATTGGGGATAGCTTTCAAATATCATCTCTTCGGTCCAGCCGTTAGATAGCAGTTCCAGAATTAACTCCACAGATATTCTTGTTCCCTTAATAGCGGGTTTACCAAGTAAAATATCTTTGTCCGAAACTATAATATTCTCCCATCCCATATACCAAAGTTATAAAAAATATATTTCTCCATACTTTGGACCTGTATGAATACCGGGACGATAACAAAAGAGTCTTCCTTAAATTGCCACAGGAATATAGATGTCGAAGGTTGCACCGTGATTTGGCTTACCGGTTGCAGTAATTATACCCTTGTGGTTCTCCACGATACGTTTGCATATTGCCAGCCCTATACCCGTGCCCTTATATTCATCATACTCGTGTAGCCGCTCAAATACATTAAATATCCGCTCCTTGTATTGCGGATCGAAGCCGATACCATTATCTGTCAGTGTAAGGTGACAATAGATAACGTCGGGCGACAAGTCTTTGTTGTTTAGCTCATCCCCGATGCCTGTTGTACAAGCTAATGTAATGACTGGCTTTCTTCTAGCGTGACTAAATTTCAGCGAGTTGCTGATGAGGTTGAATATAAGCTGCCGGAACTGGAAAGGAATAATACTCACATCGCGCAGTTTCCCGACTTTTATCACTGCTTTCTGCTCTTCAAGCGCTTCTTTAAAGTCGGCGATCAATTCCTTTACAATAATGCTGAGATCCGTTTTCTCAAAACTGTGTACGGTGTTCTTGATCCTGGAATAAGTGAGCAGATCTTCGATGAGCAGCTGCATCCGCCGCGCGGTATCATGCATCCTTTGCAGGTAGTCCTTCCCGTTTGCCGATAATTTCTTCTGCTCCTCGTCGAGCAGTATTGACGAAAAGTTTTTGATCTTACGCAATGGCTCCTGCAGGTCGTGGCTGGATAAAAAAGTAAATGTCTCCAGTTCCTTGTTCATTTTTTCCAGGCTTATATTCTTCTCCTCCAGCGCCCTGTAGCTTTGTTTCAGCTCTGCTGTCCTTTCGCTGATAATGTCCTCCAGCCCCTCCCGCTCAGCATTGCCTTTACGGTTCCGTTCCGTGGTATCCGTGAATGCGATCAGGATCAATTGTTCGTGCTGCACCTTCTGCAGGATCTGCCGGGCATTAAGCAGCATTGTTTTCTTACCGATGTGGCGAAACACATGGGTGATCTCGTAATCGTAGAAAAAAGTTTCTTTTGGAATAATGTCCTCTAAAAGTTCACGCAACGGGGGAATGTCCCATTGATGGTTGCCTAATTCATAAAGCAGCTTTCCTTCGGTATCCTGCTGGTGCACCTGGAAATTTTTATAGAATGCGTTATTAGCTGATTTCACCCGAAGATTCTTGTCCAGTATCAGCATTGGCTCATGCAGGGTGGTCACTATAGCCTCAGAAAGATCATATGCCTCTACCACCTGGTCATTCCGTGTTTGCAATTCCTGGTTGGTAGTGATGAGCTCTTCATTCGCAGATTCAATCTCTTCTTTTGAAGTCTCCAGCTCTTCGTTCATGCACTGAAATTCCTCATTGCTGGAGAGGATTTCTTCCTGTGCGGCGCGTAATACTTTGTTTGCCTTTTCTTTCTCGTTGCTCACGGAGACCAGTTCAGCGCGCACAACGGCCAGCTCCTCTTTCAGCCTTTTGATGCTGGCGTTTTTTTCTGTCGAGGTATTTTTCCCGGGACTAAAATGGTCACCCTGCCATTCGGTTTGTGCCTGGTCCGTAAAGACTATAAGCAGCATCGGCTCCTCAGCCGGCGTACTTAGCGGTATTACATCCAGCGCGATCGCATAGAATAGATTCCCGATTTTTATTTCGATATCCGATTTGCGGATTTCCTGCTTCGTCAGTATTGCTTTATTGATAGCGTCAAGTAATTCAAAAGCGATCTCGGGCCGCGCCATATTCAATATATTCAGCGTGGCCTTACCTGTTGAATGCTGCAGGTATTTTTCCGTCGGCCCCTTGAACTCCAAAATGACCAGGGCGTGATTAATGACCACATAGGCCGGAATGTAGCGGGAAAAAAGGATAGCATTGATGGTTGCATCGGGAGTGGCAGCAAGTTCGTTCTCCGTCTTTTTTTCCTCTGCCTGCTCCTCCTTCACTGGTATGCCCGGATGCGGAACAGGAACGTTCAGATCTGGCAAGCTGCGTATGCCATCCTTTCGTGTGTATATTTTATTTCCCCTGTCCTTGTTCGAAAAAAGTTTGGAAGATACCATATTCTCGGATTTACCAAGCATCAGGAACCCTCCGTCATTAAGGGCATAGTGAAAAGTCGCCAGCGCTTTTTTCTGCATTGCTGTATCCAGGTAAATGAACAGGTTGCAACAAGTGATAAAATCGATCCGCGAAAAAGGCGGGTTACTCAGAATATTGTGCGGGGCAAACGTACAAAGGTTGCGCACCGATTTAATGACCCTATAGCTGCCATTAGCCTCCGTAAAAAAACGCTCTATGCGTTTCGGGGAGACACCACTTATTTCGTGCCTTGAATATTCCCCGTTTCTTGCTTTTTTTATCGCCTGTTCGCTAAGGTCAGTTGCAAATATCTGTACCTGCTTGCGGGAATATTTATTGCCCAGTATCTCTATAAGCAGCATCGCCATTGAGTAGGCTTCCTGCCCGGTGGAACAGGCCGCAACCCATATTCTCAGTGTTTCATCAGGCGCTTTGTTTTTCAGCAATTTCGGGAACAAGGTGGCTTTAAAATACTCAAACGCATCAGCGTCCCTGAAAAAATCGGTAAAGTTGATCAGCAGGTCATTGTAAAGGATATTCGCCTCATCTTCTTTTGTTTTAAGCAGTTTCACATATTGCTTAATACTGTTGAATTTATAGAAAAACATCCTGCGCAGGATGCGCCTTTTAATGGTGTTCATTTTATAGTGGCTGAAATCAACCCCTACGCGCTCATGAAGCAATCTGAGGATAGCTTTCAAGTCGGTACTGTCGTCGTCAATGACAAATCCATTCCCGGTTCTTAGCGATTTGTTCCGCGCCATAACATGCCTGCCGATACGGCCCAGCTCGAGTGCGATCTCCTTTGGTGACAAAATAAAATCAGCCACGCCCTCATTAATCGCAGACTCCGGCATGCTGCCATACTTGGCAGAATTATCCTGGGCGAAGGTGATACCGCCCTCCTGCTTGATCATCTTCAACCCCTGCGTACCGTCTGATGCATTCCCGGACAGCACAACGCCTATAGCGTCCTCCTTGTGCGTCTCTGCAAGCGACGTGAAAAGAATATCAATGGACATGGCAGGGCCGTTCTTTGACCTTGGGATCAACTGTATATGCCCGTCCGTCACCTCTATCCCCCTGTTATACGGTATCACGTAAACATTGTTTGGCCTCATGCGCTCCATATCTTCTATTTCCTGCACAGCCATCGAAGTAGATTTCTCCAAAAGCGAAACCAGCATACTTTTATAGTCAGGGCTCAGATGCTGGATGAAAATGAAGGTCATGCCCGTATCCGCCGGCAGGTTCTGCAAAAGCTCAGTTATGGCTTCAAGCCCGCCCGACGAAGCACCTATGGCTACGATTGGAAATGAGGATTCCCCGGGGGATGCTATTTTTTTCTTCCCGGTGACTTCTGTTTTTAACATGTTAGTTTGTATTATGCTGATGCTTCCTGCAGGTTAAGCATGAATTTGCTTCTGGCGGGCTGGTATGGATTTTTTTCCAGGAACGCCAATGCCATCTGGATACACTTTACGAGTTCGGGAAAATCGCATTTGTGGAGATAGTAGTGGGCTCCATTCTCATAAAGTTCGTTTGCGAAGTCATCGCCACGTGAAGTGGAGCATAAAATGACTGGGATCTTTCTCAGGCGCTCATCGCGTTTTATTTCAACAAGGCATTCCGAACCTGTCTTTCGCGGCATATTGTCGTCCAGGAAAAGCACATCAGGAAGGTCGTTGGAACTTGCAGACAGGTAGTTCATTAGCTGCGCCCCGTCGTTTACCATTTTCAACTTTGTTGGTATCGGCAAGCTCTTCAGCACTTTTTCAAAAAAATAGCGGTCATCTCTGTCATCATCAGCCAGGAGAATGTTTAATGGCACATTTTGCAACGCTGTTTTCATGCGCTCCGTTTAAACACTCTGCAAAAAACAGCAAAGAGGTAGTGAAATTAAATATGCCTGGGACATCCTCCCAAACAGAAAGCGTAAATTAAAAAAGATAGAAGTGAAGTGTAGATCAGTCCTTAAAAACCCATCTCAGTAAAGATACGCCTTTATTATGACAGAATATTATAAATAAACAGCTGACAATTATAATTAACAGTTGGGGAAATGCATAGTGCGGGATACCTTTTCTTTTTCTTAAAAATGATTCGTCAGGACGCAAAAAAAGTGACTCATCACACACTCAGATTTGCCAACTTTCTAAAAGTTGGCAAATCTCTATCCGTAACCTGCGCCTGCTCCACATCACCTCTCCTTCGGAGAGGCCGGGAGAGGTTTACTCCTGGTGAAATGCATACCGGTAATCCGTCGGCGGCACATACGTTTCCTTTATCGTCCGTGCACTCAGCCAGCGGTAAAGGTTAAGTATCGACCCCGCCTTATCATTAGTGCCCGATGCCCGCGCACCGCCAAATGGCTGCTGACCTACCACTGCACCAGTCGGTTTATCGTTTATGTAAAAGTTACCTGCACTGTTTACCAGTGCTTTCGTAAGATACTCTATAGCGTTACGGTCTTGTGAAAATATGGCTCCTGTAAGTGCATAAGGCGATGTTTTATCAAGTACGTCCAGGGTCTGTATCCACTGATCTGCCTCATACACATAGATCGTCAGCACCGGGCCAAAGATCTCTTCACACATCGTTACATAAGACGGGTCAGTAGTTTCTATAATTGTAGGCTCCACAAACCATCCTTTCGACCGGTCACATTTGCCACCACACAGTATCCTGGCCGCGCCATTGCTGTTCTTTACATTGTCTATATACTTCGATATGCTATCAAATGATTTCTCATCGATCACGGCATTTATGAAGTTGGTAAAATCATCCACTACACCCATTTTCATGGTCTTCAGTTCAGCTACCAGCTTGGTTTTTATCTCATCAGCAAGGTTTGCCGGCAGGTATGCCCGCGAAGCTGCCGAACATTTCTGCCCCTGGTATTCAAACGCACCACGCGCCAGGCCAGCCACCACCGCATCCACATGCGCAGACGGATGCACAAACACAAAGTCTTTACCACCCGTCTCCCCCACAATCCTTGGGTAAGACTTATACCTCGCGATATTACTGCCAATGCTTTTCCACATGCTTTGAAACACGCCAGTAGAACCGGTAAAATGCACACCGGCAAAATAAGGATGCGCATAACAAATATCCCCAACAACCGGCCCTGACGGATAGATAAGGTTGATAACACCTGCCGGCAATCCTGCTTCTATCAGTATTTCCATAAACACACTTGCCGAATACACTTGCGTATTGGCAGGTTTCCACACCACTACATTCCCGCACATGGCCGGCGCGGTTGGCAGGTTACCGCCTATAGCTGTAAAGTTGAACGGTGTCACCGCCAGCACAAAGCCTTCTAGCGGCCTGTATTCCATTCGGTTGTCCATGCCCTGCGGCGACAGTGGCTGCTGCTTATATATCTGGCTCAGGAAATGCACATTAAACCGCAAAAAGTCTATCAGTTCGCACGCACTGTCTATCTCTGCCTGGTAAGCGTTCTTGCTTTGCCCCAGCATGGTAGCCGCATTCATCCTAAAGCGATACTTCGTAGCCAGCAGCTCTGCAGCTTTCATAAATATTGATGCACGATGCTCCCAGCTTGTAGCAGACCATGCTGCATGTACAGACATTGCCGCATCTATCGCATCACGCACCTGCTGCTCGTCTGATGCATGAAAATGGCCCAGTAAATGCCCTGTTTCGTGTGGTGGGCGTATTTCTTTCTTATTGCCGCTGCGCACTTCCTTACCACCTATATAAGCAGGTATATCGCGCTGTTGGCTCTTCATTTCCGCTATCGTCTTTTGCAGTGCCTTCCGCTCATGGCTTCCGGGTGCATAGCTCAATACAGTTTCGTTCTTTGGTTCGGCAAAATCAAAATACGCGTTGTTCATTTCGTTATGGAATTTGCAGCCACATCATAGCGGCCTTAGTAATTATTAATTCAGGAGTGCAAAGGTAGCTTTTTAGATTTATTGGGGGAAAAATAGCCACATCAGGCAAATTTATAGCTGCACAATCCCGTGCTTGATGGCAAACAGCACAAGACCTGTTTTGGATCTGATATCCAATTTCAGGATTACGGACTCCCGGTATCCGTCTATCGTCCTTATAGAAACCTTCATTTGCGATGCTATCTGGTCATACGTAAACTCTTTTTGGTCGCACACCAATACGACGAACAACAGTTCTTTTTCACTCAGAGAGCTTAGCGAGGGCGATTGCCTGGCATCCTCCGGCACTATACTGCTCAGCATCGCATTCTGCGATATTTCGCTATGGTAATACCCACTGGTCTTTATATCATTTATTGCCTTTCTCAATTCCTCTCCCGTACAGCTTTTACGCAGAAACCCTCTCACACCCATCCGGAACAATTCGATCACCGTCTTTTCGTCTTCATCCAGGGTCAGGATCAGCACTTTCAGATGTGGCTTGTACTTGTGTATCCAGCGCGTAGTTTCCTTGCCATTCATTTCCGGCATATTCAGGTCCATGATCACCATATCTGGCTCCGGCACGTTAGCGAAGTTCAGGATGAAGTCTTTTCCGTTATCATATTGGGCAATCACTTTAAAATTTCCCAACACCTCAATAAGAGATTTCAAACCATGGCGTACAATAGTATGGTCATCAACAAGCGCTATAGAAACTCTTCCGCTCATGTAGTTGTCTGTGCAATTTTTTCCAGTGTAAATGTTGTCCCTGCGCCCCCTGCGGCTGCTGGTTTTGACTCTATCCCGCACTTCAATCCGGCAAGATCAGCACGCTTCATAATATTTTTCAGTCCGGCTCCCTTTGCGGTACTCATCATTTCATTTACGTCAAATCCCTTACCATCGTCTTTCACAACCATTCTGAAACCTTTATCGCCATAAACACCAAGATAGATATTTTTCGCATCGGCATGCTTCAGCAAATTATTAAGCATTTCCTGGAATATCCTGAAAACATAAACCGTCTGGTCATTACTAAGCTCGGGATCTTTATCATGCTCCCAATGCACCGTATATTTATTCAGCTGCCGCAACCGCTCCACTTCCTTCTCGATCGTATATACAAGCCCGTTTTTTGCTATCTGGTCACTATTAAGGCTCCGGCCCAGGGTACGTACTTCCTCAATAGTTTCTATCATCATGCTGCTCATTGGCTGCAAAGACCCGGCAGTGGCAGGGTTTACTGCTTTCTGCTGTTGTATCTGCATGCTCATAAAGGTCAGTCGTTGGCCTATATTGTCGTGCAGTTCCCTTGCCACGGTCGTCATTACCTGCTCCTGTATCTCGCGCTGCCCCTTTTCATAATCCAGTTGCATCTGCGCCATTTTCACCTCCTGCCGCACGTTTCTTTTGTTCGATGCAAACATGGTTATGATCACTACAGCGATCAGCAATGCCACCAGTAACGTAGTTGCTACAACTGTTAATACAATGGGATTTGAGAGCATAAAATTAAGCGGCGTTTAAAACAACCTGCTTCTGACGCCCGAGCAAGATAAAGCTTATTGCAACAAGTGGGTAACGAATTACATCTAAAACTGTATTTATATTTATTAATTTGTGTGCGATTGCAGGGGAATTAGCTATTAAATAGGGCCTGCTGTTTAAGTCAGCCCACCCCGTTTATTTAAATTCAGTAAAAAAATAATTTCGGTAATCATTTCAGACAAGAGATAATAAGGTATTTGCCCGGCCAGTTTGACCAGGTTTAATACCATTACTATGGAGGCTA
>CAIRTW010000180.1 GCA_903881585.1 uncultured Bacteroidota bacterium | reverse complement strand
GACATAACTCAAATTTACGCCGAAACTATTGCCTGTATTGACTTATGCCTTATTTTATTTATGCACACCAAATGTGGAAAAACCCACCTGACATTTAGTTTTTAAACAAAATAAGAGGGTGCCCTTTTGAGACACCCTCTATGTGTTTTGGCTGGAGGGGAGATTGCTTTTATAAGAGAGTGCTGTTGTTATACAGGACCTGTGGATCGAAATCTGCTTCGTTTTCCCATTCGATGGCGTCAAAACAAACACGGACCGTGTTAAACATCGAGATGTCTTTTAATTCTCTGAAAATGCCTTTATCAAGATAGGGTTTCATATCAAAAGCCCTTTTATCCCCATTATCAAAGGTTAATAAAAGTGTATAATCAGATTGCGGCTTTACGTCTTTTACAGCGGGATACATTGCAACTATTTTAAAGGTTCGATATTAAATGGTTTTTCGCCATTTTGGCATAACTCCCAATTGGCTAATAATTCTTCTTTATGAATCTCAATCCACGCGTTTACCAAACGTAATTGTTTTGTAGATATTTTTCCTTCCATTACATTTCCATTCTGAATATTGATAACTGCAGTTTCATTTTGAAAATAGATATGGATATGCGGCGGATTATGTTCTTTTGGAGCATAGTACATCCGAATAATTATTCGAAGAACATTGATAAAGTAGGCATAGACAATTTTATACAAAGATAAAGAAATAGGTTCGCACAAAGCATTGTAAGCGTATTTTCAAATGGCTACTCGACTACAATTTTCCTCACTGTATGATGATTCTTTACGTCGATGATCTTTATAATGTAGATGCCACGCGCCCATAAGGAAACGGGCAGGTCTGTTTCGCCGTCAACCTGTCCTTTCCAGACCTGCTGGCCTATGGCGTTGTAAACGGTGGTTTGCAGTGTGCCCTTATTGCCGCCGAATATGCGGAGCAGAGCGTGAGCAGGGATGGGATAGATGACAATATCGGTATCTGATGTAAGGCTGTGGGCGACCGTGAAATCTGCAGCGTTGACATTAAAAAAGACATTGCCGCTTCCTTTTACTTTTATGCGTGCTGCATGGGTGTCGGTATCGGGATTAGGCAGAGTGATGACAGCCGAGCCTGTATTTTGGAATGTGCCGATATGATAGGCCCAGCTATTGCCACCATCTGCGGACATGTAAATATCTACAGCAGAGGTGTTAATGGGGGATGCATTGGAGCCCGCAACGTTCCATGTTATGGTTTCGGGGCTACTGCCGATATAATATAGGCCGGTTGTGTTCTGGCTGGTGACTTTAAACGCTTCGCCGGTATTGATCACATCCAGATGTACGGTGTCATCTGGTATGAGGAAGCAGCCGTTGCCCTGGTATATATCGCGCAGGGTAAGATGAAAGGTAAGAACGCGGGCGACATCGGGCGCTTTTTCGCCTTCGGCATCTTCTACGCCCGCATTGCTGAGAACGCCCGCAAGCACCATGCTGTTTTTTGGAAAAATGCGCGTAGCAGTTTTTGCGGGTGTGAAAGAACGGAAGATGGGGCCATACTGATGGGTATCGGAAAGAGATTCGCCCACATCGCCAAGGTTCCACTGCTCCCAGCAATACGTAATGGAGGTGTCGGCAACCGAATCTGTAGCTGCCGGGCCAATGATCTCGAAGGGGGTGAGGTAGGGTATGGTATAGGACGCAGTGAAGGATGGGGTTGCTACCAGTTTATTGCCAGTGGCAGTTTTTACGGGACAGGCATCACCAAGGGTGGTGATGTAGTCTTGTATCTCCTCCAGGCTTGCAGCGTGAAAGTAAGCATCGCTGTGCGGCTGTAGGTCATCGGGGCTGCAGATACCTGCGTAGGCCATAATTGTGGAGCCGCTGCCCGGCTCGAACGCCGTTTCTGTTGCGATATTGCCTGCACAATTGCCTGAAGATCCATTGAATGTATGGTCGGCGCCAAATTCATGGCCCATTTCGTGGGCTACATAATCTATGTCAAAGCCATCGCCTACGGGATCGGGCTGGCCGGTGACACTCTCTGCTTTTTGCGAAGACTGGCAGACGACCCTGGTTTGCGACAGCCCGCCCGCACCGGTGGTGAAAACATGGCCTACATCATAGTTCGCACTACCGATCCTCCTGTCGCATACGGCCTGGTTTGAATCGAGGCAGGCGTCCGCATTAGCATCGACGGCGGCAAATGGGTCAGGACCATTTATGCCGCCAGCAGCAGATGCCCATATGAGGGTGTCCTCATTTTCAGCAAATACCATAGTTACAGAAAACTCACGTTCATAAACACCGTTTACGCGGTTCATTGTAGTAGTCATTTCGCTGAAAGTCTGCACCAGAGTGGGATTTGATACATTGATTGCCGCCTGTGCGTATAAGTTGTCGCAGGAGAGGGCCAGCCGGTAAGTGCGAAGCTGGTACCCGTTTATCGTCCGCTGTTCGTGCCGGCTCTGCCTATCTTTTTTTTCGGGACTTCCTTTTTCTGCGGAGCTATGAGCCGGGGCAAGGCAATGGGCGAGATTTTGCGCTGCACGCACCTCATCCTTTTTGTAATGTACTATGTAGGTGCCATCGTGATCTTTACTGTATGGGTCGATAAATGAGGTGTTGCTGCCGTCAAATATCATGGCGTGGAAGCCAGTTGTGGTCAGGTCAAGTTTAGCCGTGACATGTACATCATCAATTGCTTCACCGGTAAACGTCATCAGTTCAGGATACTTTGCTGCGAGCCTGGCGGGTAGCATGGGCGTTTGCCATACTTTGAATTGCCGGAAAGACCCATCGGGGAGGGGAAGCTCTATGACCTGTGCTTCGGCATATTTGGGCGAAACGAAATTGAGCTGCTGTTTCAGTTCGCTTTCATCGGTTGTGTAAAGGAGATAATGTTTTGCAGCAGAGGAACGCCTGTTTTTTGCCAATGTGGTGCCTGCGGGTTTCCACAAGTTGCGGGCACCGGAAAAATACGGGTAGAATAATACGGAGACAAGTATCAGTAAAGCAACACGGGTTTTCATGCTCTTCGTGGATGAATAAGGTATGGGGTCAGCAAAGTAAAGGGGCGTACGTTATTAGCGAAATAAAGTTAGCAAAATTATCTGAACGGATGGGATGGGTGTGTTTTCAATTCTCATTGCTTGTATCTTAGCACCCTTATGGGCGATGGAATATTTCAAATATCATACACATTAAGAGATATAGATAAGGCAGTCGTGCAATTCTGGAAGTTGCTGCATGAATATCGCGTTTTCGCGTTCAGCGGAGAGCTGGGTGCGGGTAAAACTACGTTTATACATCATCTGTGCGACTATCTGCAAGTGGAAGATGTAGTGAGCAGCCCTACGTTCGCATTAATAAATGAATATCATTTTGGCGAGGACGGCAAAGACAGCATCATTTACCACCTGGACTGGTACCGGCTAAAGGATACTGCTGAAGCCATAAATGCCGGGATGGAAGACTGCCTGCTGAATGCTGAAAGAGGCTCCGCGAGGTGCTTTGTAGAATGGCCGGAAAAAGCGCGGGAACTGCTCAGCGGGCCTTATTTGTGGATCAGTATTGGATCGAAAAGCGAAACGGAGCGGGAAATGACGGTAACGCTGGTGAAATGAGATTCAGTGACCCTGCAAAAAACTTCCTGATTTCTGATATAATTCTTACATTGCAGTCTGTATAATTAACAAATAAATATTTGTATATGTATTTAAGTGGTACAAAATCCTGTTCCCTCCTTTTTTGTTGTTTAATGTCCGTATCGCTAATGGCGAAGGATGCTAAGATAAATTCGGGGCAGGGACTATCTAAGCCATTGTCGTTTATTGAAAATAAAGGACAGGTGAAGGATGCTGAAAACAACCCGAGATATGATGTGCAATATAAGCTGTCAACCCCCGGCATGAACCTGTATGTGGGCAATGGCCGGTTGTACTACCAGTTCAGGAAAACAGAAGTAAACACAGCAGTATCGCTGAAAGTGACCAGCTACAATATGGGCGTGGCGCTGATAGGGGCTAACCCCAATGCCAAAGCAATATCAGCTGATGAACAGGCTTATTACGAGAATTACTACCAGTCGGCAAATGATAATGGCTTTACGGTACACTCGTTCAATAAGGTTATTTACAAAGATGTTTACCCCAATATTGACTGGGTACTATACGTAAAGGACAATAATGTTGAGTACGACTTTGTAGTGCGCGAGGGTGGTGATGCGGCAAAAATCAAGGTAGCATACGAAGGCGCCAGTAAGCTGAGCATTACGGAAGATGGCGGCATTTCTGCGGAAACACCGATGGGCATAGTGAAGGAGAAAAAACCATATGCCTATGAAACAGGTACGCACAAAGAAGTAGCATCTGCTTTTAAGCTGAAAAACAATATTGTGAGCTTTGAGACTGGCAATTATCGCGGGTCTTTAACTATTGACCCGTATCTTTTGTGGAGCACTTATTTTGGTGGCGCCAATGAAGACGTGGCCACATCAGTGAAGACAGTTGCGGGCGGCCTTACATTTGTAGGCGGATACAGCGCCAGCGCGGGCCTTGGCACTGTGGGCACTGTTCAGCAAAACCACTCTGCTGGTGCAAATTATGATGCATTTCTGATCAAGTACAGTGCGGTGGGTGTGCGCTTATTTGCCACCTATTTCGGTGGTACCGGCAACGACCAAGGCACATGTGTTGCGGTTGACAATGCCGCAACGCCAGCGGTTTATCTTGCAGGTTATACTACTTCAGCAGCTGCGGGATTAACTGCAGGCGCGGTTTTTCAAACTGTAAACAACGGAGGCAATGACGGGTTTATTTTGAAAATGGTGGGAACAACCGGAGTGCGCACCTGGTGTAGCTTTTTTGGTGGAACAGGCGATGATTTTATCAACGGCGTTGCTTGCGATGCGGGCAATAATGTGTATGTAACCGGGCAAACCGCCAGTACAACCGTTATAGCTTCAGCAGGCGCTTACCAGGCAGCGATAAGCGGGCCTACGGATGCATTTGTTGCGAAATTCAGTACGACTGGTGGAAGACTATGGTCAACTTATTTTGGCGGTACCGCACAGGAAGAGGGCCTGGCCCTGGCATGTGACGCCAGCAGCAACGTTATTATCACCGGACAAACCAGCAGTATAGTGGGCATTGCGACGCCCACCGGGTTTCAGCAGACATTGAATGGTACGAATGACGCTTTTATAGCTCAATTCTCCACCGCAGGTGCGTTAAACTGGGGCACTTATTATGGCGGTGAAGGACTGGAGCAGGGTAACAGTATTGCGTGCAATCCTGCTACGAGCGCTATTGCCATTACCGGTAATACAAGCAGCCTTACTGGTATTGCCAGCAATAAAGCCAGTCAGTCAGTGTATGGCGGTGGCCTGCAGGATGCGTTCGTAGCTTATTTTACCTCAACAGGTATTGAGACCTGGAGCACTTATTATGGTGGCGCTTCAATTGATTATGGGCAGGGTGTATGTTTCGATCTTTTTAACAATGTTGCTATTGCAGGCGCTACGTTTAGCTCGGCGGGCATATCCACAGCAGGCAGTTATCAGCCAGCGATAGGCGGAGACTATGATGCTTATGTAGCGAAATTCAGTCCGGTGGGCCAGCGTATTTGGGGCACTTATTTTGGCAACCTTTATTATGACAATGCCAATGGGATCGCGTGTGACCTGACCAACGATGAACTGGTGATAGCAGGATATACGGCCAGCACCGCAGGAATTGCCACCGCAGGCACACAGCAGACCGTATATGGCGGAGGCACGTATGATGCTTTTACGGCTAAATTCAAGACAGATACACTTGTTGCCATCAACCAGCCGTTTAATGACACACTGGTATGTGCAGGAAGCAACTTCCTGGTCAACTATACCACTAACTTTAATTTTCTGCCAGGAAATACATTTACGCTGCAATTGTCTGATGCCACCGGTAGTTTTGCAGCGCCTACCAGCGTAGGTCTTGTTACTTCCAGTACATCAGGCTACATACCGTGCATCATTCCCACAGGTATCAGCGGCACAGGATATCGCCTGCGCATTGTTTCGAGCGCGCCTGTATTTACGTCACCAGACGATTTTTTTAATATTAACATAGTAGCGGTATTCCCACCCACAACAGCCACTGGCTCAACGCCTATATGCAATGGCGCCACACTCTATTTGTTTGATGCCTCTAACTATGCGATCACCAGCTATAGCTGGACAGGCCCTGCGGGCTCCGGGCTAGGTGGGCTAGGGTTTACTGCTGTAACACAAAATACTACCAATACCGGTTTTTCCGGAACGGGTGTTACGACTTCTGATGCCGGTACTTACTCGGTAGTTACCACCCACAACGGTTGCCCCCCAAGTACATCGACAGTTGACATCGTAGTGAATAAAGACCTTCCTCCAACACCATCAGATAGCGGCACAACACCGGGATGTGTGGGCAGTAATGTTTACCTCTTTGCAAACAGTGATACCAGCGCTTTTGTTACTTATAACTGGAGCGGGCCGGGCGGTTTTACTTCGACCCTGCAAAATCCGGTGCTGGTATCTGTAACCAGTGCAAATGCAGGGGTTTATACCGTTACAGATACCTTGGCTGGTTGCCCATCGGCAGCCAATACATTTACCGTGATCGTGAGCCCTGTGAATCCGGTTTCTGTAAATATCACTGCAAGCCCCAGCGATACGGTATGTGCCGGCACTATGGTTACATTTTCAGCAACGACTATTACCGGCGGCGTTTCGCCATCTTACCAGTGGATGACCGGCCCGGGTTCGCCGGTAGTTGGCGCGGTTTCACCTACATGGGCTTCGTCAACGCTTATTAACGGGGAAATAGTTTACTGTGTAATGACCAGCGACATTATCTGCCCATCGCCTGTAAATGCGAATAGTAACATACTGACCATGGATGTGATCGACAGCCCACCACTTGTGAATATTTCTGTTTCTCCGGGTACTTATGTTTCTCCGGGCGATGACGTTTCGTTCACGGCCTATGTTTATGCTGGCGGCACATCTCCTACCTATCAATGGTCTGTGAATGGTGTGGATGTTCCCGGCGCTACCTTCAGCACATTCCTGCTGAGCAATGTGACCCAGCGTGATACAGTGACGGTAACGGTGACCTCAAACATGATGTGCGCAGTTCCGAATTTTGCAACCGCTACTGCGGTTATACATCCGGCTACTGCGGGTGTTGCAAATGTTGCATCCGGCCTGGATAACATTGATCTGTTCCCGAACCCGAATAGCGGCGGCTTCAGCATACGGGGCGATATGCGGAATACGGATATCAGCAAAGTTTCCTTCCAGGTATATAACCTGCTTGGGCAACTGATACTTGCTGATAATGCAACAGTACAAAACAATAAACTGAACAAGAGTTTCGAAATAAGCACTATTGCAGATGGCGTGTACCTGATGAATATTACAGGTGATGAAGGCCAGAGCAAAATAATCCGCTTTACAATACAGCATTAGTAAGCAAATAGTGAAAAGCAAGGCCCTGCATATCGCGGGGCTTTACTTTTTAGGGCATATCTCGAATAGGCGTTAAAAGGTCTCTCGCTAAGGCGCAAAGCCGACCGGCCGGCTCGCATCCCAGAAGGCTATCGGAACTCATTTTGTTTTTAAGGCCGCCCGCCCGAACGTACTTTTTCCGTACGGGCAGGCCAAGCGCGACTCTGTTTAGCTTATGCTGATTCCAGGTGTCATTAAAAGGCATAACTTTAGACTATGGAAGAGATGGCCACAGTAACCGAAGTGATCAACAAGCTGAGAAAGGACGGCTATGTAGAAGACTTTAACCTGCAGCAGAATTGCCTGCAATGCCGGGACGCTCATTACAGTGTTTTTCATGATGAGTTTGTGATAGACAAAGTGTATCGCTTTGAAGGAGAGAGTGACCCGGCAGATGAGGCAACGGTATATGCTATCTCCTGCCCGAAGTATGACATAAAGGGGGTACTGGTAAATGGTGCCGGCATATATACCGACGCGATGACCGATGAAATGCTGGATTCTCTGAAAATAAAACGGAAATAAGATTGTAGTGGTACAAGTTTTGTTCAGTTAAATCGTAGAACTGTCATGGGGAGCCCCGCCGAACCATGACTTGTTGAATAATATTCTATGCTCAATCAAGGTTCTCATGGACAAATTTAGCGAAGTAATAAAATCTGAAAAACCGGTACTGGTGGACTTTTTCGCCACGTGGTGCGGACCATGCAAAATGATGGCCCCGATACTGCATGACCTGAAAGCAGCGGTGGGAGATAAAGTAACCATTCTCAAAATAGACGTAGATAAGAACCCGGAAGTTTCTTCACAATTTCAGGTGCAGGGAGTGCCTACGCTTATTATCTTTAAAAAGGGAAAAGTGGCATGGCGACAATCGGGGGTGGTACCGGCGAAGGAGTTGGAGCGGGTGCTGGCGGGCTTATGAAAATTAGATGAACGTCTGTTACCAAATGGTTTTTTGCTTTGTATGTAATACTCGTACAATGATGATTGTCTGCAGTTCAGAATCGACTATATAATGAATGAGATATTGGAATACGTCAGTTGTTGTGCAACGTACGTTATCATAAGGGACGCTACCAATAAAAGGGGTAATGGACAGCGAGTGAAATTTCAGCTGCAAATAGTCTAAAAAACGTCCACCAAGGTTAGGGCTTCTATCATTTTCCCAATCAATGGCTTTTTGAATGTCTCGCCTGACATTAAGGGTGATGTTAACTGCAAAAGGCATGGAAATAACTACATTTTAAATTGTTTCCTGGCTTCGTCCCAATCAATTATTTCAGCGGTGCCATTTGCTATATTTTGAAGCTCTTCCCTGCCTAGTTTTATTTGCCACTCAGGTATTTCAGATGAGGCTGCATTTTCTTCTTCCTCAAATTCCTTATACTTCTTTTTAAGAAGCGTCCAATCCTCAATAGGAATTTGGATCTGGACAGCCGTGGTGTGACCGGATTTGTCAGCGATATATTGCAGGTTCATCATAATAGAATCACATTGCGAGTGTGACTATCAAAGTTACATAAAAAATCATTCATTAGGGCTGGTATGCCACTCATCCCTATGCTTTCTCAACGGATGCTCCTTTGATTTATTAAAGATCATAGGCCCGTTCTCCCGGCCGGCACGGCGGGTGCGCTGTTCGTCTTCGGGCAGGTTCTTTTCTTCGCGGCATTCTTCACTGCAGCAGCCTTCATATTTTGAGGCGCATTCATCGCACTGGATGAACAGGAGGTGGCAGCCATCATTCTTGCAGTTGGTGTGCGTGTCGCATGGCTTGCCGCATATGTGGCAGGCAGCTATTACATCTTCAGTAATCCGTTCTCCCAATCGCTCATCAAACACAAAGTTCTTGCCTTTGAATTTCAGCGGCAGGTTTTCTTCTTTCGCCTTGCGGGCATATTCTATAATGCCGCCTTCTACATGAAAAACATTCTTGAACCCATTATGCAGCATATAGGCGCTGGCTTTTTCGCAGCGAATGCCGCCGGTGCAGTACATAATGATGTTGGTGTCTTTCTTATCCTTCAGCATGTCCACCGCCATCGGTAGCTGGTCGCGGAAGGTATCTGATGGCACCTCTATTGCGTTCTCAAAATGCCCCACTTCATATTCGTAGTGGTTGCGCATGTCCACGATTATGGTGCCGGGCTTTTCGGCGAGCTCATTGTATTCTTTTGCTTTCAGGTACTTACCTTTCCGCTCCATGCTGAAGGTCGGGTCGTCGATGCCATCGGCCACTATTTTTGCCCGCACCTTCATGCGCAGCACCCAGAATGATTTGCCATCATCATCGACGGCAATGTTCATGCGTATTCCGTTAAGGTCGGGGTGGGCGGCATACAGGGCATCGCGAAATGCTTCGTAATTGCCCGATGGTACGCTTACCTGCCCGTTGATGCCCTCATTGGCGATGTAAATACGCCCAAAGACTTTAAGGGCATTAAATGCGATATAGAGAGCATTGCGAAAAGCGCCCGGGTCCGCGACCTGGAAGTATTGATAGAACGAAACTGTGGTGCGCGGCTCGGTTTCGGCCAGCATCAATTGTTTCAGTTCCTCATTGTTTACGCGGTTGTGTAGCACTGGCATGGTGTACCTTCCTTTGTTTTTAATTTGGAAGTGCAAAGTTATGGAATAATCGAAACAATCATTTTATAGTTGCAAATGAAACAATTACTTTTGCACAAAATCTCATACCCCTGATGCGCAACTGGTGGTGGAAAATACTTTGTATTGTCCTTTGTATATACGTGGCCGTAGGCGGATTTTTGCTGCCTGTGCCCCGGCTGGATATACTCAATGAGACAATACGCAACCTTTATTTTCACGTACCCATGTGGTTTACGATGATCGTGCTGTTTGGGGCTGCTTTCTTTTATTCCATCAAATACCTCCGCACCGGCAATCTGCAGGATGATATTTATGCAGTGCAGTTTACCAATACGGGTATTTTCTTCAGCATATTAGGCATGCTTACCGGCATGGAGTGGGCGCAATATACATGGGGCGCGGCCTGGAGCAACGACCCCAAACAACTTGGCACAGCCATGAGTATGCTGATATACTTCGCTTATACCATACTGCGTGGAGGGCTGAAGGACGATGAAAAACGTGCGAAAATAAGTGCTGTCTATAATGTGTTTGCATTTGCAATGATGATACCGCTCATCTTTGTATTGCCACGTATGGTAGACTCCCTGCATCCCGGCAATGGCGGCAACCCCGGCTTTGCGCCATACGATCTTGATAACAATATGCGGCTGGTGTTCTACCCGGCCGTAATAGGTTGGATCATGCTGGGCTGGTGGATAGCCTCGCTGAAAACAAGGCTGGAACTTGTGCGGTTCCGGTCTGAAAATACATTGCAATTTGAACTTGAAAAAAAGCAGAATAATGCGTAAAATTATAGTTGTTATTTTTTTGCTGCTGTTTATTGTCATTAACGTTTCTGCACAGGATTCGCTAAATGTGAATGGCAGAAAGTTTCGTTTTCTTTCGGGTGTCTCTGATACGGTTAAGACGAACAGCTCCAATTATATTGTAAAATACGTCTATGAGCCGGACGAGGCATATGTCATGCGCAGCAACGGTAAAATTTACGTTGTGATTGTGGTATTAGCTACTATCTTTGCGGGGATTTTTGCGTACCTGATAATGCTGGACCGCAAGATCGGTAAACTGGAAAAGGAAAGTAAATCATAATAATTATCTCACACTAAAATTCAGAACAGGTGGAAACAGTAAATGCCAAGCCAACACATCAGCCACACTACAGCTTTTTTCATGGCGTAGAGCGCAACTTTGATAAAGCTGCGAAATATACACGGTTCGAATCAGGTATCCTTGAACAGATCAAGGCCTGCAACTCGGTATATCAAATGAAATTCCCTGTGCGCATCGGCGAC
Organism: uncultured Bacteroidota bacterium; assembly: GCA_903881585.1. Lineage (GTDB taxonomy): Bacteria > Bacteroidota > Bacteroidia > Chitinophagales > Chitinophagaceae > Nemorincola. The sequence goes on along the minus strand of CAIRTW010000180.1, from coordinate 6,006 downwards.
AAAATAGAGGTTATTGAGGCGTATCGTGTGCAGCACTCCCATCACAAGCTGCCATGTAAGGGCGGTATTCGCTACAGCATGGACGTGAACCAGGATGAAGTGATGGCGCTTGCATCCCTGATGACCTACAAATGTGCTATCGTGAATGTGCCTTTTGGCGGCGCCAAGGGTGGTATCAAGATAGATCCTAAGAGATATACTCCGTTTGAACTGGAAAAAATAACCCGTCGTTACGCTTCCGAGCTGGTGAAGAAAAACTTCATAGGCCCGGGCCTTGACGTTCCGGCCCCTGATTACGGAACCGGCGCACGCGAAATGAGCTGGATCGTGGACACATACGCTTCACTGAAACCAGGCGAAGTAGATGCTATGGCTTGTGTAACCGGCAAACCGGTAACACAGGGTGGTGTTCGTGGCCGTACTGAGGCTACAGGTCTTGGTGTTTATTACGGTATCCGCGAAGTGTGCATGGTAGCTGAAGATATGAAAAAAATAGGCCTGACTACCGGTATAGAAGGTAAGAAGGTGATCATCCAGGGATTGGGAAATGTGGGCTATCATGCGGCAAAGTATTTCTACGAAAATGGCGCACTGGTTGTAGGCCTCGCAGAATACGAAGGCGGTATTTACAATGAAAAAGGCCTTGATGTAAATAAAGTAGTGGAATTCCGTAAATCAACGGGTTCTATTCTCAATTTTCCCGGCGCTACAAACTTCAAGAACAGCGCTGAAACAATGGAGCAGCCTTGCGACATCCTGATCCCAGCGGCTCTTGAAAACGTGATCAACAAATCGAATGCTGACCGCATACAGGCAAAAATAATAGGTGAGGCTGCAAACGGCCCGCTGACACCGGATGCAGACGAAATACTGGGCAAGAAAGGCGCGATAATAGTGCCGGACATGTACCTCAATGCTGGTGGTGTAACCGTATCTTATTTCGAGTGGCTAAAAAATCTTAGTCATGTACGTTTTGGCCGTATGGACAAACGTTTTAGCGAAAATCAGAACCACTTCCTGCTGAAATCAGTAGAAGACCTGACCGGCAAAAAGGTGAGCGATGTAGAACGCCAGCAGCTGCTGCATGGCGCAGATGAGATGGACCTGGTTTACTCTGGCCTGGAAGATACCATGATCGGTTCTTACCATGAGATCCGTGAGGCGCTCATGCGCCTTGGTAGCGGTGTGGATATGCGTACTGCGGCATTCACCGTAGCTATTGACAAGGTTGGTGTATCTTATGAGGAGCTGGGTATATTCCCATAATTCAATTTGCAGTTTTCAGTTGGCAGTTGCCAAACGTAATAATATTCAAAGGCTGTCTTCGGGCGGCCTTTGTTGTATTTAGGGGCGTTTATGCAAACAAAATCGTAATTTAGCGGGTAATTTTAAAATGCGTATTATGCAATACGGGGCAATAAATATTGATAGGGAAACAATGGGTGGAACGCCCGTTTTTTACGGAACGCGTGTGCCGGTGCAAACGCTCTTTGATTATTTAGAAGGCGGGGATAAAATTGAAGATTTTTTGGATGACTATCCTAGTGTAAATAAGGGCCAGGTTATTGAGTTATTAGAAATGGCTAAAAAGACACTTACTACAGAAAAGATGCTGAATGAAAATTTTGCTTGATGAAAACCTGCCAAGAAGACTAAAAGCGGATTTTGGGCCTGACTTTGAGGTCCACACCGTTCGTGATATGAACTGGCTCGGCAAGAAAAACGGCGAACTTCTTGGTCTGATTGTCTTGACCGGTTTTGATATTTTTATTACTGTTGATAAGAACCTGCGTTATTAACAAAACATCGATAAGTTTCCCATTTCGATATTCCTGCTGCTCGTTTACAATAACAGGCTGGAAACACTACAGCAATATATAGGAAAAGTAAAGGAGCGGATAGCAAGCAATAATTATGCTAAGCTGAATGAAATTAGTTAAAGCTGTTGCTAATCACTTTTCCCGAATTAACAAATTGCGTACCTTTGCACCCTGATCTAAAAAAACCTTCCATAATGGCATTTGATATTGATCTCATCCAAAAGATTTACCAGCAATTACCCGGGAAAGTGGCGTCAGCCCGAAAATTATTAGGCCGCCCGCTTACACTGACAGAAAAGATATTGTATTCGCATACGTATGATGCCCCAACGAAGGCGTATGGCCGCGGACATGACTATGTGAATTTCTCTCCAGACCGCGTGGCGATGCAGGATGCAACAGCACAGATGGCATTGCTGCAATTTAGCACTTGTGGTCGTGAGCAGGTAGCAGTACCTAGTACAGTGCATTGCGATCACCTGATACAGGCCAAGACCGGCGCTGCGGCTGACCTAGCCACGGCACTGGATGTAAATAAAGAGGTGTATGATTTTCTTGCTTCGATATCTAATAAGTATGGTATCGGTTTCTGGCGTGCAGGCGCTGGCATCATTCACCAGGTGGTGCTCGAAAACTATGCATTCCCCGGTGGTATGATGATAGGCACAGACAGTCACACTCCAAATGCAGGTGGTCTTGGTATGGTAGCGATAGGCGTAGGTGGCGCTGATGCTGTGGATGTGATGGCCGGCCTGCCCTGGGAGCTGAAAATGCCTAAGGTAATAGGCGTGAAGCTGACTGGTAAGATGAGCGGCTGGACGTCGGCAAAAGATATTATCCTTAAGGTTGCCGGCATACTTACCGTAAAAGGTGGCACGGGGGCGATCGTGGAATATTTTGGCGATGGCGCAGACAGCCTGAGCTGCACCGGCAAGGGCACTATCTGCAACATGGGTGCAGAGATCGGCGCTACCTGCTCTATATTCGGGTATGATGAGAAGATGGGCGACTACCTGCGCGGTACTAACCGTGCAGATGTAGCACAACTGGCTAATGGCGTAATGAAAGACCTTCGTGCAGACCAGGAAGTATATGACAACCCCGAAGCGTTCTTCGACCAACTGATAGAAATAAACCTGAATGACCTGGAGCCGCATGTGAACGGCCCGTTCACTCCGGATCTTGCTACGCCGATAAGCCAGATGGCTGCTGCGCTGAAAGAGCACGGCTGGCCAGAGGAGATAGAAGTAGCGCTGATAGGCTCCTGCACCAACTCTTCTTACGAAGACATTTCGCGCTCGGCATTTATTGCCCGTGACGGTATGGCAAAGGGGCTGAAAGCAAAGAGCGAATTTACCATCACACCGGGTTCTGAAATGGTGCGCTACACCATAGAGCGCGATGGTATGCTGGATACGTTTGACAAAATGGGCGGCATAGTGCTGGCAAACGCCTGTGGACCGTGTATAGGCCAGTGGGCGCGCCACGTAGCCGATCCTGCCAAGAAAAACACTATCGTAACTTCCTTCAACAGGAATTTTGCGAAGCGTAATGACGGATTGTCGTCCACACATGCTTTTGTAGCATCTCCCGAAATCGTTACTGCATTTGCACTAGCTGGTAAATTATCGTTCAACCCGCTTACCGATACCATTAAGAATGATAAGGGCGAAGATGTGAAGCTGGACGAACCACAGGGTTACGAAATGCCACCACTGGGTTTTGATGTAAAAGATGCTGGTTACCACGCACCTGCCGCTGATGGATCTACGGTGCAGGTAATAGTGAGCCCAACAAGCGACCGCCTGCAGCTGCTGGCGCCATTCGATGCCTGGGACGGTAAGGACCTGATGGGATTGAAACTGTTGATCAAAGCGTTTGGCAAGTGTACTACTGACCATATCTCTATGGCGGGACCATGGCTGAAATATCGTGGCCACCTGGACAACATCTCGAACAACATGCTGATAGGCGCCATCAATGCCTTCAACATGGATACGAATAAAGTAAAGAATGCACTCACCGGGGAATACGGAGAAGTGCCTGCTACGGCCCGTGCATATAAGGCGCATAACCTGGGCAGCATAGTGGTAGGCGATGAGAACTATGGCGAGGGCAGCAGTCGCGAGCACGCAGCTATGGAGCCACGCCACCTCGGTGTTCGTGCTATACTGGTAAAGAGCTTTGCCCGCATACACGAAACCAACCTGAAGAAACAAGGCATGCTGGCGATAACATTCGCCGACAAGCAGGACTATGACAAGATACAGGAAGATGATACAATAGATATCAATGGCCTTATTACCTTCACTCCGGGTGTGCAGTTGACACTGGTACTAAACCATAAGGACGGCAGTAAGGACGAAATAAGCGTGAACCATACCTACAATGAACAGCAGATCGAGTGGTTCAGAGCAGGTGGTGCGCTGAATGTGATCCGCAGCGAGTTTGCGGCTAAGGCAACAGCGTAGAGGAAATTCCAAAGAGAAAAATCCAAAGTCCTAGTAACCCATTCGAGAGAGTGGGTTACTTTTTGTGCGGTAGTGTTTGTTATGATTTCGTAAAATCGGCACAAATATTGCCACTCAACTTGTTATAACCGTGGACTTGGTTAAATTTGCAGTATTCCCATGCGCAAACTATACAACATTAAAGACTTTATTGAGTGGAAGGCCTTCGGCGTTTGCCAGGCTATAGGTGAGCGTATGGGCGTAGCCACTTCGCGTATAAGGCTGTGGTTTATTTACATTTCTTTTCTTACGCTGGGCTCTCCGGTGATCGTATATATGGTTCTTGCTTTCTGGATGAATATGAAGCAATACATATTGCTGCGCAGACGTAATCCGCTGCGGTGGTAGTGAACTCCTAAGTTTCAGGTATTACTTAATCCTTTTTATACACGTGCTCAAACTGGGCATCGAGGAAGTTGTGTGCATCGTAGCGGTAGTAGAGCGTACGGGCCAGCGGCAATGGGTGCGCACCTTTACGGGCTATATAGACTTCTTTTTTACCGTACTCTGTGGTATCTGCATAGATATAAAGGGGCATTTTCTCCGGGTTCTTACGGTTCAGTTCCAGCAGGCTGCCATCTTTTTTCAGCAGGAACAGCGACCATGTCTCCGGGAAATCATCAACGTCTGCAACTATGATGGTCGTATTGTCTGGTATGTCCTTCGATTTGTTTTGGAGCACATACCACTCACCTGTGTATTTGTACGTGACGCGCCTGGAGCCATCGTCATACAGGTTTATCGTCTTGATGGTGAAAGTGCCGCCATCGCTGTTAGCATCCGTGGTCAGCTTGAGCTTGGTGAGCGTGTTTTCGCACTCCACGCACTCAGACATGCAAGAGTAATTGCCACTTACAGAGGCCGCAGCTGCTATTGCCGCCGGGTCCATTGCCTGACCGTGTGCCGATAAGAAATTAAAGGAAATCAGTATTGTAGCCAGAATATATCTCATTACCATGGATGTAGTTTCGCGTTTAAAAATAGTCATTTTTTTTGATTGCTCTAAATTTGCCAGCTGTTATTTGCTATTTGGCAGGCGTTTGTTTTGGTTTTGCTTCTGCCGTGTGGCGCCTGGCTTGTTTGGCAAGCATATGTTTGGCAGCAGGCTTCAGCTCATGCAGTGTACTGTCCAGTTGCTGCAGATCACCGTTTTTGAGCCGTAAATAGTATAAAGTTCCTACTGGGACAGGCGCGTCCAATTCAACAACTGTTGCATTATCATCGGCGGCAGACCCTTTTAAGACCGTCCACTCGCCCGTGTACACGAATAATTTGCGCAATGAAGATGTTTTGGGGCTTTCAATCAGCTCAAAAGTTCCGTCATCGCAATACCGGCAGTGCTTTAGCAGCAGCTTTGCAGGATAGCTATTCTGCTCAAAAGGGATCAGTCCCTTGAAGGTATCGGTGTAAGTTGAGTCACTACTGCCGTTTTGCCCAACCACGGCTTTATTTTGCGCGTTGGCAGATTGCAAAACAGTAAGTATAATAAATATGGCCAGAATAGACGATCGCATAGTGTGAAATTACTCATAACTATCATTGCTGTCCGACAAAAATAGGGATTTGGGGTTTGAGGGATCTCAAACCCTTGTAAATGCTGGAATATTGTGTTATTAGTTAAAAGCAGGGGGTCATCCTGAATTGAACAGGTCGATAACGACTTTGGTTTTTGGATT
>CAIRTW010000179.1 GCA_903881585.1 uncultured Bacteroidota bacterium | reverse complement strand
ATTCGTCGCGTATGGCTTCTGTTTTTATACGCCTTTCCAGGGTGTGGGAGCGAAACAATGTAAACACAGTTGCGGCTTATTATATTGGCAGGGCAGCTAAATTGGAAAATTCCGAAAAAAAGCTGACCTTTGCAGGCCGAAACTTTTTGGGGCTTATGGAAAACGAAGGTTCGCCTTCCGTTATGGCCTGGGAAGCGAGGGAAGCAGTGAGTTGCCTGGAGCAGTCTTTAAAGATAGCGCCGGATGACGAAGAAGCAAAGCTGGGGCTGGCTACAGGGTATATAGAGGGCACTGGAGAACCGATGAGGGGAGTACAGATATTGCTGGCTATAACCAGGGAAAAACCGGACGACATACCCGCTAACCTGCTTTTAGGAAGGATGTCGATACAGTCGGGGCAGTTTGATAAAGCAGTAGGAAGGTTTGAAACAATATTAAAGCTGGAGCCGGAAAATAAAGAAGCTTTATACTACCTGGCAACAGCGTATGAAGGAAAGGGCGAAAAAGTCAAAGCAATAAAACTGCTGGAGCAACTGAAAGGACTGGTAGCGGAGAATAAAGAATTCAGCAAAGAAATAGACCAACATATAAATTCATTAAAGTAACTTTTTAAAAATTACAGATTATGCCTTGCGGTAAAAAAAGAAAACGTCATAAGATAGCCACACACAAACGTAAAAAACGTTTGAGAAAGAACCGTCATAAGAAGAACAAGTAGGCTTTCACCACTGCTTCCTTTCAAAACATTACTGTTTGAACCATGCGCATCATCTGCTATCCTGTGAGGGTTAGCAGGGATGTGCAAGGTTTATTATTATAGCCTATAGGGCTCCGCTGAAATATGGAGCTCATTCAGTAATGGCCAAGAGATCCCACGGAATAATTATATCGTGACTATCCACGGGGAGCGAAATGGTACACCAATGAACAAAGAACTCATTATAAATGCCTCTGCCGAAGGTGTAGAGCTGGCTTTATTAGAAGATAAAAAGCTGGTAGAACTGCATTACGAGCGTGGACAAGACCAGTTTGCCGTAGGCGACCTCTATCTTGGCAAGGTAAAGAAACTGATGCCCGGCCTCAATGCCGTGTTTGTAGATGTAGGGTATGAGAAAGATGCTTTCCTCCATTATACCGATCTCAGCCCATATTTAAAATCACTGGTAAAATTCAGCACACAATCTGTAGCTGGTAGCACTACCTGGGGTGATGATTTTGGCAAGTTTAAGAACGAGACCGAGATCCAGAAAAATGGCAAGATAACTGAGGTATTTACCGGCAAGCCGGAAATTATCGTTCAGATATTAAAGGAGCCAATATCCTCCAAAGGGCCACGCCTGAGCTGCGAAATATCGCTGCCGGGGCGTTTTGTGGTAATGACACCATTTAACGATGTGGTCGCCATAAGCCGTAAGATACATAGTGCTGATGAGCGCAAACGCCTTCAAAAACTAGTGGAGGGTATTAAGCCAAAGAATTTCGGGGTTATAGTGCGCACTGCTGCTGAAGGTAAGAATACTGCCGAGCTGCACGCCGACCTGCTGGAACTGGAAAAAACCTGGATCAAACTGCAGCACAACCTGAAGGGCGCAAAGGCGCCGCAGATGGTGCTGAGCGAACAGGACAAGACCACATCTATACTCCGCGACCTGCTGAGCGTGAGCTTCCAGAAGGTAGTGGTAAACGATAAGAAAATACAGACCGTAGCCAAAGACTATATCTCCCGCGTATCTCCCGGCCAGGAAGATATTGTGAGCCTGCACACGGGCACACAGTCCATATTTGAGACTTATGGCGTTGCCAAGCAAGTAAAGGCGGCCTTTGGCAAAACTGTGAACCTGAACAGTGGCGCATACCTGATCATAGAGCATACCGAGGCCCTGCATGTAATAGATGTGAACAGCGGCACCCGCCATGCGGAAGTGGGACAGGAGGCAAATGCACTGGCCACCAACCTGGAAGCGGCACAGGAAGTAGTACGCCAGATGCGCCTGCGCGACCTGGGCGGCATCATCATCATAGACTTTATAGACATGAAGCTGCCGGAAAACCGGAAACAGCTATATGAAGCAGTAGAGGATATGATGACCAACGACCGCGCCCGGCACACGGTACTCCCCATATCCAAGTTTGGGCTGATGCAGATAACCCGCCAGCGCCTGCGCCCGGAACTGAACATAAACACCAGCGAAGTATGCCCCACCTGCAAAGGCACCGGCATGATAGGCCCAAGCATACTGCTGGGCGATGACATAGAAAAAGACGTAAAATACATAGCCAACCAGGGCATCCGGAATATGAACCTTCATGTTCATCCGATTGTAGAGGCCTATCTCACCAAGGGCAGCTTCTTCAAACCATCGATAGTAAAAAAGTGGGCTAAAGCGCTAAAGGTGAAAGTGAAAGTAGTGGCTGATAATGCATCACCACTTACCGAGTATAATTTTTATGATGCACAGACGGATGACCTGATCAAGTTATAGCCCTTCGACTTAGCTTAGGATGACATTTTATTTTAAAGATATTTGCCGGATCGCTTTTGTGGTCCGGCATTTTTTAGTGATGTAGTTGACGGAAATCACCTATAATTTTATCCCAGATTACGCATTATACCAATTCCATCGTTCAATTTCTCTATTGCTACGCATTAGGATTTGAAGATCAATTTAGGCTTTTTATCGCTAATGCGTAATCTGGGCTAATAACACAATAAGCTACTGACCCCACTATGGCACGATTTTATAAACAGCTGACAATAAACATTTTGTAACTGCGAAAATATCCGGAAGCATGTGGCCCATAAAGGGCAGTTCAGCCTATGAAATCTGTATCCCAACGACTAAGAGAGTATAACAAAGACCTGCTGCCGGAAATGGTGCAGATAAAATATACGCTGATGGCGGAGAATATGTTCCGATTTTTCAGGGGCACTAACCACCTGTTCTATGAAGACTTCAGCAAAACTAAAACTATTCCGCCATCGCCGCTGGCGTGGATATGCGGCGACCTGCACCTGGAAAACTTTGGCAGTTATAAAGGCGACAACCGCCTTGTTTATTTCGACCTTAACGATTTTGATGAAAGTATTCTTGCTCCTGCCTCATGGGAACTCACAAGAATAGTAACCAGCATTTTGGTTGCATTCAATATCCTGAAAATAGAACAGAAGAAAGCCATCCGCATGGCACAACTGTTTTTGAAGTCTTATTCTGCTACGCTCAGCAAGGGAAAGCCCTACTATATCGAACGGAACACGTCCAAAGGTATCGTTTGCACTTTTCTTAAAGCGGTGGCGAAGCGCAAGAAAAAGGAATTACTGCAGAAGCGCACGATAAAGGACAAAGACGAATTGCGCATCCTGCTTGACGATCCAAGGCATTTTGAAATAGATCCGTTTTTAAAAAGAGAGCTGGAACATCACATTACCGAATGGATCATTTACAACCATGATAGCCCATATAACTACAAGGTGATCGATTCCGTTTTCAGGCTGGCTGGCACTGTGGGCCTGAAACGGTATGCATTCCTCCTGAAAAGCGTGAACACAAAAGGCAAATACCTGCTTGTGGATATGAAGCAGGCTCGCGCTTCTTCATTAGCGCCCTATGTTAATGTGCCGCAGCCGCAATGGGAGTCGGAGGCAGCGCGCGTAGTTGCCGTGCAGCAGAGAATGCAGAATATCCCACCTGCTTTGCTGAGCTGTAGCATTTTTAAAGATGAGCCTTACCTCATCCAGGAAATGCAGCCTGTAAAAGACAGCATCAACTTCAAGCTCATCAAAGAACGCTACAGGGATATATACCAGGTGATAGATGATATGGCAATTCTTACCGCTTCTGCACAACTGAGAAGCTCTGGCAGGCAGGGCGCAGCCGTGGCCGATGAGCTCATCGTTTTTGGGCAAAACTTGCAGTGGCAGGATGCTATTCTGGAATACGCAGAGCAATATGCAAAAAAGATAAAAAAAGACTATGCTCAATATCTGAAGGATATTAAAAAAGGAGATTTCTCATAAAAACTTTTATAATGGAGGGAAACAAAAAAATGTCGGTATCGTTTGATAAATTCTCAAACGCTACAGCAAAGATCACGGGCAGCCCGGCATCGTTTATAAGCGCTTTTGCCATCGTGCTTGTGTGGGCTGTCTCCGGCCCTTTTTTCCATTTTTCAGATACCTGGCAACTGGTCATAAACACGGGTACTACAGTCATTACTTTTCTCATGGTATTTGTGATACAGCAGGCGCAGAATAAAGATACCCTCGCACTTCAGTTGAAGCTGAACGAGCTTATTGCAGCAACTAAGGGCGCAAGCAACAGGGCGCTTAATATAGAAGACATGACCGAGGAGGAACTAAAAGTGCTTAAAAAATTCTATAGCAAATTAAGCGACCTCTCAGAAAAAGAAAGCCTCGGCGCTTCACATTCAATAGATGAAGCAAGAAAAAATGAAGCTTTTAAAGAGGCTGCCGCTAACAATGCTTAAATACATTACATAATAAAAACGTTTATCTAAAGACTGGTTGATTATAAAGTGTATTAAATACTTTTGTATTGGTCTTATATCATGAAGGTAAATTTCAGGGCGAGGTTATTCATTGGGTTTTCTATCGCCATCATATTGTGCGCGGCCAGCGGGCTTACTTCTTATTTTATCCTTCATAAACAGGAAACACAGCGGGTTTGGGTAAGGAAGGCGCGCCGTATGCTCGATTCAACTACTCATGTTCAGACCTTGATAATAGACATGGAAACCGGCAGGAGGGGCTTTCGGGCTACCAACCAGCAGCGCTTCCTTGAGCCATACAAGGCCGGCTTGCTGCAGATAAAACCAACGCTGGCCGGGTTGAAGGAAGTATGTGCTGATGACCCGGAAATGGCTGGTAAAGAAGCGGTACTGGAAGACCATATATTCCGGTTGATGGCCTTCTGGCAACACAACGGCGATAACGCTTCGGGATACACCCGCGATTATATTACTCAGCTTACCGATGATGAGAAGCTGAAAATGGACGATATCCGTAGCATCATAAAAACACTGCAGGCCGATGAGACCAAGCTGCTGGCTAAAAGGCGTGAAGAACATGACCGGCTGGTGCACTACGGTACCCTCTCATCCAGCCTGGACAGCGTGCTCTCTGAAATAATAATTGTTATTCTCATCGTCATCATCACCCGCGAATTACGCTCGAGAAAGAAAGTACAGCTACAGCTGCGCGATACCGTGGAAGAATTACAACAGCAAACGCATACCCTGCAGCTATCAGAGGCGGAGCTGAAGGATACAACTGACGAGCTAGGCAAAATCAATAAGCAGCTGGAAAAATTCGTATACATGGTAGCGCATGACGTAAAATCTCCCCTTTCCGGCATCATAGGCGCACTATCTCTGCTACAGGCCGATGAGACGGTTATTGCCAATCCGGAACTCACGGAGATCGCTAACCTCTCCTCATCCGCTGCGCTGCATTTATCTGGGATGGTCAACTCCTTGCTCGAGTATTCAAAGATGAGCCTGGATAAGCAGGTGAGCGAAATGGTGAATACAAAAGAAGTGCTGGAGCAGATGGCTGTATTGCTGTTTCCGCCAAAGAACATACATATCGTGATAGCTGATGAAATGCCTGTATTCAATACCCGGAAACTCATGCTGGAACAGGTATTTCAGAATCTTACCAGCAATGCTATAAAGTATAACGGTAAAGAAAACGGGGTCATTGAGATAGGATATACTGATGCCGGCGACAATTATAGGTTCCATGTAAAAGACAATGGAATGGGCATTTCAGAAACCGATAAAGAATCTGTATTCGCTATGCTGAAAACCACCAGCAATGTATCCACCGCAGACTCCAGCACCGGCTTCGGCCTCAACATTGTGAAGCTGATCGTTGAAGAACAGGGAGGAAAAATATGGTACGATTCCATACCCGGCCAGGGAACGACATTTTACTTTGAATGGAAAAAGTAGCTGTCGTCAGTCTTTCACAAACTTTCTCGCACTACCATTTACCCTTACCAAATAAACCCCGCCAGGCAAATCTGCTACATCAACACTGACCTGCAAACTGCGGAATGTAAGCTGCGAGCTGTAAACGATTTGCCCCAAAACGTTAGTGATAACGATATTGGTGATGTTTTCTGGAGCGTAGATGGTGATTTGTGTGGTGGCGGGGTTGGGGAAGACTTTCATGGCGTTTCCATTAACCGGCGCCGGTGTAATTTCGAGGACATAAATATGATCCGCAACATTTACTGCCATCGTGTCTATACTGGCAAAACTAGCCACAGCATTTGAATCGAAACTTGGCGTGTAGCCCAATGCTGTTCCGCCTGCGATTCCCGAAATAGTAACTTTTACAGCGACTGCAAGGTTATTAAAATCCTCTGGGCTGGCGTTACAAGTGCCACTCGAAATGGCCTGCCACAACACCAGCAGAAAATTCCCGTTTCGTTTCTGAAATAGCATTGATTGCAGATGAGCGCCTGCAGTATCGCCTGACAAGGCATAAGTTAGCGTGCCAGGTGTGAACGCCATTCCTGGGTCACTGAATAATTTTATCGTATTCTTTATCGCGTAAAATGACAGTCTTCCGCGGCAATTGCTGTCTAGTATCCCGTAATAGTCCACTGCTCCTGCATGGCTGTTATTGTCATTGATAAGTTGGTACAGGTAAGCATATTTTAAACCTTTTTTGAGATACCACATCAGCATTCTCGGATCATATTTTGCGGCCACACTATCAGTTACACCCCACTGTCCGTTGCTCGGTAGCTGATAGCCGGTTTCAGTGGCTGCAAGCAGTTTGTTTCCATGGTTTATGGAATGATATTCGGTGATGTCGGCATCGAGCGAAATCCCGTTACCGCCGCCCTGCGGCCCCTCCACATACGTCCCGCCGGGGTAACAGTGCAGGTTCCCATAGTCCATTTTGTCTGTCATATCATATCCGCCGGAATCCAGGAATTGTTCCGGCCCGTAAGCATTGTTAGAAAATGACGGACCAAACAATGGTAGAGCCGCTGTTGCAGTATCGCCTTTATAAGTGTTGTAAAAACTGATGTAGTCCGTTATGCACTTCGAGGCTGATACACCAGGATAATCAAACCATTCATTTGGGTATTCAATAAGTTCAACGGGGGCATTCGACTGGTATTTTATTGCTTTAAAATAACTGAGATTTTCCGGCCACGTCCACCACGGTTCACAGATGATGTCCGACTTTATCCCTGTTCCTGCAAGTTGATTTATGCGATCATTAAAAATACTGTCGGAGCCCATATTTGTATCGCGGACGTGGCGCACACCCAATTCCTTCAACCGGCTTTTTAGGGTGGTAAAACTGTCGGAATAAATCCCCGCCCATGAAAAATGGGTATTGCAGCCCACCATGTCCGCAATCTGATCTGCCTGGTAGATATTGACCTGTGCATTGGTAAACAAAGGCAATGCTATAAGTAGTAAGAGCAATATCTTTTTCATAGGGCATCCTATATAGTAAAGATAGCTACCCCTTCACAAACTTCCTTGGCATTTTCAAATTGCCGGATTGGCGAATCGGCACATTGTCGAATTAGCCTAAGCCTGCACGAACTTCGAAACTTATCAACTTACTTACCCACCTTCGCAAGGAAACCAATAATATCTTCGGGCTCTATTATCGTTGGCTTTTCTTCGGTTCCGGTCCATATCTGCAGGCCAAGCTTATATACTACATCAATAGGGGCAGCGGCAAGCATACCTATCTTCATTCCTTTTGATATTGCATCGTCTTTTTTTACCAGTATCTCGTTTATGTTTTGGTAAACAAAAAAACTATCATGCTCCTTTACTAAAACAACGGAACTGCCCCCCGTTGAAAATGTCGCAGCTACCACTCCACCTGTAAGCGAAAAAACGTCGGGTTTATCGGAATAGATACTTACAGTAGGATCCGGCAGATCTACATACCTTTTGTTCGTCTCTGCTTGCGGTTCTACAAGCGTATATCCGTTTACCAGTGGTGAAGTTTTCAGGTAAACTACCTTTGCCTCGTGCTGGCCGAATGCGGCAACAGGTAATAGTAACACCCAGATCAGTACTGACACTTTAAATGAAACCATGCATACCTTGTTTTATTTGATAACTAAAGTTACATACTTTTATTACAATCGTATATTTGTATAAATGATCGATCTATGAGCAGACAATTGTTTATCCCCGCATTCCTCATCATAGCCATCGCAGCACTCGCCTCGTGCAGTAAGCCTGCTGGCAGCAATACCAACAATAACAACAGCAGCGGCCCCCGTCTGCGCTTTGTGCTGAAGCTGGACTCTACACAGGTGCGGCTCGATGCTATTGGCAACCCATCAACTATACCATCCAATCACCGGGCGCAATCACCTGTGTTCAACAGCTTTGGTGCACACTATATAGAGCTGGCAGCTACCGATACCACCGGTGTTGGCCGCGGCACAGTGCTCTATGTTACCCCAACGGTCAATACCAGCCCGGTGACCGTAGGCGCCACCACCTACACCAATGCCATCGCATTCGATTCGCTGAAACTGAAAAACAGCGGCGACGAGATATTTTCCATTCCCCTCTCGCAGGTAAAGCCCGGCAGCTACAAATGGTACCGTATGTCTGTGGCATACCAGAACTATAACATAACCTATGTCATCAAGGCAGGCACTACTACCGCTACCGGCTATACCTTCACGTCCGATTATTTTGGCACCGGCACACTCGCATCTTTCGTTGGCTTCCAGACCTACATCAATTCTTACACGCTGAAAACACAGGCTGTTGCGGTCAATGCTCCCAAGATGCAGGGCTATTGGGGGTTTGAGTCGCCATTCGTTTATGCAGGCGTTACCTATACCACCACGCCTACGCAAGGCCAGGCCCCGGCGGGCGCTACTACCGTAGTGAACCCCATCTTCAGCAGCTCACCCATACCGCAGGGCTCATGCCTCGTCACGGGCCAGTTCAAAAACACCTCGCTCACCGCCCAAAACCTCACCATCACCGGCACTGAGACAGCAGACATTACCGTAGTGGTATCCATGTCCATCAACAACAGTTTTGAATGGCAGGAAAATTCCGGGGATAACTACTATTGTCCCCTCAATGGCGATGTAGTTACCGATATGGGACTGCGTGGGTTGATACCCATCATTCAGTAGCGCTACGAAGCATTTTCAGAAATTGAGTATCCAAAAAACACCTTAGAATAAGGGCTGTATTCCAAATTTATCTTGCTCCCTTCTTCCAGCATGGCGTATTCATCGGCAGTTACCTCTACGCTCAGCCGCACCACCGATGTGATATATACATGCCATGTATCATTTTGAGGTGACTGGAATTTTCTGATCACCGTGCAGGGTTCTATTGTTTTCTCTCCACCCCGCATGTCTTTTATTACCTTCCTCAGCGTTTTATTATAGCTGTAGTAGCTGCCTGCAGCTACCGCAAAAAGTAACAGCAACGCCAGTTTCAAAACACTCACCAAAATGTTCGGCAGGGCTTCACCGCGATTAACGAAAGTGTCAGGTGAAAGCCTGATGATGACATACATACCAATAGCAGCGATGATGCAAATAATAACAATGAAGAGGACAAGGTATTTCATTGTCTTAACCAGCCCTGCTGTATCTTCCTCCTTCATTTTGACAAGGTACTCCAGCTCCTGCTTTTCCAGTGGCACTTTATGGGGGGCATCTGATATGATCATAGAAATCGGGTTAGTGTTAAGGAGGCCAAAGTACGTGCGGTATATCTAAAGTTAAGTAAATTGTTATTGAGGTTCGATCTTTTAAGCGCTACAACCATATACGAAATTATTTGTTAATAAAAAAATGGGAAAAATACCCATTTTTGAAACGCATGTAGTGCCTACGTTTACATTGCGTAAAACCTGGGCGCAAGCTGGTTTAGCGCGATTTGATAAACTAACCTTCACCGAAAGCAAAAATGAAAACTATGATAGCGGATAGCCCGGTAAAAAACACGTTCATCAATAAGCAGAACAACAACAAATACAGCGATCTCGCCATGATAATTGAGAATTCATGGCTCGACCAATTCGTAGCTGAAAAGCTCATCAAAAAAAACCTGCCGGTAGGTGAGCTCTTATCTGTTCATTCCACCGGCGAAGCGCTTACCTATCTTTGCTCCAGGGAAAGAGATGGGCTTTGCTTCCCCAAATTGATATTCCTCAACATCTATATGGCCGAGACAAGCGGATATGAATTCTTAGATCGGTTCGCTACATTTTCTGCCAGGGCACGTGAAAATTGCAAACTGGTGGTAATGACTTCCTCCGTTTCGAAGAAGGAGCGCGAAAAGGTACAATCCTATTGCTGTGTGCAGCGGTTTGTTGTTAAACCTCTGAGCAGCGAAAATTTGAAGGGGCTGTAAATGTACTGCCACAAAATCTCGCACCCGCGTACCATCTGGTTCTTCTCGGCAATATTTTTTCTACTCCCAATCGCCGGACGTTTACCGGCATGAACTTAGCGATGGCCAGCTCCACACACGATAGAGATTGCGAACGCAGACGTTTTAAGGGATCTATACAAACATTTTTACGATCACAAATACCTCAATGGCCAGAAATGCCAATGCTGTCCAAAAGCCCTCGTTGATCTTTTTGAGCGATATATTTATGAGCATGGATTGTATCTCGATGAGTGCCCTTACAGCCATAACCATTACAATTGATTCCGGCGACCCTATAGCAGCAGCTACCAGCAGCCCTATACCAATAGCCAGGTTTCTCGATGCATATTCGTAGCCTGCGTATCTGGCCCCTTTTCCCTTCACATCCACTCCTTCTTCACTGTTTTCAAAGACTTGGGAAGGTTTGAAATACCCCACGATCCCATAACCAATATTCGCCAGGGCGAAAATGCCAGCAACAATTCTCACATACAAGGGTATCATATTGGCTGCAATCATAGCATATCATTTTTATTGTTGTACACTTGTTTTAAGAAACATTACCCAAACACGTTTTGGACTACTCAAAACTATTACTTAGGCTTGTATCCCAATACTTTCCCTGGTTCTATTTCTTTAACCTTCCCTTTTTTCCTTAGCAACCACATCTGAAAATTCACCTCATAACCCGGATTATCCTCTGCTCTTGATATTGTGCCAACTTTCATTTGCTTTAGTACAGTATCCCCTTTTTTAAAACTGACTTCATTGAGATGACCATAAACGAAAAATGTATCGTGCGATTTTACCATTAATTTAAAATCATCACCAACAGAAATACAAGCTGAAACACTGCCACTAGATAAGGAAAATACGCTGTTGCTGTCAGAATATATATCTATACCATGATTGGGTAAATAAGTGCCTTTTTCAACTAGTTTCAAATCATGTATCGGCAATATTGTATATCCATTTACCAGTGGTGATTTCTTCAAATACACGACATTGTCTCCGTCTCTTGCTGCCACAGCTAAAGACATTAACAGTAAGCAAAACATCACCGATAATTTGTACCACATATTTATAGGTGTTTTATCGTAGCGCGGCATAACAATCCAAATTCCCAATAACAAATTCCTAATCCCATTTTAAAAGCAGCTTCCCCTCCCCATGATCTCTCCCACCGCCTCATACAGCCTGTCCAGATCCGCTTGGTCATTAAATGCCTGTATGGAGTAGCGCAGAAAGACATGAGGCCCATGCACCATTACCGGTACCTCTATTTTATAGTGCTCAAAGAAGTGGGTATGCAGTTGCTGCGGGTGCGGTGTGCGGATGGGTATGCTGCACATCTGGCCCAGGCAGTCATCATTTATGGGGCATACCGGCGTGCTGCCCACTAGGTCGCAGAACCGCTGGTAGTTGGCCTGCACCAGCTCACGGCATCGGCGGGCTACCTGCTCCCAGTTGTGCTCTTTCATAAAAGCAATAGCGGCAGGTGTGGTAAGAAAAGCCGAAAAATCGCGTGTGCCCTGCATCTGGTGATAGTCGAGAAAGCGGGAGTGCGATGGCATAGCAGCTTCATATCCCCAGCTCACGATCACGGGGTCAAAGCGGTCCTGGAAGTCTTTCTTCACATAAAGGAAGGTATTGCCCTTTGGGGTCATCATCCATTTGTGGCAGGCGCCTGTATATACATCAGCTTTTAGTTTAGAGAGGTCAAGCGGTATATGGCCTGGCGCGTGCGCGCCATCTACAATAGTGAGCAATCCCTTAGCCTTAGCCATCTCACATATCTCCTCCACAGGCAGCCGCAGTGCAGTGCTGCTGGTGATATGCGATATGAATATGACCTTGGTCTTGGCTGTATAGCCCTTCCAGAATTGCTCAATGATCGCCTCTTTGGAGGTAACAGGCAGGCTGATTGGCTGGCGCACATACTTAGCTTTCTTCTGCCGGCAATAGTAGTTCCAGGTGCGGTCCAGCGCGCCATACTCCAGATCGGTGGAGAGTATCTCATCGCCTTCCTGCAGGTCCAGGCTTTTGGCTATGATGTTGATGGCATAGGTGGGGTTGGTCACATATACAAGGTCATCAGCATCGCAATGAACATAAGCCGCCAGCGCCTCACGTGAGGTCTTTAGCCGGCCCAAGCTTTGATCTGCAATAAAATGCACCGGCTCAGTTTCCAGCAGCAGTTGCCAGTCCTGGTAATCTTTGAACACTGGCTTAGGGCAAGCGCCAAAAGACGCGAAATTCAGATAAGTGATATCCGGTCGCAGCAGGAATTGTGATTTGAGCTCTTTGTAGTCGATCATGATGTCATACTGTCTTTATTATATAAAAATCATTGCTGTCCGACAAAAATAGGGATTTGGGGTTTGAGGGATCTCAAACCCTTGTAAATGCTGGAATATTGTGTTATTAGTTAAAAGCAGGGGGTCATCCTGAATTGAACAGGTCGATAACGACTTTGGTTTTTGGATT
>CAIRTW010000178.1 GCA_903881585.1 uncultured Bacteroidota bacterium | reverse complement strand
TGGTCAAACTGGCCGGGCAAATACCTTATTATCTCTTGTCTGAAATGATTACCGAAATTATTTTTTTACTGAATTTAAATAAACGGGGTGGGCTGACTTAAACAGCAGGCCCTAATTAGTGTCTGTGTTTGTGGTCGATTGAAGGGCTATTACTGATTTTTATTTCACTATCTCCACAGAAATTGCCGGCATATCGGCTGTGCCTGTAAATACATTACTATCCACTGTTGCCTGGAGCACACTGTTATAGCAGATAATGAGTTTGTCGCCGCCGATAAACCCAGATGTGTATGACTCATGTGTTTTCCCGCTCTGCACAATATTGGTTATTGTGAATGTTCTTCCCACTACCGGCATCACTATCTTGTAGTCATAACCGGGCACAATAAAAAGAGGGTGCATACTATCTGGGTTGGACGTAACATAAGCTGCAATGCTTGTGGTGTCACCATCATAAGTGGCATCGAATATAATGCCGTGCGTACTGTCAACTACCGTGCCGAAGGAACCGCCCTGGGCATACTTGATCACCACAGCCGAATCGAAATCACGTTCAGTAAACCCAACAGGGTGTACCTGGATAGTGCCATTTGTGCAGGTAATATTCTTTGGCCGGCACGAGGAGAACAGCGCGGCACAAAATAACAAGGATAGGCTGTAACGAAGAAGTGTGTTTTGCATCCGGATTGTTTTTATTCTGATCAACAAAATACATGCCAAAAAATATAAACTAAAAGTAATAAAAAAAATGGGCTAAACCGCCCATTTTTACAAAGTCATTTATAGTATCTCCCTCTCCTTTGAAGAGGGTTGAGGAGAGGTCTTAAGCGTTTACGCGCTGCGTTTTTTTCAATAATGCCTGCTGTACAAAGAAGTAGCCACCAAACAATAACACACCACCAACCATATCACCCATCATAGTGAACTTAAAGAATGGGATCGCATCAATGTATGTTTTAGTAAGGCCTGCAAAGGTGAAACCGTTCCACCCACTGAGAAAATAACCAAAATTAGACACAAGAAAGAAGAGGGTAGAGCCACCGAACAGGAAAGCAACAGTAGTAAGTGGCTTAGGTTGCTTCATCAGCAGGCCTAATGCGGTAACACTTACCAGTGCCCCATAGTTCAGCCACTGGCCGGGGTAGAAGCCGGGCGTACTGGTAAAAAACTGGAAATAAACATCTGCCAGGAACTGCCCCAGCAGCGGTGCCAGGAACGCAAGGCTGCGCTTGTCCTTGATCATAGCGCCGCTGAATAAGCTGATAGCGGCAATAGGCACAAAATTGGCCACATGAAGCTGGGCGTTAAAAATGCGGGCGGCGACAGTCAAAGCTACCAGGAAGATCGCGAGTAAAATACTTATGTTGTTACGTTTCATTGCTTGTGTTGTAATTGCAAAAATAGCGAACAATACTATAAAAGTCAAACTTCGCTGAATACCTGTTGGATAGTTATTGTAATTCAAAAAGTTGAATCTACATTTGAATGCAATTGGCCGATAACCCTACATACCAAAAGACGCGACTGGCTCCCACTCCAAGTGGGTTCCTTCACCTGGGCAATGTGCTGTCTTTTGTGATAACCGCAGGTCTTGCCCGGAAGACCGGTGCAAAGACATTTCTAAGGATAGACGATGCAGACAGGGAGCGGACAAATAAACTCTATGTACAGGATATCTTTGATACGCTTGATTTCCTGGGTATTCCGTGGCACGAAGGCCCTCGTAACCTCAGGGAGTATGAACAGGAATACTCGCAGGTACACCGCATGGCAATGTATAATGACGCATTAGCCCGCTTGCGCCAAAACGGTGATCTGTTTGCATGTAAATGCACAAGGACCCAGATAGTAGTAATGCGTGATGATAGCGTGTATCCGGGCAACTGCCGGAATCTGAACCTGCCGTTTGATGCCGGCAACGTCAGCTGGCGGCTACGCACGAACACGAATAAAATACTGAAAATGAAAACCTGGCCGGGAGAGATCGTTGAGGCCACACTGCCTGCTTCTATGTCCGAATTTATTGTAAGAAAGAAAGATGGATTCCCCGCCTACCAACTCACTTCAGTTATTGATGATTCCTTTTTCGGTGTAGATCTTATAGTGCGGGGCAAAGATCTGTGGAATTCCACACTGGCGCAACTATATCTTTCGTCGCTCATCGGCCAGGATTCGTTTAAGGATGCCACCTTCTATCATCATGCACTGCTGGCAGGGGCAGATGGGAATAAACTCTCGAAGTCGGCAGGAGACACATCTGTGCAATACCTGCGCAAAGAAGGTAAAACGGCGGCTGATATATACACAATGATAACTGGATTGCTGAATATAGAAGACCGTGCAGATAGCTGGGAAAAGCTTGTAGATCTGATGAAGGTATAAATCACCCTCCCCGTTTGCACCCGCTACCTTGCACCGTATTTGAATTTCTTTTTCAAACCCAACAGTGGCAGCTCAATAAGTTTATAAGAAAGGGAGCATAGTACAAGCAGCAAGATCAATTTGATACAGTAAGCGGAATAAAAATCGGTAAAAATCGGGTTTACGTTATGTGTTTTTGAGTACGAGGCAATGAAGTCATTGTATGCAGGGCCAAGGTTATAGTGATATAAATATATGCCGTAGCTGATCTTGCCGATGTAGTTAAGAACGGGGTTTTCCAACAAATACTTCCGTATCCATTCTGTTTTGTTGTTAAGTGCAAACATGATCAGGGCCAGCGCTATGGCGCTGTCGGCAACATGAAAATAAGATCGGAATATAGCTACCCCGGAAAACGGGGTTACCATCCAGGCGAAGTATATAATTACAGGCAGTATTATTTTATAAGCCCCTTCAAATTTAACCCTGTTTTTATCATTCTGCCTGATATAGGCATAGATTGCACCAACCCCGAACGCGTCTATCATTTGATAAACCAGTATGGGGTATTCATGGTGGTAAACAAAAGAGGCTATGTAACGGCTAACCAGTCCCGTGACAATGATAAAAATGAACAGGTGCTTGAGGTATTTGTTATTTATAAAAATGATCAGCCATGGCCAGATAATATAAAACTGCTCCTCTACACACAATGTCCAGACATGTGAGACTTCGTTTGGCTGGTTTGATCTGTATGCAAGTATATTAGCCGTGTAGGTGACGAAATACATAATATGCGCCCGTGCAGTTGGAAAACCGGCCAGGAAGCAGGCAAGTATAAACAGGTAGTATATCGGGAATATGCGCAGACTTCTTCTGACAAAGAAATTCTTAATGATCACAAGCCGGTTATCGCTCCTGAAATTTGCTTTTTCATGAAGCAGTATGTTGGTGATCAGAAATCCGCTCAGGACAAAAAACAGGTTGACCCCAAAAGCGGTCTTTAGCAAAAAAATGTGTTCTATATAAGCTGATAATGTATTTGGTTGTACTGCCGGGTTCCAGCCCCAATGCTCTATTATAACAAAAAAATTGCAAACGCCCTGATAGTATCTAGTCCCTTTACGTATTTCAAATCACAGATTTTGGGGTAAAAATAATATTATTTCGTGCCAAAAAAATAAAGGAGATTACAGAGGCAAACTTATAGACTGAATAGGCTAAATTAGTGTGATATTTATTAATGCCAATGAACCTTCATGTAGTTGCTTATCCTGAACTTGCCTCCGCTGATCGTGAACTGATACAGCAATACCGGCACGGGCATAATAGCCTTTATAAGGTGATAGCGCCTCATTTCACTATTGTATTTTCGGTGCCTGATATGCCTTTGTCAGACTTTGTGGCGGAAGTGAAAAAGCAAACCGAAGAAACAATGGCGATCCCATTTTGCCTGCGGTGTGCGGTTATAAATAAAGATTCTTTCAGCGATAACTATGATGCGTTCCTGGTGCCGGATGAGGGATTCAGCCAGGTCTCGAAACTTCACGACCGGTTGTACCGCAACAAACTCGCGCATCATCACCGCCTGGACATTAGCTATATACCACACATCAGCATAGCGAATTCTGTGGATCCAACTGACATCAAAAAGATCGTGAACAAATGGAATGAAACAGAGTTTGCCATAAAAGGCGTGATATCTGCGTTGGATGTTATCAATTATGAGAACAGGGTAATAGCCACAGTTGAGAAAATACAGCTCAGAGTAATTTAATAAGGGCACATAGAGATTGTTTATTGCCTGTGAATTATTTAACCGCCTTAATTCCCGATCTTCGCTGCTCAACTCGAAAATCTAGGGAAAATGAACTTAACGGGCAATAAGATTTTGATCACAGGCGGCGCAAGTGGCATCGGGCTTGGTCTTACAGAAAGGTTTATTAATGAAGGCAATACGGTGATCATTTGCGGACGGCGCGAATCAGTTCTGAAAGAAGTTACCAATAAATACCCCTCCGTTATAACAAAGGTATGTGATCTTTTGGTGGAGGCAGACCGGATAGCGTTGTATGACTGGATAGCAGATAACCACAGTGACCTGAACGTGCTCGTGAACAATGCCGGTATCCAGCAATGGATGGCTGTCACAGATACCGATTTTTATGAGCGGGCGCAGGTGGAGATCGCCACCAATATCCTTGCTCCTATCCATTTAACATCGTTGTTCATCAACCTGAAATCGCTGAACACGGTGATAAATGTGACATCAGGCTTATCGTTCGTACCGCTCACCAAAACGCCTGTTTATTCAGCTACGAAAGCGTTTTTCCACTCCTTTACCATGTCGCTGCAGTATCTGCTGAGATCGAAAAACATTGAGGTGATAGAAATGATACCGCCCGCGCTGAACACTGATCTGGGTGGCAAGGGACTCCATGATAGCGCACCGCCCGTAAGCGCTTTTATTGAAGCGGTCTTCCGGCAGATGAAAGATGGGAAAACGGAGCTCACCTTTGGGTTCAGCGAAGTAATGGTAAAAGCCAGCCAGGAAGACCTGAAGAATGCTTTTAACAGACTTAACCCCTAGCCGGGGCAAGGTTTAGCCGGAGGATTTTTCTTACCTTAGTCGCATGTCTGTACTGGATACCAAAAACCTTTCTCCACGTTTACTGTCGTTTATTACCGCTGCACTTATTGCAACTGCAAATACGTTGCTGAGCCTGCTGTTACATCAAAGCTGGTATATCCCGATCATGGTGTTCATCGTGACATTCGCAGTGATATACGGTATCTATTATTATACACTCACACGGTTCATTTACCGGAAGATCAAGATCATCTATAAATTCATATACCAGATCAAGGCTACTAAAAAGGAAGAGTTCTTTTACAAAAACATCCTGCCGCAGAAATCTATAGAAGAGGTTAGCGATGATGTGGAAAAGTGGGCAATGCAGAAGAAAGATGAGATAGAGATGCTTCATGCAAATGAGCAGTTCAGAAAAGAGTTTTTGATGAACCTGGCGCATGAGCTGCGCACACCTATCTTTTCTATCCAGGGTTATGTAGATACATTGCTGGGTGGGGCTTTGGAGGACAAAGAGGTGAACAGGAAATTCCTGGGCAATGCCTCAAAAAGTATAGACCGGCTGGTGCGCCTGGTAGATGACCTGGATGAAATATCAAAACTGGAATCGGGCAAGATACCCGTGATACAGGAATCTTTTGCAATACAAGAGCTGATAAAGGATGTGTACGAGGAGTTGTCATTAAAAGCTAAAGAACGGAATATCAATCTCTCTTTTAAGAAAGGTACGGAACGCCCCATACTCGTAAATGCGGACAAGCAGAAACTAAAGCAAGTGCTGGTGAATCTTGTGGAAAACGCAATTAAATATGGTAACGATGACGGCTCTGTAATAGCCGGTTGCTACGAGATGGACGATAAGCACGTTTATATAGAAATATCCGACGATGGGCCGGGTATAGCCGAGGAGCACCTGCCGCGTATCTTCGAGCGTTTTTACCGTGCCGACCGTAGTCGCGCGCGCGCCATAGGCGGCACCGGGCTTGGGCTGGCTATAGTAAAACACATAGTAGAGGCCCACGGACAAACGGTGAACGTACGGAGTAAGATAGGCGTGGGCTCGTCATTCGGCTTTACTTTGGACAAAGCATCGGCATAAGATATATTAGCGCAGCACAAACAATGATCCACTCAGAAACCGGAACCGCTCCTAGGTATTCAACCGATAACCGCACCTATACATTTGCGCGAAGGTTAACGTTGTTGACTTTGCTGTTCACTATAGGTATCGGGCTTGCTTTAGTGTTATTCTGTATCCAGCCCTTCTGGGTAGACGAGTGGTTCATCATAAGCAGCCTGAAAACAAAGAATACAAAAGAAATATTTGGGCAGCTAAATTTTATGCAGCAATTTCCACGTGTTTATCTCGCTCTGATAAAATCGTTTTCTTCTTTTTTTAACTACAGTTACTTTTCACTTAGGTTTCCGTCTTTTCTGGCCAGTATCACTGCAATTGCAGTAAGCTGGCGCGTAATGAATAAGTTATATAGCAAGGGGCAACTTGCCCGGTACTTGTTTGTCCTCATCATCATATCATCGTTTACGTTCACTGAGTACTTTGTGGAGATGAAGCAATATCCGATGGATATTCTTGCAAGTGTCGTTGCTTTATGGCAGCTCATCGCGTTACTGGATTTGAGCCGGCCGGGTACACTCAAAATCGGTAAGTATCTGTTTCTCTGTGCAAGTTTCCTCATCGTCCCGTTTTTTAGCTATACTTATCCGGTAGCAATAGCTCCGGCATACGTTGTCCTATTGCTGCAGGCTATTGCTGTACTTAAAAGTAACCGGCTCGCTGCTGTGAAAAGAGCTATGATCATACAGCAATGGCTGCCGCTGGTATTGGGTTTGCTGGGTATTTTTATATTTTATTTTATTGATGCAAAACAATTGGCTACCGATAAGGTCATGTATGATAGGTGGAGCTTTCTGATCATGGATAATGACCATAAGCTATTATCGTTCTTTACCAGTGTTTATACGCTTTTTTCACAAACGGGAAGCGGTATCTTTTTTGAAAATCTTTTTGGCCTGCTGGGTATTTTCGGTTTTGTTTTCGGTGTCGTTTCCGGTGCAAAAAACCTGTTCGGGAATGAAAACGGAATTGAAAGGCAGGTAAGGTTATACAGTTGCCTGCTCATTATGTTAACGTTGGCTTTATATCTCTGCAAAAAAATGCCGCTGGGCACACCACGTCTCAATGCATTTACTACACCTTCCATAGCTATACTGGTTATTTATCTCGTTAATTTAATATCGCAACGCTCATGGCATCGATGGGTAACCGTAGGCCTGCCGATGTTATTATATGTTGGTGTGGCAGGTAATGTGTTTACCCACTACACCGGTTATTTCACAAGCGAGCAATATCCACGGCAAATGCGGACGTATACAGCTACGGAAAACGCCATAAGACTTGCGCAGAACCAGAAAATACCGTTGCTTATTACTCCCGGAGTTGCTTATCCCTACGCACAGGCTGCCACAGATGCTGGTGCGCCTGACCCGGCTGTATGGGTGTTGAAGACATTCCCTGCGTATGATGTCCGTCAGCAACTGCCTGTTTATGCCATAAGCGACACCGGTCATGCTCGCGAAGTTCTGGCATCACTACCGGGAAATATCACGCGCGTTTTAGCCGGAGACGGCATAGCATTTCGTATTATTGAGAGAAAGGAATTTGCAAACCCCGATAATGTCGTTAAATAATCAGACCTTTCCGCCCGGCATCAAAATGTTGCACAATAAAGCATGGCAAATAAGATTCACATTGCACCTTCGGGTATAAAGAACGCAGGGCGGGGAGTATTCGCGTCCAAAAATATCAGGAAGAACGAAATAATAGAGGTTTGCCCTATACTTATTTTGGGGAGCAAGGATACCGTGTTGGTAATGAAAACCATGTTGCAGAACTATGTCTTTGAATATGAAAAGGACAGTACCCTGATGGCATTGGGCTACGGTTCGTTATATAATAATAACGATGTCCCGAATGCCAGATACGAGCTCCAGGAATATGAGGGCAGCCCGGCACAGGACAGCGAGCTGGTTATCAGCGCTATCCGGCCTATTGCGGCTTACGAAGAGATATTTATTAATTACGGCATACCTGATTATTTAAAAACGCTTGAGCGGTGAGTCTTATATGTTCCGGGTTTGGATGCCGGGATACTATGGGTTTCGGATACAATAGCAAATCACTATTTTTGCCACACTAAATTGAGATCACAGGAATGTTACAGGTCACAGTAAACGATAAGAACACTTTTTCTATAAAGCCGGAGGATGGAATTTTTTTGATAAATGATTTACCCGTTGACCTGCCTGCCGGGCCGGCAGGTTGGGATATAGCGTGGCAGGCCAACGGGCTGATAAGCATACTGTATAATGGTAAAAGCTATACAGCCGTTATTGAAAAGACAGACCAGAAGACGAAGGAAATTACACTGCGGGTAAATGGGCAGCTTTATAAAACCACTATCCGGGAGCCTATAGACATGCTGCTGAAGAATATGGGCATGGACCTCAAGTCTATGCAAAAGGCGGAACCCGTAAAGGCACCTATGCCGGGTATGATATTGAAAGTGTTGGTAACGCCCGGTCAGCAGGTAAACAAAGGGGATGCGCTCGTGATACTGGAGGCAATGAAAATGGAGAATATACTCAAGGCTACTGCTTCTGCTACCGTCAGGGCGGTAAGGGTAGGCGAGCGTACAGCAGTTGAGAAGGGCACGGTGTTAATAGAAATGGAATAAATAGTCATAAGTCATAAGTCGTGAGTCATAAGTCCGGGATCTGGAAAAATATTTTGAAGTTTGTGGGCACTTCTGTATGTGCGTACAGCCTATGTACCGGTGCTGCAGCCCAACCTGCCCATACCCAAGCTGCACCTGTTGACGGGTCATTTTCGTACGTTTATATACAAGGCGATAAAACCACCCCTTTTTATATAAAGCTGGAAGGGAAGATGCAGCCCCGGTACGGTAAGAATTACTGCATTATTTCAGAACTAAGACCCGGCCCGATAAATATCGAGATATTATTTCAGCAGCACGAGTTCGCGCCGGAAAAATTCACAATCGATGTACCGGATAATGGCAGCAGAGGTTTTTTGCTGGACAAGCAGGGCGCAGCATTCGCTTTATACGACCTGCAACAGAAGAAATTCATAATACCCGGAAACCAGGAAAAATAAAATCAAACAAAAAAACTACACTATATGGCCGGAGCCAGGAAATTAACCATTGTTTCTCTTCTTTTTTTACTTGTTGCTTTATTTTCATGCAGCCATAAGAAAAGTATTGTTGGTGCGTGGCACTCTGTAAAACTGGAGAACCCCGATATAGATAGCTTTTACATAAAAACCCAGCAATACATAGACACAATAGGTAAAAGCAATGATCCGGTCATAAATATGGCACTGTACGGAACTACGAACATTGACAGCCTGCGCAAGGAAATGCAGGTACGTTTTGACAGCACCAAAGCCCTGCAATTAAGAAGTATTACCAATACCGTGATCACTTTCAAGCCCAATGGCCTGGTTTACCTCTCGTTCAACGGTAATATGGATACAAGCAAGTGGATGCTGGGTGCCGACAATATGCTTAGACTTACCGATATGA
Organism: uncultured Bacteroidota bacterium; assembly: GCA_903881585.1. GTDB lineage: Bacteria > Bacteroidota > Bacteroidia > Chitinophagales > Chitinophagaceae > Nemorincola. Next base: position 1,423 of record CAIRTW010000178.1, on the reverse strand, counting down.
GCGCTGGCATGCAGCATGACACCATAACCTGGGAAGTGGCAGAGCTCACCGATACCAGCCTGGTTGTAAAAATGCAAAAAGATAGTTCATTCAGCAAAGTAACCTTTCACCCAGACGGAAAATAACTTTCGTTGATTACCTTTGTGCCCTCAATAAGGTTTTTTTTATTTTTGACTTTTTACTTTTGAATTTGATAATATGCGTACCATACCTTTAAGACAAGCACTGAGAGAAGCAATGGAAGAGGAAATGCGCCGCGACCGGGCCGTATTCCTGATGGGTGAAGAAGTAGCCCAGTACAATGGCGCCTATAAGGTGAGCCAGGGCATGCTCGATGAATTTGGCGCTAAAAGAGTTATTGACACCCCTATATCGGAGCTGGGCTTTGCGGCCATAGGTGTAGGCGCTGCGATGAACAATACCCGGCCAATAATAGAATTCATGACCTGGAACTTTGCCGAGTTGGCAATAGATCAGATCGTGAATCATGCAGCCAAAGTGGTATCTATGAGTGGCGGGCAATATACTTGCCCCATCGTTTTTCGTGGGCCGAATGGTTCAGCAGGGCAACTTGCGGCGCAGCATTCACAGGCATTTGAGAACTGGTATGCAAATGTGCCCGGCCTGAAGGTGATCTCCACCATTGATCCGTATGATGCGAAGGGATTGCTTAAATCAGCGATCCGCGATGAGGATCCTGTCGTGTTCATGGAGTCGGAATCTCATTATGGCGATACCGGTGAGGTGCCGGAGGAAGAATATCTGATCCCGATAGGTAAGGCTGCCGTGAAACGCGAAGGCACGGATGTTACCATAGTTTCTTATAACAAAATGATGCGCGTAGCCATGGGTGCTGCTGACGAACTGGCTAAAGAAAACATCAGTGCAGAGGTTATAGACCTCCGCACCATACGCCCGCTCGACTGGCAGACCATTGTGGAATCTGTAAAGAAGACAAACCGCCTTGTAATAGTAGAGGAGCAGTGGCCTTTCGGCAGCGTATCGTCTGAGATCACCTACCGCGTGCAGAAAGAGGCATTTGACTACCTCGACGCACCAATACGCCGCATCTGCACTGCCGATGCCAATATGCACTACGCACCAAACCTCGTGGCCCTTTATTTGCCCGATGTGCCCCGCACCGTGAAGTTGGTAAAAGAAGTGATGTACATGAAGGCATAAAAAATTACTCCCGTTTTTACCGGGCTAATAAAAGAAAGGCCGCGATGCTAAATGCTCGCGGCCTTTCTCTATACAGGCTTTGCCCGCCGCGGGCCATTATCCATGTATGGTATGCAGGTATAAATGCGTCTGGTAGTATTGGTTGCCCGCGCTGTTGAAGCCATAAAAGCTGTGATACTCATAATACACGCTGTCTACCAGGTAAAAGTAAAGCAGGTAGCTGGTGCCAGACCCCGCAACT
>CAIRTW010000177.1 GCA_903881585.1 uncultured Bacteroidota bacterium | reverse complement strand
GGTAGAAGAGATACTTGACCTGACGAAGCTGGAGAATAACGTAGCACAGCCGGTATACGAAACAAAAGAAATAGCGCCATTACTCAGGCGCATTGTTTACACATTTGAAACTCTTATCGGGCGGCAGCATCTTTCCCTGGAGTATGAAGACACAAAGGCGCAGGGACTTTTTGTATCCGTAGACAAGGGGAAGTTTGAGAAAATAATAAACAACCTGGTGTACAATGCCGTAAAATTCAATAAAGAGGGTGGCAAAATAGTAGTGACAGCATACCTGCTTGCAGACAATAAGTATGTATGCATTGATGTAACTGACTCAGGTATCGGCATCGCAGCAGAAGACGTACCCCATATCTTCGAGCACTTTTACCAGGGCAGATCTGCCGGCATAAAGGCAGACGGGGCCGGGATCGGCCTGTCGTTGGTGAAGGAATTCACTTTGCTGATGGGCGGCACAGTTGACGTGAAAAGCAAAAAGGACGAGGGGACGACCTTCACGTTACGCTTCCCGCTGATCGAATTATCTGGCAGCACCGAAATTCAGCCGGTAGAGACCATGGAAACGCCCACCGAGCAATGGGGGAATTTTGCAAGGCGGCAGGTAGTGCTGGTTGTTGAGGATAATGCAGAAATGAGATATTACCTCAAAGAGGTATTAGGAGAAAAAGTAAATATCGCCAATGCCGGGAACGGCAAGGAGGCCCTCGCATGGCTGGAGCATAACCTGTCCGACCTGATCATCAGCGATGTAATGATGCCGGGCATGGATGGAAGAGAGCTGGTAACCTACCTTAAAAATGACGATCGGTACAAGAAAATACCTGTTATAACCTTGACCGCGTTGGCGGACACCGAAAGCCAGTTATCTTTTTTAAGATTGGGTGTTGATGACTATATAGTAAAGCCGTTTAACGCAGATGAATTACGTATACGGGTATATAATCTTCTGACAAACAATGCGGTACGCAAAGCATTCAACGAGCAGCCGCCAGAACCGGACGATATAAAGCAAGACAGCGCTGAAGCGGAAACATTCAGGCAGAAAGTTACCGAATATGTGCTGGCGCGGTTAAAAAGCACCAATGTATCTGTATTTGACCTGGCAAATGAGCTGGCTTTGAGTGAGCGACAACTATATCGCCTTTGCAACAGCCTCACCGGGTACACACCTGCACAGCTGATCAAAGAGGTGCGCCTGCAAAAAGCCTACGAATTACTGCTTAGCGGAGACATTAATAAAATAGATGATGTATGCAAGCGCGTAGGTTTTGAAAAGACCAGCTATTTTTCCCAGCAATTCCTCGATCGTTTTGGAAAAAGACCTACCGAATTCTTATAGTTTCCTGTTTATCTTCTCTTGTTCCCACCTGATTTATCTAAAAAGTCAGCGCTGTCTTTGACAGATGGTGTCATTTTATACTTTTTAAATTGCTGTAAATAAACAGATTGGATGCTTGGCAGGTTTGAGGCTCTTTTTGGCAGGTTTGAGGCTGAATATATAAATTATTACTGATCAACGCATTGCGCGCCGTTGGATGTGATAGTGCCACATAGTGTCTATAACATCGGTAGGCACAATGGCTGATTTCAGGAATTTTTTGTTCAGGTGCAGGAAGCGTTTGTACTCTACCTCTGCCTCATCGCATTGTTCCTTCGTCCAGCCTTCACCTTCATCCGACAATGCCATTTTCATTTTTATCATTTCTAGGTCTATGCCTGCTATTTCAGGCATTATGCCTTTTTCATTGATTAGCCATGAAATCCTTTCTGCGCTGATTGGGGCTGGTTTTACCAGCATTAGTTGTGTCTGTGTTTGCATTTTGGTTTTGTTTTTGGAGTTAAAAAATATTTATGTTGCTTCGTTTAAGCCAATAACGGGTAAGCCATCGGTTAGAGTTAGGCGGGAAGCCAGCCCGGCCATGTAGCATCCGATGATTGTCTATAATGAGGATATCTCCTTCAGAGAGCAATAATTGAACCGGCTTTGCCTTGGCTAATTCCTGCTGAAATTTCTCTAATGCTTTCGTGTGCTTAATGCTAGCCTGCGGTCCGATAAGCCACGAAGCATAATACACCGCAAAAAAATGCGCATCTTCTGTTGGCGATAACAGGGGGATGGATAGCTTGTCGCCATAAAATACTTTATGTGTTTTGACACTGATTTCCT
>CAIRTW010000176.1 GCA_903881585.1 uncultured Bacteroidota bacterium | reverse complement strand
TGAAGAATTACGATGCCTATTACCCCGTATTGCCCGGTGAGAAAATCACGATAGACAGCATTAAAATGTTTGACGGTGAGGGCGCCGATGCCGAACACCCCATGACCATATACGCCATACTTGATGACTGGAAAAGATTGCCCATCGCGGTATTCACGGGATCTAAGTATAACGAATGGGTAGGGCCAGATCCTGCGAAATCCGGTGTCTATACTTTAAGCAAACCAATATCCGGCATCCGCTACCTGGCGATAAATACATGGGGCAATTTTCCCGGCGAGCTGGAATTCTTTGGCAGCTATACCCCACCCGCCCAGGTATCCAAGGCTGTAATTAAACCAGTTCCACTCAAAAATTTCTTTGGCATCAATGCTTTTGAATGGGATTTCGAAAAGCCTACCGACCCCGGAGGCCTTGATGCAGCCGGGCTTGCGGCCATAAAGAATTTTACCGGCGTGCGCCACTATATGGACTGGCAAAAACTAGAAGAGACGGAGGGCCATTATGCTTTCAGCCCTACTTACAATGGCAGTTGGAACTACGATACCATTTACCAATGGTGCAAGGCGAACAAAATAGAAGTGCTGGCCTGCCTTAAAACCATACCAACATGGATGATGGAGACCTACCCTGCGGATGACCAGAATAATGAAAACACACCACTCCGTTATGGCAAAGACCCCGCTGACCCTGCATCTTACATAGAGCAGGCGAAGGTGGCGTTTCAGTATGCTGCAAGATATGGGTACAACTCAAAAATTGACCGTTCACTTATTGTTTTGAAAAAAGACAATGAGTTGCGGGTAGGCCTTGGGCTTATCCGCTATATAGAGTGCGACAATGAGCGGGATAAATGGTGGAAGGGCCGCAAGGCATACCAGACAGGCCGGGAGTATGCGGCAAACCTGTCTGCATTTTATGATGGCAACAAAAACACGATGGGGCCAGGCGTGGGTGTGAAAAATGCAGACCCGGCGATGAAAGTGGTGATGGCTGGCCTCGCCAACCCATCTACCGACTATGTGCGGGGCATGATAGACTGGAGCCGGGAACATCGCGGGCTAAAGCCGGACGGCACAGTGGATTGCCCATGGGATATTATCAACTATCACTTTTATGCCAATGACGCGAGTGCAGACCCAACTAAGAAACAGACCACCGGCGTTTCTCCCGAAGAGGCAAAGGCAGATAAAATTGCCGATGCCTTTATCCAGATGTCGCACCAGTATGCCGCAGATATGCCGGTATGGGTGACGGAAGCGGGTTATGACATTAATGAGAACAGCATACAGAAGGCACCTGCGACGAACGGCCGCACCACCCTGGAAACACAGGCCGACTGGACACTGAGAACAAGCCTGCTATATGCCCGCAGCGGTGTGCAGAAGGTTTTCTACTACGAACTGTATGACGACAATCCCGGCAAAAGCGACAGGTACGCCACGAGCGGGCTTGTAGGCGAGCACGGAAGGAGAAGGCCTGCGGCCGATTTTCTATACCAGACCAATAAGGTTTTTGGAGAATACACGTATAAAGAAACCATCAGCCAAAACCCGGTTGTTGACCACTACACCTTCAATGGCGCTGATATGTATGTGCTGTTTTCAGCTACCGGAGATGAATCACCTGCATACACACTGAACCTGGGAAAGCCGGACGCGTACTTGTACCGCCCGATGGCCGGGAGCGATGACATGGAGTTTGCTGCAAAAAAAACGATAAACGGGAAGATAGAGATAACCGCGACCAGTACCCCTGTCTTTGTTATCTCCTCAGTATGGAGAATAGGAACGAAGAAATAATGCAGCCCCGTTAGTCACAAATTATTATTTTCACAAACAGGCATACTACTAAAAACTTAAGATGGGCAAAATGGATTTATCAATACTGAAGAATAAACACTTTATAGTGTTGATGATGAATTTTTTTGTTTTCGCTGCGAATTTCGCTACGGGATATTTGCTATTTCACTATTTATCTATTGAGGCTGCTGGGATGTTCTTTTTTGTGCAGACATTCGTTGGTACAGGCACTGCAGCGCGTACAGGCTTTTTGTCGACCGCTACTATCACATTTTATGCAGGTGCCGATACTGAGCGAGCGGCTAATGTACTAGGGTCGGTATGGTTCCTGGCACTGGCGTTATCTGTTTTTGTGTTGGTGCTCAACGCAGGGGCGCTATTGGTTTTACCCTACACGCATAATAAAGAACTTATTCTGTGTATAAAGTGGGTGGGCGTCACTTTTTTCGCTACCCTGCCGTCAGATGTTGTTTTATGGAGGCTTCAAGCCGACCAGAAATACACTAAAATGTTCCTATATAATGTACTAAAGAGTGTG
>CAIRTW010000175.1 GCA_903881585.1 uncultured Bacteroidota bacterium | reverse complement strand
CATAGTAATGGTATTAAACCTGGTCAAACTGGCCGGGCAAATACCTTATTATCTCTTGTCTGAAATGATTACCGAAATTATTTTTTTACTGAATTTAAATAAACGGGGTGGGCTGACTTAAACAGCAGGCCCTAATTACAGCCTGAGCGGTGCAAATAACCTGGTGAATCAAGTTGCGACCTTGATCATGAATGGCGGCAATGGCACGTTTTCTACACCGGCGCTGAACGGCGTAAGCACAATCGAGGGCACTACAATTACCATTAACTCGATTTCAAACTCTGCGGGTGGATCGGCGAACCCAACTGGCAATAATGTCCAGACTTTCACTGATTCTACCGGCCTCATGACTGCGACTATAACAGGCGCAAGTGGTGGTCCAACGTCATTCAGGGGGATACAAGTTAGTGCACTATTAGCGGGAGAAAACCTGCAAATTGATGGCGTTATCTTTACGCCAATGCTCACGGCTATTGATTTGAACGTGCATAACTATATGCATGCGAATAGTACAACTACTATCAATGTTTAAGATCCGGGAACAAACGGCGGTGCATTTTACAATGTTTCGGCGACCGGCGTAGCAATTGCGGACATAGCGCAAACAGGTTCAATTACTATCACCGGTAATACTCCATTGCTCACTGGCACTTTTTCGTACACCAACCAGGATGGCAGTGTTGTTAGCGGTTCATTCTCCTGCCCCGCGCCATAATCGGATTCTTGCAATTTATACAATAACTGATGCGGCGTTTTGCCGCATCAGTTATTTAAAGCAATTAATGGGTTGGTAATTGAAAAGCAATCGTATTGAGAACTAACGAAATCCGCCACCAGGGCCTCTTGGGCCGCCGGGTGCTCCACTAAGCCTCTTGAGCAGCAACTGGCGGAATTCGCGCTCGGCTTTGTATAGCTCGGCGAGCTGGGTAGGGGAGATGATCTTCAGGAAGCGGTCGTTGTACTTGCGTTTGAGATCTATTATGGCTTGCTGGTAGTCGAGGTTGTCATCCACAAATTTCATAGAGGAATCGTCGTTGGGCGCCTGCATATGGTTGTTCTTATACCTGCCCAGGAACGACTGCCGTGTGGATCTTACTTCTCTTTCGTACTCATTATACACCGGCACAAAGTTGGCAGACTGATCTGACGTAAGACGCAGGCGGTCAGTAATGTAGGCCATTTTAGCTGCATGAATGCGCACCATGCCCTCCTGCCCGCGGCGTTGCGCGAAAGCAGCTGAGCTGGTGATCAATACAATTAATAATGCCTTTACTACTGTTTTCATAACCTTTGCAAATCCCAAAAATAAAATCCCATACTCCAAAAACCATCCCGATAATCCGATAACTATCGGGACCAAATTCCAATCTCTTAATCTTTCCTTTCCAGTGGGAGCAGGGGAGCAGCCAAATTCCATTTCTGAAGGATTTCCAATCTACTGTTCAAACTCCAATCTAACTATCAAAATCCATCCTTCGGCATGGCTCAGGATGAACCTTGACTAATCCACTACATCCCAGCCAGTTTCGTTAAGATACTGGATAATATCTGTATTGTCCACCGGTATCTTATTTATTTCATTATTGTTCACTATTCTGTTGACATCCAGTATGTATGAATGCTGCAGATAATCCTGTATTTCTTCGCTGGGCACGGAGGCCAGCATAGTTTCGGTACCGGTTTGTGTGCCGCCGCTGAAGAAGCTAACATAGCTGCCCAGGCCGATACAGACGATCAATATGGCTGCTGCCGCCCATCTTACCTGCCTGAAGGTATTGCGCACCAATGGAATGGTGGTGGCCTTTTTCTTCATTGGGTGGGCAATTTTAGCTGCGTGTAGCATTTGAGCGGGCAGCGTTTCAAAATAGCCGGCCGGCACACTATTAGGCATCTTCCTGCTCAGATCTTTCAATTCATCGCCGGCGCCGGCATTTATGGCAGCCAATATATTCCCGGCCAGGCCATCAAAGTAGCCGCCAGGTACACTGTGGGGCATTGATCTATTGCCGGTAAACTCAGGGTCTTTAGCGTTCAGTTGACTGGCGTTGATGATGTTTTGGCGTGCAAGATCAGGCCATTCCTCAAAATAGCCCGCCGGAACAGAGTAGGGCATAGCCCGGCTCAGTACAGCAAGTATGCTGCCCATGCTCTCTAATTCTTCCGTTACCTCATTCGCCCGTTTCATATATTTTCATTTACCTTCAATTCATTCAAAGTCTCGCAATTAAGACACTTTTTGCTGTTGGAAGTTTAATTCCCGGTCAGGAATGCCTCCACCTTCTTTACCGCATGATGATAGCTTGCTTTCAGCGCTCCTACTGACGTATCCAGCACTCCGGACATTTCTTCATAGGGCATTTCATCATAATACCGCAGGTTGAAAACTATCCTTTGTTTCTCCGGCAATGTCTGAATCGCCTGCTGCAATTTCCACTCTATTTTGTTAGGGTCAAAATCTTTTTGTGCTGTGAGCCGTTCGCTGAACAGATCTTCATTGTCACTCAGCGATATAGAAGTGCGGCGTTTCTGCTGCTCTATCCAGGTCAATGCTTCGTTGGTTCCTATGCGGTACAGCCAGGTATATAGATTAGACTCCTCCCGGAACTCGCCCAGATTTTTCCAGACCTTTATAAAAACGTTCTGCAATATATCGTTGGTGTCTTCATGGGCCACCACCATACGGCGGATATGCCAATACAGCCGCTCCTGGTACTTGCGCACCAGTTGTGTAAACGAAGCTTCCCTCAGCTTTTCATCCCTGAACGAGGCTACCAGCATATGATCATCTATCTGATCAGCAGGATCCGGCATTTATCTGTATTGTTTTCAATTTCCCGCGCCATAGCTTTAAAGAACGAGGACATTGCAGTGCTTTGACTATGGGAAGGTAGGAAAGTTTAACTCGCTTAATGTTCGTTTTTCGATAATAGCGCCCTTGCTGCTTTATTTTCCCAACTTACCTTATATTTGAGTTTCACTCACCAATAATGGCTAAGAAAGTAAATAACAATATAAAGAAACCTGCTCCCATCCTTTCGCAGAAGCAGGTTAGCTCCGCTAGTGCTGTAGCTACAGAACCGCAGGTGAAAGACCCGCTGCTACCCGCGTGGCTGTATGAGTTCAGGGTACAGGCGGCTATAGTGGGGATACTGGCGTTTGTGCTGTATGTAAACACCTCGAAGAACGAATATGCGCTCGATGATACGATAGTGATCGTGAAGAATGAATACGTGTATGAAGGTTTCAGCGGTATCTGGGATATACTCTCCAAGGATGCTTTTGATAGCTACTACAAACAGTTCAACTCATCTAACCAGCTGAGCGGCGGGCGTTACAGGCCATTGTCTATAGTGACTTTTGCTATAGAGCAGCAGTTTTTCGGGGCGATACCTAAGGACAGGATGGACAGTGCACGCACGAACCCCAATGGCATAAATCCCGGTTTCAGTTATGATATGAAGCTGCCATTTGAAAAACGGTTCATTGAGGATATGCACATACGGCACTTTTTCAACGTCATCTGGTTCACGCTGTGTGTTATTGCGCTGCTTTACTTTTTGCGCTATGTGGTGTTTAAGAACAATCATATACTGGCATTGCTGGCAGCTATATTGTTTACCGTGCACCCCATACATACCGAAGTGGTGGCCAATGTGAAAAGCCGTGATGAGATCATGTCGTTGCTGTTCATATGTCTCACGTTCATTCTGGCCTTCAAGTATCAGGAACATAAGAAAATATGGATGTTGGTGTGCGGTATGGTGAGCTACTTCCTGGCGTTTCTCTCAAAAGAGTATGCCATATCGCTGATAGTATTGCTGCCTATGTCGTTTTTTCTGTTCAACCGGTATTCATTGGCGCAGAGTATCAAGGCCTCTCTCCCGTTCCTGGGCGTGATGGTGATCTATATCATTATGAGGCTACAGATCGTGGATCAGATGAGCCCGAACTCAGACAGTGACATTCTAAATAACCCATACGCCAAAGTCGCTGATGCCAACGAAAAACTGGCTACGCAGATAAGCACTACGCTGAACTATCTGAAACTGCTCATATTCCCCGATCATTTGTCTGGTGACTATTCTTATAATACGATACCGTATAAGACATTCGCTAATCCACTGGTGTGGCTGTCGCTGATCATTCATTGCGGGCTGGTAGGGTTCCTGCTGTCGCTGGTAAAACGGCTGTTCAGTTCTGGGCCAAAGGGTGACGAGCCTGCACCAAAGATGAGCATGGAAACGGTGCGGGTACTTTGTTTTGGCATCAGTTTTTACCTGCTTAACCTGTTCCTTATCTGCAACATCTTCTTCAACATTGGCGGTACGATGGGTGAGCGTCTTATTTTTCATTCATCCGTAGGGTTCTGTATTGTGCTGGCCTACCTGCTGTATAAGGGCGCAGAGCTGATAAAGCCTGCTATGACCGGCAAGGTGGCACTGGGTGGCGCTATGCTGCTGATAGTGGGCCTGTGCAGTTTTAAAACCATAACGCGCAATGCCGACTGGAAGAATGACGAGACTTTATGGAACCACGACATAAAAGAAGCCCCCAATAGTATATTGGTAAATGCAAACGTGGCCTCATCGCTGATAAATGAGGCAGAGACAGAAAAGGACATTGTGAAGAAAAGGGATGAATTACATCGGGGCCTGGTATACTATAAAAAAGCACTGGAGCTGCACAATACATTCGTTTCGGGCTATATGAACAGTTTTGTTGCCTACCTGAAACTGGAGGAGCCGGACAGCGCAAAGATGAACCTGGACCTGGTGCGGATGTATTATCCCAACTATCCCAAGCTGGAGGAGATATACTACAACCTGGGTGTGTGCTACTACATGAGGAAAGAAATACCACAGGCCATACAACAATGGCAGACGTCTCTGAAACTGAAGCCCAGCTACATAATAGCGCAGCAGAGTATTAATACCGCATCGCAAGCACTAAATGCGCAGCAGAGAGGGGAGCCGGTGCAGGTGAAGTAAATTGTGGAATTTGGAATTGGGTTTGTGGAATTTGGATTGTTGTGTGGATATTTATGATTTCAGTTGTTCTAACTGAATTATCCACCTACGGACGATATAGAGGGGGATAATGCCAAAGATGCCGAAGCAACAATCTATGAGTATGTGAAACCAGGGGATCTCGCGCGCGTTGCCGGCAATTAGGGCAAGCGGCATTACGGCGATGCATGCGAGCATGCCCCATTCAATAACCCATTTATTGCGCACCGGATCGCGATACGGGCCGATGAATGCCATGCCGATCACAATATGAGCAAACGCCATCCAGTCGTAGCCATAGAAAAGGAACAGGTTATTGTCGTTAACTTCTTTTACGCCCAGCCATACCTTCCATAGCCACGCGCCCATGGCAGTATCTATACTGAATATATGCGCAGCCATCAGCCATTTCAGCTCTGAATAAACGGGGAAGGCCGTGATGCCGCTCAGCATAAGCAGTATCACAAAAAGCAAGGTCATGGCCCTGATGCGGAAGAGGAGTTTTGAGGCGGTCACTTATTGATAAAGGTAGAAAATAAAAAAAAATGAGCAACGGCAAATTAAGGTAATTAGCTTTGTTGCTCTATGCCCAAGCCTGTAGGTCCCTCCATAATTTCCGGTCATCAAAAACTTGCGGGCTTAGACCATTTGCGGGCATTGGCTATAGGTTTGGTGCTGCTGGTTCATTACCGGCTTTTTGAGCATCCGCAATGGGTAGTTCCTGCGGGAAGGTTTGGGTGGACAGGGGTTGATCTGTTCTTTGTGCTGAGTGGTTACCTGATCTCATCGCAGCTCTTCCTGAAAATAGCCAAAGGCGACAAGATAAGTTTTAAAGATTTTTTTATCCGGCGCTTCTTTAGGATAATTCCTGCGTACGCAGCGGTAGTGACCATTTATTTTTGCGTCCCATACTTCAGGGAGTGGGAGGCGTTGCCGCCGTTGTGGAAGTTCTTAACCTTCACTCAAAATCTGGGGCTTGACATAAGAAGCACGCGCACTTTTTCACATGCGTGGTCGCTGTGTATAGAAGAGCAATTTTACTTATTGCTACCGCTTACGCTTATTGGATTAATATATTTCAATGCAGGGAGAAAGGGTGCGTTGTTGCTGGCTGGGCTGTTTGTTTTTGGGTTTGCGATAAGGATATATTGCTGGAACCGATTTGTAGCGCCGTTATTGGGCCCAGATGATTTTCTGGCAGCGTGGTATAAATGGATATACTATCCTACGTGGGGTAGGCTGGATGGGATATTGGCCGGAGTTACCATTGCGGCATTATTCCAGTTTTGCCCGGCAGTAATGGGCCGTATTGCCCGGCACGGGAATATGCTTGTGCTACTGAGCGTGCTGATCTTATCGGGGGGCTATTTCCTGTATTGGGAGACGCATACTTATCAGGCATCAGTTTTTGGGTTTCCGTTGGTATCCATAGGGTATGGTGTTTTGGTAATAGCAGCAATAAGCCCCACCTGTTTTTTGTATAAATTCAAGTCGGTGCTTACGGAGAAAATTGCTGCTTGGTCGTTTGCTATATACCTGGTGCATAAAGGGATAATACATCTAACACAGGGGCAATCTGCGCGGCTGGGGATAGCTGTAGATGGAAATGCGATGCTGTTGATTTGCATAGCCAATTCTGTTGCAGGTGCGGTGTTGCTAAACCTGATCATTGAGAAACCATTTATGAGATTGAGAAAGAAAATAACGCAATCCGAGTCATGAGTAAACGCAGTTTAAAGCGGGGCAGTCTGATCCCTATCCTTATTATTTCTTTATTTTTCCCTCGCCTTGTTTGGGCGCAGGGTTACTACTTATTTATCGGGTCATACAATTTCAGCAATCAAAAGGAAGGGATATACGTTTATAAATTTGATACGGTAACCGGAAGGTTGAAAAGAACGTTTAGCACTCATGATGTTGCCAATCCTTCTTATTTAACTATTTCGCCCAATGGGCAATATGTGTATGCCTGCACAGAGACGCAAACAAAAGATGCCGGCGGTGTAAGCAGCTTTAAGTTTGACAGTAAGGATGGTACATTGTCTTTTATTAACAGGCAGCCAAGCAGTGGTGAGAACCCTGTTTATGATGTGGTAGATAGTAAGGGTAAGTGGCTTATCAATGCAAATTATACAGAGGCGGGAATATCGGTGTATCCACTGGATAGCAATGTTAGTATAGAGCCGGCGAGCCAAGTGTTGCGTTTTTCAGAAGGCAGTGTGAATAAAGAACGGCAGGCAAGCGCTCATATTCATTCGGCCGTATTTTCACCAGCGCAGGATTTTCTCTTTTTTCCAGACCTGGGGGCCGATAAAATAAGGTGTTATTCCTTCGATCCTAATAAACCGAAACCAATATCGGAGTACTCCAATACCGGGTCAGTTCCGGGAAGCGGGCCGAGGCATTTCGTATTCCACCCGAATGAAAGATTCGCTTATTGCATTGAGGAAATGGCGGGCTATGTTACTGCTTACAAATATAGCAATGACAGACTTGATAGCATCCAAAGAATTGCTGCGCATAGCAAGAAGCGTAAGGATAATTTTAACAGCGCAGACATTCATATTTCGCCGGACGGCCGGTTCCTTTATGCGTCGAACCGGGCAGACGAGAATAACCTGGCTATTTTTTCTATTGATCAGCAAACCGGACTGCTAAAACATGTCGGTTATCAGTCAACACTTGGCGACCATCCCCGGAATTTTACGATTGATCCGACGGGGCACTTTCTGTTAATTGCCAACCAGATAAGCGGCAATGTTGTTGTGTTCAGAAGGAATAAAAAGACGGGCCTGCTTACGAATACCGGTGTGCAGATAAAGATACCCGGAGCTTCTTGTTTACAAATTAAAAGTTATGAGGGATAAATGAAAAATATAATTACGACTCTTTTATTATTAATTGGCAGCGCTGTTTCTGTAGATGGCCAGGGGGTGAAATCCTTTGCCGACAGTATAAGGCAGGCGCACAAGATACCTGAGCTTGGCTATGCGGTTATTTCATCCGATAGTGTATTAGCGCTGGATGTAGCGGGGATCAAGAAATGGGGCACCAATATTGCAGCTGAAAAAAGGGACCTGTTCCGCATAGGCTCTAATACAAAGGCAATCACTGGATTTATTGCAGCGCTGCTTGTGAAAGAAGGCAAAATAAAATGGGATACCCGATTTTTTGATTTGTTTCCTGAACTAAAAGCAGGGAGCAGGAAAGAATATCAAGAACTGACCTTAATGAACCTGCTGAGCTTTCGGGCCCGTCTTTTTCCGTACACCTATACCGACGATACTCCTGTAAAAAGGCAATTCAGTGGCAGCGAAGATGAGCAGCGATACCAGTTTGCGAAATGGTTTTTCAAGCATAAACCGGTTGCCAGGAATAGTGACGTTCATTTTTCCAACCTTGGGTATGTAGCAGCTGCGCTGATGCTGGAGAAGGCATCGGGTAAAAGCTATAAGCAGTTAGCCGCAGACCTGGGTAGCAGGCTCGGGATTGATTTCAGGTTTGGCCAGCCTAATACGGTAAGTGCCATGCAACCATGGGGGCATAGCGGAAATATGGAGCCAGAGCCACCGGGAGATGATTATAAGCTAAACTGGCTGCTACCCGCAGGGAACATATGCGTGAACTTGCCGGATTATGTAAAATTCATTCAGTTGCAGCTGCAAGGCCTTGCAGGAAAATCAGAGTTGTTAACAAAAGATGAGTTTCGTTTCCTTCATTTCGGGCTTACACGATTTTCCGTTGGTTGGTTTTACGACACGGATGCGCAGGGGCGTACCTTCTCCCATAATACAGGCAATCCCGGAAGTTTTCTTACCAGTGTATATGTATATCCGGATGCAGACCGTGCATTTATCTTGTTCTCGAACGCACAGACCAATGCCGCAGCCGAAGGGTTGGATATAATGTATGAAGAAATGAAAAGGCAGTATATCAAATAAGGAAGGTTTCCGCTTTATTATATCTTTGCGGCATGGAATTAACCGCACTCACTGCCATAAGCCCCATAGACGGGCGCTACCGCTCGCAACTCGCTGCACTCGCCCCCTATTTTTCAGAATACGGACTGATACGTTACCGTGTGAAGGTGGAGGTGGAATATTTCCTTTTCCTGGCGGAGAAGAAAGTGATAAAGCTGCCTGTGAAGGTGAAGCCCGCGAAGCTACGCGCCATCTATGAGGATTTTACAGAGGCTGATGCCCTGAAGATCAAAGAGACAGAGCGTACTACAAATCATGATGTAAAGGCTGTAGAATACTTTCTGAAAGATAAGCTCACTGCACTTGGTGCAGGGGATAGCGTGGAGTGGATACACTTCGGGCTTACTTCGCAGGACATTAACAACACTTCTATACCTATGTTGTGGAAAGATGCCCTGGAGGAGCAATACCTGCCCCTGTTGCTGAACACGCACCTGGCGCTGTACCACATGGCACAGGAGTGGAAGAATGTGCCCATGCTGGCCCGCACACATGGGCAGCCGGCATCGCCAACTATGCTGGGTAAGGAAATAATGGTGTTTGTAGAAAGGCTGGAGGGACAGATAGACCAGTTGCTGAATATACCTTTCGCTGCTAAGTTTGGCGGGGCTACGGGCAATTTCAATGCGCATCATGTGGCTTTTGGAAATATAGACTGGGTGCAGTTTGGCAATGACTTTGTGGAAAAGAAGCTGGGGCTGGAGCGGATGCAGTACACCACTCAGATAGAACACTATGACAACCTGGCCGCGCAGTTTGATGCATTGAAGCGGATCAATACTATACTCATAGATTTCTGCCGTGATGTGTGGCAGTATGTATCTATGGAGTATTTCCGGCAGAAGGTGAAGGCAGGTGAAGTGGGCAGCAGTGCAATGCCACATAAAGTGAACCCGATAGATTTTGAAAATGCAGAGGGCAACCTGGGCATAGCCAATGCGCTATACGAACACCTGAGTGCTAAGCTGCCCGTAAGCCGCCTGCAGCGCGACCTTACGGATAGCACGGTATTACGAAATATAGGTGTGCCGATGAGCCACAGCTTTCTTGCTTTGCGCTCCCTGGAGAAGGGAATAGGCAAGCTGGTGCTGAACCAGGACAAGATGAAAGACGACCTGGAGCGAAACTGGGCTGTAGTGGCAGAGGCGATACAAACGGTGCTGAGGCGTGAGAATTATCCTCAGCCTTATGAGGCATTAAAGGCTTTGACGCGCGGCAAGGCCAGCATTACTAAGCAGGATATTCATGAGTTTGTAGATACGCTGAAGGTGAACGCGAAAGTGAAGAAGGAGCTGAAGGCGATAACACCGCATAATTATACGGGTGTGGATTTTGAGTATTGATTTTAAGGTTTGGTCAACATCTTCTTGTTGGGTGAGGCTGCCAGCGCTGTATGTATGCGATTGAATCAACTTGACAAGATTACGCGAATGAGCCGAGTGCCGAGCGCGAGCCAACCACCCCAGACCGTCGCCAGCGACGGTCGTCCCCTCCTAAAAACAGGAGGGGAGGTGTTACGCACTCGCGTTTGTCATTTTCAAATTGATTACTAACCATGACAGATATACCTTCATCACTATTAGGCGACCTACAGGCCGTAAAGGGCTTTGACGAAGCAGCTTTCCTGACTGCGCATAAGCTGGCGCCACCTGTATCCGTTCGCATAAATCCGGCTAAGGATATAGGTCTTTTTACCGCGAATGAAAAAGTAGCGTGGTGCGGCAGTGGGGTATATCTTAATGAGCGACCCGTTTTTACGCTTGACCCCTCTTATCATGCGGGGGCTTATTATGTGCAGGAGGCTTCGTCTATGTTTTTGGCGCATATGCTCAGGGATATTTTAGCGGAGAGAAAAGGTCTGCGTGTGCTGGATCTATGTGCTGCTCCTGGTGGGAAGAGTACACTGATCGCATCTATGTTGGATAAGGAGAGCCTGCTTATATCAAATGAAGTAATACGCACCCGTGCGTCTATACTTGATGAGAATATGACCCGCTGGGGGCATATGAATACCTGGGTAACGAGCAACGATCCGCGCGACCTGGGACGGCTCCACGGCTATTTTGATATTATTGTTGTGGATGCGCCATGCAGTGGTTCTGGCCTGTGGCGCAAAGATCCGCGTGCGCTGAATGAATGGAGCGAAGCCAATGTGCAAATGTGCGGCGAGCGGCAGCAACGCATACTGGCAGATGTTTGGCCGGCGCTGAAGCAGGGTGGAGTATTAGTTTATGCTACCTGTTCTTATTCACCGGAGGAAGATGAGGAGATACTGGATTGGCTGGCAGGGGAATATGATGTGTCGCCAATTGCTGTAGAAGTAAAAGAGGAGTGGGGTATTGTAACCACGAGTACGGCAAAGGGAATGACGGGCTACCGGTTCTTTCCGGACAAGGTGAGGGGAGAAGGCTTTTTTATAGCGGCAGTGCAGAAAAATGATGATGCAGATAGCTTGCGCCCGGAAAGATTTAAGACAGCACATGATAAAAAGATACAGCAGCAGGCAGGGTACTTGCTAAATAGTGGCGATGCTGTTTTTATACAAGCGGATAAAGAAAACTACAGCGCCCTGTTGCCGCAGCATGAGGCAGACCTGCAAATATTAAAGAAGGCAGTTTACATGAGGAAAACGGGGCTGAAACTAGGCATGCCTGCTGCAAAAGAGTGGTTGCCGGAACATGAAGTAGCTCTAAGCATAGATGCCAACCCCGGCGTGCCGTGCATTGAAGCCGACCGGGAGCAGGCGCTCCGGTTCCTGAAAAGAGAGGAAATGGGAATTGCAGATCTGCCTAAGGGATGGCAAATTGTGAAGTATAGGGGCTTAGGGCTGGGGTGGGTGAAATCGCTGGGAAACCGCAGCAACAACTATCTGCCCAAGCAATGGCGCATAAGAATGGATATTGAATGATATCATTAATCGGGTTATTCCAATATTATTTTTAACACCCGTAAAGCGGATAATTGGGCATAAATGTTGTACTTTTCGCAACAAATCCGAAGGTATTATGTTGAGATACTTATCTATATTTTTACTGTGCATGCTGAGTTTTGGCGCCATGGCCCAGGATGCAGACAGCATACTGGCAGTGCGCAGGGGGCCCCGGTGGGCAGTAAAGTATGAGATCAAAAAAGGGGAAAGCGTACATATGCTGGCACATCGTTTTTACGTGAACGAAAAGGATATAGAGTTCGACCCCGATTTTGATAAGACCAAAAAAGTAATGCCGGGCACTGTTATATATATCCCGGTTATCAGCCAGAATTATTCTCAAAGCAAACCTTCCGTATTGGATTCCCGTGATATGCACGAGCTATACTACCATGTTGGCCTGCACGACGATATTGGCATTATCAGTACCTATTCGGGTGTTACCAAGTCTACAATGAGGATGTGGAATAACCTGCATGGCAACACGCTCCTGGAAGGGCAGCCGCTATTTATCGGGTGGCTGAAGATGATAGGCCGCGATACTACGGACAATCCATTGAGGGAATCGGCTTATGCTACGGTGCAGAAAGCGGTGGTGGCTGCTGATACCGCCAAACAGCGCATACCCGGCGGGCTTGATACGGTGTATAACCGGCAGACCAATAATGGCCTGAACGTGCTCACTGAAAAAGGCACAGCCGTTTTCTTTGAAAAAGCCGGGAAACTGGGCGCTTACCAGGCCTTTCACAATGCTACGCCGCGTGGCACTATTATTAAGGTATTCAATCCGGGTTCGGGGAAGACTATTTATGTAAAAGTGCTGGGGCCTGTGCCGGATACCAAGCTTTATGCCAACAGCATCATCGGTATTTGTGATGCAGCAAAGGACGCGCTAGGCATCACCGATAGTAAGGCTTGGGTGGAATTGTCTTATCCGGTAAACTAGGCCCTTCGGCTTCGCTCAGGATGATATATCGTTTTTTGGAATTGGGAATTTGGATTGTTTCCTGCCTGTTTTGATTTTTAATTTTTGAATTTTTATTTTTTAATGAAGGTACTTGTAATCCGTTTTTCCTCTATTGGTGATATTGTATTAACGACCCCTGTGGTGCGTTGCCTGAAACAACAGGTGAAGGATGTGGAGGTTCACTATCTCACGAAGTCGGCATATGCGACCATACTTACCGGTAACCCGTATATAGATAAGCTGCATTTTCTTGATGATGAGTTGGACGCGGTGACTGAAGAATTGAAAAAGGAGAAGTATGACTGCGTCATAGACCTGCACCACAACCTGCGCACACTGCGGGTGAAGAAAGCACTGAATGTAAAGAGCTATTCATTCCCCAAACTGAATGTGCAAAAGTGGCTGCTGACCAAGCTGAAGATAAACCTGATGCCCGATAAGAGCATAGTGGAAAGATACTTTGAGGCGGTGAAGCCACTGGGTGTGCAGAATGACGGTAAGGGGCTCGATTATTTTTTGAGGGACGATAAGCTGCTGGCAAATACCGATATACCTATGAGCCACTGGGGCGGCTATGTGGGCTGTGTGATAGGCGGATCGTACAACACCAAGAAACTACCGGTGGAGCAGTGGAAGAAATTTTGTGAACTGTCGCCATACCCGGTGATACTGCTGGGCGGCGCTGCGGATGGGGCAGAGGGGCTGGAAATAGCCGCGCAGGACCCGATAAAAATATACAACTCCTGCGGCAAATTCGATCTGAATGAATCTGCGGAGCTGGTGAAAAATGCACGCGTAATAGTGAGCAATGATACGGGGCTGATGCATGTGGCCGCTGCGTTTCAGAAACCGATCATCTCCCTGTGGGGCAATACCTCGCCGGAAATGGGCATGTTCCCATACTATGGTTTTAATAACATAAAAGAGCGCGTGGCCCCGCAATCGATAATAATGGAAGTGGAAAAGCTAAGCTGCCACCCATGCAGCAAGCTGGGCTACAACCGCTGCCCCAAGAAGCACTTTAAGTGCATGAACGACCTGGATATGAGCGCTGTTGTGGAGCAGATGAAAAAGCATTGGGGAGCGGCGAAAGGCTAATCCACTTAGAAAAAAAGGTTTCACGCAAAAAAATCTCTCGCAAAGGTGTACAGAAAGGTTTCGCGCAAAGCCGCAAAGCTCGCAGTCCCCTCATTTTGTTTTTAAGGCCGCTAAGCGCAAGTATGCTTTTTTGTGCAGTTTTTCAATGTTCCTGTATTAATCGAGCGTATCAAATAATTCTTTCAGGTCCATGGAAAAACCCTGTAGTACAGGTGTTGTTACCGTGTCTCCGCTGGTCATTGGGCGGGACGTAACATATTTTCCTTCTACCAGCGTATTCACCAGGAATGTTTTGTCTTGTGGAGAAACGATCCAGTATTCTTTTACACCAGCTTCTTCGTAAGCGTCAAATTTGTTCTTGAGCTCTTTTGCATTATTGCCTGGTGAAAGGATTTCTACTACTATATCAGGTGCGCCGATGCAGCCTCGCTTGTCGTATTTTGAGGTGTCGCAAACTACGCATACGTCAGGCTGCAGTACTGTATAGATGTCTTTATCTTCGTTTGATTTTTTGGGGAGGCGTACATCGAAGGGTGCCATGAAAGCCCGGCACTTTTGGTTTTTCAAAAAATTAGCCAAGTCTCTGTAAACCTCACCCGCTAATACCTGATGGTCGAAGTTCGGTGCAGGGCTCATCTTAAATATCTTACCCTTTATCAATTCCACACGCTCTTCAAATTGCCATTTGAAGTAATCGGCATAAGAATATAATTTGTTCAGGTCAAGATCGGCGAATTCCATAGTTGATGTTCTATATGGCAAATTTAGAATAAATAATTTAGTGTTTGAAAACCGTTTCGGGGATTGCAAATCCCCAACAGCATAGTTTCGGATAGCAAATCCGAAACAGCGTGAGAATACGGTAGGCTGCCTGGTGGCCTCTGTGCCCAACACTCAGGCTTCTGTGGCAAATGTAAGTGTATATCCGAATCCTGCCGCAGATGAGTTGACCATTAAGATGGGCATTGGCGCATACAGTTCCTATACAGTTACGAATAGTGTGGGGCAGGAAATAATGAAGCAAGTGCTGAACGGGGCTGCGCAAACGAAAGTAAATATAAGTAAACTGCCTCCTGGTTTGCACTATATCCCCTTTCGGGGAGGGCAGGGGAGTAAGGTCCAGAAGTTCGTGAAGATGTAGTGCTCGCTGTTCTTTCAGATTTGCAAATTCCATGTAATATCGGTTTGAAATTAGAATTGCTACCTTGGATCTTCATTTAAATTCAAAAAGCGGAAACTATACCGATATGAAGAGAGCTTATAAGTTTGCGCTATTGTACAAAGTATTATTGATGATCTTGCCTTTGACCCTAAATAGTCTAAAGTCGGACGGTCAGAATATAGATAGCATCAGAAAAGAGATGCAGAAGGTGAGTACGCAACTTTATGTGGAGCATAAAAAAAATTTTCTGATCATTGATGCCATATTAGATGGTATGATAAAATTGAACCCCAAAACACCATCTTACCAGGTTAGTTATTCAAATGGAGGTGCTTCAACGCATACGGTGCCTCCGGCAGATGAACCTTCATTTGTCTATATGTTCAGGTACCAGGATGGGAAAATCACTATTAATAACAAGCCGTTGGATGATGTTGCGAATATGGTATACGCGAATAAGATAAAAAACTTTTTTTCTCATGATGATGGCGGGATGCCTAATAGCTTTACACTTAGTGATTATTTCGGTCTTAGATTGAAGGATATTTTTATGCCTTATTCTTCGTTTAGAAAGGGGCTCACATTGGACATGGGCACGTTCTCAGATCGTAACGTTGTGAATATGCTTGTTGAAGATAAATTGTTGGATACAACTTATGATTATACGGTAATATATAGTCAGGAAGGGCTTTTTATTAACCATATCAAGGTTGATGAGATGCCTGCAACCAAATACACGTTTTACATTAACCAAAATGGATTTAGTCCGAGCTCACCCAAAGATCAATTGTACATTGATAAAAAGCAGATAAAGTGTAACAAATCCCCCGGTTTCAAAAGTAAATGAGCCACCCCGCTCTTTCGGATTTGCAATCCGAAAGCCATGGTTGGGGATTTGCAATCCCCGAAAACTACCAAGCCAATTCAACTGGCAAAAGTCCTTTGCCACCCGCATAGTCAATTGCTGAACTGTAGAGATAATGGTGAGGCTCGGCTACAATTTCAGTGCGTACTGGATTATTATGTATGTAGTCTATCTTCTGCTTCAGAAACGGAAAGGTTTGTATTTCTTTTGCATCATTTCCTTCTTGCCAGAATTTATAGTTTTTGATCTTTGGGTCATATTTGCCTGCAAAGTCAAACCGGTACAACATCCATTCTTTGCGGCTTTCGGGTATTTCTGAGATAGTTGCTACTATTTTCTTACTCGTAAATTTTTTCACATCGCGGAGAATATCAGATAGTGTAATTTCGATTGATGTTGCCGAAGCAACTAAGTGCATATGATTGCTCATTAGCACCCATGCGTTTATTTCCATGCCTTTGTTATCAATACAATGTTGTAATGAATCCATCATAAGATGTTTATAAACTGGCCGCGTAAAAACATCGATCCAGTCAACGACTGTTAGCGTTAAGAAGTAGGCATGTTCCGCGTCTATTCTATTTTTGATACCCATATTATAAATGTAATAGCAGGATTTTGAAAATCAAAGAGATTGCAAATCCCTGACAGTTTAGTTTCGGATTGCAAATCTGAAACAGCGGTGGGTCCGAACGGCATGAGTAGGGGATTGCAAATCCCCAACAGTTTGGTTTCGGATTGCAAATCCGAAACAGCGGTTGGTCCGAACGGCATGAGTAGGGGATTGCAAATCCCCAACAGTTTGGTTTCGAATTGCAAATCCGAAACAGCAGTAGCTTCGCTACTGTGTATCTCCCTTTTGTTAATATCTTGTGCATTTCACTTTTCCATAACTCAGGAATAATATTTTGGTAATGTATTTGCTGGTAACTTTAGTATAACTAAAAATAATACTTATGCTATGGCGGAGATTTAGCGGGGAACCGTTACGCGAACCAGTAAAGAAGGCTGTTGAGGAAACGATCATCAGGGAAACGAATGCAGGTTATAAGCTCAAAGTATGCATCGGCACAGATTCACAGGTGCGTGGGGAGGATACTGAGTTTGCTACCGTGATCGTGTTCCTGCGTGAGAAGCGGGGTGGTTTTATGTTTATCAGCAATGATAAAACAACACAACCTTACAGCATCAAGGAGCGGATGCTGGTGGAGGTAGCCAGGAGCATAGAGATCGCATATGAACTTTGCGACCTGTTCAACAAGTATGATGTGGACATGGAAGTACATGCCGACATTAATACAAATCCGCAGTTCAAGAGCAACGAAGCGCTCCGCGAAGCCATGGGTTATATCCTGGGTATGGGTTATGCTTTTAAGGCTAAGCCAGATGCTTTTGCCAGCAGCTGCTGCGCAGATAAAATGGTGAACTGATCTTTCATCATCCTTCCTTTTGCAGGGGCTTCAAATCCCCTGAGTGGCGTTGTCACCCCAAAAATTAAAGTCTCGATTGCTTTTTTTTATTTTTTCCTTACTTTTCTGCTTATTTTCCTGTCTATTTATTAGAAAAAGGTTAAATTTACTATCATAATTATAAAATACTATAATGAAAGCGCGTTATTTACTACTATGCTGCTTCCTGTCGGCTTTTGCACATACTGCTTATTCGCAGGCCTCCGCAGAGTTCGTTGAGAACCAGGGCCAATGGGGAAGCTGGTTCAAATATAAAGCCATAAGCCTTGCAGGAGAGGTGTATATTGAAAATGATGGCTTCCGTTATCTGTTGTGCGATCCTGCAAATGGGAGAAAGATAGACTCGGTTCACCTGGGGATGCTGGATACGCCTACCATGAAATTTCATGTATATAAAATGACTTTTGAAGGCGCTAACATGCAGCCGGAGATCACAGGTAACAAACCACAGAAGAATTATTACAATTATTATTACGGCAACGACCCCAAGCGCTGGAAATCAGGCATTCATCCATATCAGTCGCTGGATTACAACGACCTTTACCCGGGTGTGAATATGCACGTGACATCGGAGATCGGTTCGTTGACCTATGAATTCTTCGCACAGCCGGGGGCCGATGTTTCCCAGATAAAACTGAATTTTGAAGGGCCTGACCGTATATACGTAAAGGAGGGCAACCTGCATATTACAACCTCGGTAGGAGAGGTAGTGGAGATGAAGCCTAATGCTTTCCAGTATATCAATGGTAATAAAACGGAAGTGGCCTGTAATTACCGCCTTAGGAAAAACATAGTAACATTTGATTTTCCGAACGATTATGACCATACTGCACAACTGATCATTGATCCAACTATTGCATTCTGGTGCTCATTTACCGGCTCTACGGCGGATAACTGGGGCTTCACAGCTACTTATGATAATGCCGGTGATTTTTATCTCGCGGGCCTTGTGAATGCACTTTCCACAGCGGCGGGTGGCCTCGGTGGCGCTTACCCGGTTAGCCCCGGCGCTTACCAGAGCACTTTTGGCGGCGGACAGGGCAACACAGCGATCGAGTATGCTGCGGACATTGGTATCATGAAATTAAGCCCTGACGGCGTTTCCCGTATTTATGCCACTTATCTTGGCGGTAGTGCCAATGAGCGGCCTCACAGTATTATTGTGGATGCATCAGATAATCTTATTGTTGCCGGAAGAACGCACTCTACTGATTTTCCGGTTACAGCCGGGGCATTCCAGACCACAAACCACGGCGGGTGGGACATCATAGTAAGTAAGATGAACGCTACGGGCACATCTCTTCTGGCATCGACCTATATGGGAGGTACGACCGATGACGGTGTGAACTTCGACTCGACAGAAGTAGGATATGGCCACCTGAAGTGGAATTACGGAGACGATGCCCGCAGCGAAGTGCAGGTGGACAATGCCGGGAATATCTATGTTACGGGTAACACAACATCACCTGATTTTCCTACTACGCCTGGCGCCCTCTCCACTGTTTATGGTGGGGGTATGCTGGATGGCGTGGCGTTTAAATTGAACAGCAATCTTACCTCGCTTTTGTGGAGTTCGTACATAGGCGGCAATGGCGATGATGCGGGCTATGTACTTACGTTCAATCCTAACCAGACCTCTTTTTATATAGCGGGCGGCACAAACAGCACCAACTTCCCTACAGTGCCGGGCTGCTGGCAAACTACGTACATGGGCGATTCTTCCGATGGGTTTATTTTGAAATTCAGGAACAGCCCTCCATACACTTTGCAGAAAGGCACTTTTGTGGGCACTTCCAATTTCGATCAGGTATATGGCATACAAATAGATAATCTTGGTACGGTATGGGTTATGGGGCAATCGCTGGGCGGCACATTCCCGGTAACTGCAGGTGTTTACTCGAACCCAAATTCCAGCCAGTTTGTAATGAAGATAGACAGTAACTTAGGTAGTGACCTGATCTCAACTGTTTACGGATCGGGTGATGCAGCCCATACAAATATCTCGCCTGTTGCATTTCTTGTGGATACGTGTAATAACGTCTATATATCGGGCTGGGGTGGCAATATCATGGGCGGCGGAGCTCCCGGGCTGGCACATAGCGGTACAACAACAGGTATGGCGATAACATCGGACGCATTCCAGAGCACTACAGACGGTTTTGACTTTTATTTTATTGTTTTCGGCGCTGATCTTGCCAGTCTGAGGTACGCTACCTTTTACGGACGCAACGCCCCGGGCGGCTTTGGCGAGCACGTGGACGGCGGCACCAGCCGGTTTGATAAACATGGTATCATATATCAGGCTATTTGCGCCAACTGCGGTGGTACAGCAGGCCCTCCATTCCCTACTACGGCAGGGGTTTGGGCGCCAACTGATATGAGTGCGAACTGCAACGAAGCTGCATTGAAAATAGCATTCAATATTGGCCCGGTGCAGGCGATCATTACTGCCGGGCCCAGCACCAGCGGCTGCGCGCCACTTACTGTTAATTTTACGAATACTTCAAATAACGGGCTTTCCTTTATATGGAATTTTGGCGATGGCAGTCCAATTGATACCTTATATTCACCCACGCACACTTTTACTGCATCCGGTACTTATACGGTTTCCCTATCAGCGGCTAATTCCAACGCATGTTTTGTAACGAATGACACGGCATACATCGTTATTCGTGTCGATACGAATTACATTACGCCAGGCTTCACAACAACAGTTACCGATAGCTGCGGGCCATATACGGTTGCACTTACTAATACCTCAGTCGATCATACTTCAGGAACATCTGTTTATCAGTGGTGGTTTGGTAATGGCTCTGTATTTACAGGGACCACCCCCCCTGTGCAGAACTATGCAGATACCGGCACTTATACAATAACGCTGGTCATGTCGAACGACAGTGCCTGCCACTCTCCTGATACGGTGATAGAGCAAGTTCACATTTATAATCAGCGGGTCTCTGCGCACTTTATTATCCCTGATTCCATTTGTGCAGGCACTCCCTTTACTCCATCGGGCGGGGCTACTAATGCAACCAGCACAACCTGGTATTATGGCCATGGCCAATCTACAACTACTCCGCTGCCTACCTTCACTTTTGACAGCGTAGGCACAGACACAATAACGCTGATAGCTCTTAATTCGGGCGCGTGCAATGGCGGGGATACGGTGACGAAGATCATTACTGTGCTGCCGCTACCCATTGCTAATTTCTCATTCGTACCACTATTGCCTACCGCGAATGTGCCTACTACGTTCACCAATCTGTCCACAAATGCAACCCGTTATACCTGGGACTTTGGCGACAATACCGCCAGCGCAGAAGTGAACCCGGTGCACCAGTACGCTAAAACCGGTAATTACCGGGTGTGCCTCACGGCATTTAACAACAGCAATTGCCCCTCTGTACTTTGTAAAGTAATACCTGCAGATGTGGAGCCGGAACTTGGCCTGCCAACTGGTTTCAGTCCTAACGGTGATGGTGAAAATGATGTCCTTTATGTTCGCGGTGCCGCCATTGTCACCCTCGACCTGAAAATATTCAACCGTTGGGGGCAGCTTGTGTTTGAGACCACGAGCCAGGAGAAAGGATGGGATGGTAAGTACAATGGCCAGCCCCAGCCGATAGACGCATATGCCTATGTGCTCAATGCGACATTCATAGATGGGTCTGCTAAAACATTGAAAGGAAATATTACGTTGTTGCGATAATCTAAATAAGGAACGAGAAAATTATAGTTAAGCAGGATGAGAAAGGCAGTATCGTTATTTGTAGTTGTTTTTATCGTTTGTAGCAATATCGCTATCGGCCAGAGCATTCACTTCAGCCAGTACTATAATGCACCTATGTTGCTGAATGCGGCCAATACCGGCCTGCTGCCCGGTGATGATTATCAGTTGGGGGCTAACTACCGTACCCAGTGGTCTTCGGTTCCGGTGCCATATAATACGTTTTCTGCCTTTGGAGATTGCAAGATCGGAGGCAACCATGACAATGTAAACCACAACAACTGGCTGGGCCTCGGCCTTGTATTCTTTGATGATAAGGCTGGCGATGGCAACCTTTCGCTTTTACAAGTGCAGGGCGACGTAGCCTATCATCTGCAGCTCAGTGAATTTACCATGATATCCCTCGGGCTATCAGGCGCCACAGTACAGCGCAGCGTGAATTATGACAACCTGACCTTTGACCAGCAATGGGATGGCGTAATGTTTAACACTCATCTTGCCAATGGCGAAAAAGTGGGCATTATTAAAACCAGCTATTACACAATAGGCGCCGGGGGCAATATCTCCTTCTTCCCTAACGAGAACCTGTATGTGAAACTGGGTGGCGGCGCCACTAATATAAATACGCCGAATGAGAGCTTTTATAAAAGCACCAATGTGGTAGGCTTGCGGCCTACCGGTAACCTGGATATAGTATTCAAAACAGGGCCAGCGTTGCTGATAAACCCATCTGTTTATTACACTGCTCAAACCGGCGGATCTGAACTGGTGGCAGGGGCGCAGTTTCGTATAAAGCTGAGTGGCGCTAACACTACGCCCACCGAACTGATACTCGGAGCATATGACAGGTTGGCCGACGCAATTATTGGCGTTGTGGGCGTAAAACTAGGAGGTGTACAATTTACTGCCAGTTATGACATGACCACTTCTGCACTTGCGCCTTATAATTCCGCCTATGGCGCGCTTGAGTTTTCCATCATTTATCAAAGCCCGTATGGCAGGAATAAGGACAAGATCTCCAAGCAATTCAGCTGTCCGAGGTTCTTTTAACAAAAGATTTTGCCGGCGGGCGGATTAGTGGTATTATATTTGAGTGTATTGTAAAAACACACCAGCTAACTATATGGAAAAAGAAAAAAATAAAGTACTGTTAGTAGAAGATGATACTAACTTCGGCCAGGTATTAAAGAGCTACCTGGAACTGCATGATTTCGTGGTGGAGCTTGCCCGCGATGGTATCCTTGGCCTTGCAGCCTTCCGCCGTGAGCGTTTTGATATTTGCCTGCTCGATGTGATGATGCCCAATATGGATGGCTTCACGCTTGCCGAAGAGATCAGGAATGTGGACCCTGATGTGCCGCTATTCTTTCTGTCTGCAAAAAGTATGAAGGATGACATCCTGACTGGCTATAAACTTGGCGCGGATGATTATATCACCAAGCCATTTGACAGCGATGTGCTTTTGTCGAAGATAAAAGCTGTGCTGAAGCGCAACCTGGAATTGCATGAAAAGCAGCATTCGCAAATTGAGTTCAATATCGGTGTGTATCATTTCAACAGTAAGCTGCGTACGCTGAAGCATGGCAATGAGTCGCACACGCTTTCTCCCAAGGAGAATGAGCTGCTGCTGATGCTGGCGGAATATAAGAACGACCTGCTGCCACGCGAAACCGCCTTAAAGCGGATATGGGGCAGCGACACTTACTTTAATGGCCGTAGCATGGATGTGTATATTGCCAAACTGCGTAAATACCTTAAAGACGACAGCAGCGTTGAGATCGTGAACATACATGGTAACGGTTTCCGGCTGGTTGTGCCAGAATAATATTATCAGACCTTTTTTAAAGACCTCAAAAACGGAAGTTTTTGAGGTCTTTTGTTTTGAATAGAGGTAAATGCCTCATTTTGTTTTCGCCCTTAATAAATATATCTTTGACCCGCACACTATTAACGCTTGAAGAAACTCTTACATCGCCTGGTTTCCATATTGCTGATACTTACTTTTGGTATTAGTGGTACGCTATACTTTTTTTTCGACGCGATGCAATTCCGGGACAAGATGGCGGCTCAGGAACATATCTCCTCTAAAAACAAACTGGACGTTATCACGATACCTTTAAAAGATTTTAAAATACACCAGGACGATAACGAGATTTGGTATGGCGGCCAGCTATACGATGTAGCCGGCTATACTGTTGAAGGTGATGTTGTCTGTGTCTCCGTTTACCTGGATAAGGAAGAAGAGGGGCTGGTGAATAACATAGTAGCCAGCTTTGAGCCTAATGATAAATCCATCACGAATGACGGCACGCACATTGTGAAGCATAAAATGCACTATCCAAATGATGGCAAGGTGCTTGTTTCCACTTTTGTATTAAGAAAGATGGTTGCTTCTAAAACATATCATCCAGAGTCCCGGTTTCTAACGCATTCCCTGCAGATATCCGATGCGGTGATCAAGCCTCCCCCAAGACTGAGCTAACCATTTTATGCAAGTTGCGGAAGCTTAAAGCTATCCGCCAAGGTTATTTACATATCCGCCACTGCGGACTGTACTTTCATATTTTTATTTACTCAAAACTGCAATTTATGAGCACGAAGTTTATTCGTTTATCTATACTGTTATTATGCTTTTTATCAATCAGGACACTGGCCCAAAACTCTTTGAGGGGAAAGGTTTATAATAAAATAACCAATGCACCAATCAGGGGCGCACTACTCCAGATCCCCGATCTGAGAGTTGCTGCACTGGCTGATTCGGAGGGTAATTATGTGTTTAATAACCTTCCCAAAGGTACGTATCTTGTCGCGGCAGAAGCGCTGGGTTATACCTCGGCAGCGCAGACTGCAAAGACCGGCACAAACTCGACTTTGAATTTTGACCTCGCCGTATCGGTTGTTGAAGAAAACGAAGTTGTGATCACAGGTACTTCCATTGCCAAAGACAACCGCACCAACCCGCAACCTATCACTGAAGTGACCAATGAATATCTCAACCAGCATTCCGCTACGAATATAGTCGATGCGATAGGGTTGGTACCGGGAGTGTCGGTAATGACCGATGGGCAAAGCATAGGGAAGCCATTTATTCGCGGGCTTGGCTATAACCGGGTATTGACGGTAAATGACGGTGTAGTACAAATGGACCAGCCATGGTTCGACGAATTTGGTATTGAAGCAGACCCCGATGCCGTGCACCGCGTAGAAATACTCAGAGGCCCTGCATCTCTTGCATACGGCTCTGATGCAATAGCCGGCGTTGTAAATTTCATTCCTGAAGCGCCGCTTCCTGAAGGCGAAAAACGAGGCGAGGTACTCTCTAACTATCAGACCAATAACGGGCTGATAAACAATATGATAGAACTGGGCGGAACGCAAAAGGATCTTTCCTGGAGTGCACGTGTGGATAATATTATGGCGCATGCTTATCATAACCCCTCAGATGGCTATGTATTGAATTCGCAGTTCAGCGATTTTAACATGGAGGGCACTATAGGGCTGCACCGCAAATGGGGCTATACCCAGCTCTTTGCCAGCTATTTCGACGAAGCTACAGGCATTGTTGACGGCACTCGCGATTCGGCAGGCACTATGGCACAGATCGTTTCTTATCCGGACCTGAATGGCGGTGCACCCACTTACGAGACACCTACAAAACAAATGCTGACCTCTTATACACCGCTTGTTATCAACCAGCGTATACGCCATACCAAAGTGGTATGGGATAACAGCATAGCAGTAGGCGAGGGCCGCATCACCGGTACTTTCTCTTACCAGAAAAACCAGCGCCAGGAAACCAATGACCCGACAATGCCCAATACCCCGGACATTTATTATTCATCAAATGCCATAACGTATGATCTGCGTTATATATCCAAGCAGATGGGCGGCTTCAATTTTTCCGCAGGTGCAAACGGCGCTTACCAGGACTCTAAAACTTTAGGGCCGATAATGCTTATCCCGAACTATAACTTCTTCCAGGTTGGGGCTTTCGTTATAGCTAATTACAAGGTAGGGAAACTTGATATCAGCGGTGGCGCCCGTTTTGATAACAGGAGTTTTACCGCCCAGGGCCAGTGGATAGATACCACTAACGTAGCCCAGGCGCCGGTACCGGCAAACACGCCCGGTGCATTCCAGGAGTTTACTCCGTTTACATCTAATTTCAGTGGATTATCGGGTAGCGTGGGCGCTACTTACAGCATCACGAAATCCCTTTATGCAAAAGCAAATATTGCCCGCGGGTTCAGAGCGCCAAACGTGGCCGAATGCGCTGCCGATGGCGTACATGATGGTACCCCCTTGTATGAGATCGGAGATAAGAATATAAAGCCGGAGACCAACCTGGAAGAGGACCTGACATTTGGCGTTAACTCAAAGGACATCACCTTTGAGGCTACCGTATTCAATAACAGCCTTACCAATTTTATTTATTCGAAAGGGTTGCTTAACTCATCGGGCACCGACTCGTTCAGTAACCTGCTCAGCGTAGGTGGCACACTTTTTCCAAATGCACCGGTATTTGCTTATGTGAATGGCAATGCGCAGATGTATGGCGGTGAGGCGATGCTGGATATTCACCCTGCCGCTGTGCCATGGATAGAACTTAATGCAACCTTCAGCTATGTTGATGGTGGATTGCTGAATGTACCGGACAGTGTAAAATACCTGCCTTTCGTGCCTCCGGCAAGATTGACCGCTGACCTTATTTTCCATTTTAAGAAGGTAGGCCGGGGTATTAAAAACGCTTATGCAAGAGTAGGTATTGTGACAGTGGCGCAGCAAAACCACATATTCTTCCAGGACACAACTTTAAATCCGGGACCGGATTCTTATGCCAACAAGGCAATTGAGTCGGCTACTTCAGGATATACACTGTTCAGTGCCGGCCTGGGTGGCGATATTCAGAATAACGGGCATACAGTATGCAAGATATTTCTTAATGGAACTAACCTGTTTGATACACCCTATATGGACTATATGAGCCGTTTCAAATACCTGCCCTACAACCCTGCTAACGGAAGGGTAGGCGTGCTGAACCCCGGCAGAAATGTAAGCATCAAAGTAATTATACCTTTTGACTTTAGTAAGAAGAAGTAGTAGTAAATGGTGGTTCAAAACAGAATACCCGGCCAGTTGTGCCGGGTATTTTTATGCTTTTTGCCAGTTGTAACACTATGCCATACTTACCCTGCTTGCCAGCCAACTCTCGCTGAGCGGCACCAGCCATTTTTCCAGCAACTCTTTTTTGGTTGTGGCTATGTTATTGAATAGCAGTGTGTCCTTCGTGATGTACCCTTTGTCGATGGCATATTGCACCTGAGTAAATGGCAGCATTTCCGCCTTATTATTCCGCAGGAAGGTGATCATCATGCGGTCGAAGAAATTTACGTCGTACTGCCTTTCAAGGCTTTTGATGACCCTTACTGAGCTGTCTGTGCTGCAGCCTGTCACTTCTACATCGGTCTCATCGGCGATGACCACCACAAACTGGCGGAAAAGCAGTTTTGCCCATCCCTTCACGGGTGCACCATGCGCCTGCCACTGCGAGTAAAACTGGTAAAGCTGCTCGTTCACTTCTCTTTCTTCCTTTTCAATAAAGGCCCTGCTGCACTGATATACCCACACCCTGGCGGAATCCGCAAAATCGTCAGGAAGCAAAGTTTTTAATTCATTGGTCATCATGGAGCAAAGGTAATGTATATCATTAATGTGCGAGGCAGGTTCAATTTCGGGCGCATTTGATACCTCGGAAAGGGACTTAATCTTGTTTTATAGCAGCATTGAATAGTATTTTTATTGTATATTATAATGAGGATTTTGTTTAACTTTTTGAGATTCCGCAACCCATTTCGTGAATCAAAAATTTGAGTTACACCACTAATGCAGAATACCTTATTTTTACAAACACAAAAAAGAAGTAATTGAGGCCAGTTTACATTACAAGATTATCAAAATGCCTGCCCAACGACCCTGTATCTAACGATGAAATGGAGCATGTGTTGGGCGTAGTAAATGGGAGGCCATCCCGTGCACGGCAGATCGTATTGAGAAAGAATGGAATAAAAAGCCGCTACTACGCTTTAAAAGACGGAAAGAAAACGCACACTAATGCTGAGTTAGCTGCTGCCGCAATAACAGGTTTGTTTGATGCCAGAATGCCAATAAGTAACCTGGAGCTTTTAGTTACAGCCACCGCCACACCCGACCAGACGATCCCGTCTCATGCATCTATGGTGCACCACGAATTAGGGATCGGGAATATTGAGATAAGTTCAATTTCAGGGTCGTGCTGCAGTAGTATGCAGGCGTTGAAATATGGTTATATGGCTATTGCCGGCGGCATGGTGAATGTAGCAGTTGCCAGCGGCTCTGAGCGGGTATCCACATGGCTGCAGGCATCCAGGTATAAAGCAGAAGCGGAAAACTGGGCCGACATTGACGGCAACCCCTACATCGCATTTGAAAAAGATTTTTTGAGGTGGATGCTGAGTGATGGCGCGGGTGCGGTCTTACTACAGGAGAAACCAAACGAAAACGAGCTTTCGCTTAGAATTGAATGGCTGGAAATAACTTCTTTTGCCAATGAGCTAGGCCCATGCATGTATTCGGGGGCAATAAAAAATGAAGATGGGTCGCTGACCGGCTGGAGTGATATGGATACTGCCCAATGGGGCGCTGACAGTGTCTTTGCACTAAAGCAGGATACCAGGTTGCTTAGTGAAAATATTATAGCAAAGGGTGGTGATTTCTTAAAGACCTTGATGGTGAAGAAAGGAATAACCGGTAGCGATGTGGACTATTACCTGCCGCACATGTCCAGCGAGTTTTTCAAAAACGAGATGATGGAATATATGAAGTCCATTGGCATGGATATTGCTGCTGAAAAATGGTTTTATAATCTTGTAACTGTAGGCAACGTAGGCAGTGCATCACCCTTCCTGATGCTGGAAGAACTGTACCACAGCAAGCGGCTCAAAAAGGGAGACCGGCTGCTGGTGATGGTGCCTGAGAGCGCGCGGTTCACCTATGCATATTTGTATCTGACGGTAGTTTAAATTACGATAATAACAGAGTATGAGGCCACGTATATTGGTAGTGTATTATTCACAGACGGGCCAGTTACGGCAGATATTGGACAGCGTTGTAACAGACATAAAGGGGAAAGCAGATATAGAGTATGCGGTAATAGAGCCGGTGACCCCGTTCCCATTCCCCTGGACCGCGCTGCAGTTTGTAGATGCGATGCCGGAAACAGTAGAGCACCTGCCTTGTGCCGTAAAGCCCTTATCTTCTGAATTGCTTAATAAGGATTACGATCTGGTAATTTTTGGGTACCAGCCTTGGTTTTTGAACCCTTCACAGCCCACTACCGGTTTTTTGCAGGGTGATCTCGCGAAATTATTTAAAGGCAAGCCCGTGGTTACTGTAATAGGTTGCCGCAATATGTGGCTGCACGCCCAGGAAAAAGTAAAGGAATACCTGGGTGGACTGGGAGCACACCTCGTGGGCAATATAGTGCTCACGGATACAAACCCCAACCTGGTGTCAACACTTACCGTGATGCGCTGGTCGTTCAAAGGCCAGAAGGGCGCTTCGGGGCTATTGCCAGCCGCCGGGGTGCAGGATGAAGATATAGCCGCTGCAAACCGCTTTGGTATAACTATATACCAGCACTTCGTGGATAGCAACCTTATAGACCTGCAGCGCAGTTTGTTGGCGCAAGGCGCAATTGCGCTCAAACCCGGCCTTGTAATACTGGAACAGCGCGGCATCAAAAATTTCCGGCTATGGGCAAAGTTCATCCGCCGAAAGGGTGGACCCGGCGACCCGGCGCGCGCAGGCAGGGCGCTGATGTTTAAGAATCTTTTGCTGGTCGCCATCTTTATTCTGTCGCCAATATCCAATCTTACCGCTTTTATAAAACTGGTGATGAAAAGGCATACCCTTTTAAGGGATGTGGAATACTTCCGGCAGTTGGAGTACCAGGAAGGGAGGTTGTAATAACTTCACATGCCTTATTCCGGGATTTTTGTAGATTGTCGCATAATCTCACACTCATGGACCGGTTCAAAGGGCTTATCGGTATTGCATTGATACTGGGCATAGCCTTTCTCTTTTCCAATAATAAAAGGCGTATCAACCTAAGACTCGTGCTGAGCGGGCTGGCGCTGCAGCTGTGTATTGCGCTGCTTGTTTTGAAGGTTCCTGCGGTAAATCATTTTTTTCAATTACTCGGCAAGGGCATGCAAAAGCTGGAAGGCTTCGCAAAAGAGGGTGCTAGTTTTGTTTACGGTGGTATAGGGACTTTTGGTCCAGGCGGACAGCTGGTGAATTACGGTATCTCACCGACATTCGTATTTGCATTCAACATAACAGCCACCATCATCCTGGTATGTATTCTTGTAGCCATTCTGTACCATTTAAGGGTCATGCAGTTTTTGGTTTCTATGGTAGCAAGAGCCATGAACGTTGTGATGCGTGTAAGCGGGGCCGAGGCACTGAGCAATGTTGCGAGTGCATTTGTAGGGCAGGTGGAAGCGCAGGTGATGATAAGAGCATACCTGCCTACCATGACCAAGAGCGAGCTGCTGGCATCCATGAGCGGCAGCCTTGCCTGCATAGCGGGTGGCATTCTTATAGTATATGCCAATATGGGAGCCAGGCCCGATTACCTCATTGCTGCCAGCCTTATGGCCGCTCCGGGCGCGTTGGTCATTTCTAAAATTGTCTTTCCCGAGACGGAAGAATCGAATACGATGGGAACGGTGAAGCTGGACGTGAAAAGTGACTATGCCAATCTCGTAGATGCCATAACACATGGAGCTGCTGATGGATTCAAGATCGCGATGAATGTGATCGCGATGCTTATAGGTTTTATTGCCCTGATCGGAATGCTCAACTGGATGCTGGGGCATATCCATCACGGGCTGTCGCTCGATCTTATTTTCGGCAAGCTGTTCTATCCGTTTGCCTGGGCCATGGGAGTGCCACAGCAGGACATACATAACGCCGCTACCTTATTGGGGCAAAAACTTACGGTCAATGAATTTGTGGCTTTCAAAAGCCTTACAACGAATTCGGTACCGATGATCACGCCAAAAGGGCTGACGATCATCACCATTGCTATCTGCGGCTTTGCCAATTTCAGCAGTGTGGGCATGCAGATAGGCGGAATCGGGGCATTGGTACCTGAGCGCCGTGCAGACCTTGCAAAGCTGGGAATGAGGGCGCTCTTGTGCGGTACATTGGCTTCATACCTCTCTGCAACCATTGCCGGCATACTTGTGTGACCGCGTCAAATACTTTCTTCAGTTTTGTGACGTTATTTAAACTAATATCTGGCACGATTAATGAAGTATTGATAATTACGGCGCTGTTAGCGCGGGGTACTGCCTGTGCGTAAGAGACGGTCAATGAGTGAGTTATTCAGTAATACATTGCTTATCATTGATCGCTTCGGGAACTGTGGGCAAATTTCTTTATTTTGCAATAGAGCAATGAGGTGTTTTGTAATTGAATATTTTGGCAAATCCGGGTATCATGAAGCGTGTAGTGTGTTTTACTAATAATACTTTAATTGTTTTTTTTCTTGCGCTGCTGGCTAATATCATAGCGGCCAATAGCTCGTTCGCACAATGTGCCACTACTGCCACCCCTACTGCCTCCAGCTACTGCGGTGCGCTTGCAGTGGGCATTACTGCGTCTGGTGCGGGTGCCGGGGCCGCCTATACCTGGTCGCCCGCAGCTGGTTTGTCGGCTACTACAGGTGCAGTTGTGAGTGCCACACCGGCAGTTGCTACCGTTTATACTGTTACCGGAATAAATTCAGTGGGATGTACAAGTATAGCTACCGTTAATATCTCCGTTTATGCCACATCGCCCAGCATATCATCAGTAGCTGCTATCGAGAAGCCGGTGTGCGCAGGCAGTTCGTTGCACCTGGATGTGGCTATTAGCGCGTCGGCTTTGTCATACACCTATGTGTGGGCTGGCCCGGGCAGTTTTGCCGCAAGCATTGGCCCCACGCTGGCGCTCACTAATACGGTTGTTGTCACTGCAGTTCCGGCATTGCCCGTTAATCCTGTTTATACCGTTACCGTTACCGATGTGCATCGTTGTATTGTTATTGGAACAGCTACGACCACTGTCAATCCTTCGCCCGGCGTTTTTGCAGTGGGTGGTGGCGGCCTGTACTGTGCCGGAGGTAGCGGTGCTGATATACAGCTTTTGGGCTCAGAAACTGGCGTAGGTTACCAGCTATATTCGAGTGGTACGCCCATAGGCGGGATCGTTGCGGGATCTGGTGGGGCGCTGGATTTTGGTATCCATGTTGCCGGCATATATTCTGTCAGCGGCACCTATTCGGTTACAGGTTGTTCCAGCGGCATGTCTGGCACGGCAACCATCAGTGCCGTTTCGCCGCCAGGGGCTATTACAGGTACCCTTACTGTTTGTGCGGGCCTTACGACTCCGCTTAGTGATGCCACAGCTGGTGGTAGCTGGAGTATTACAGGAAGCCCGGCAGCAACCGTAAATACCAGTGGGGTGGTTACCGGAGTTGCGGCGGGCACAGCAGTTGTTACTTACACTTCTACAGCAGGCTGTACGGCAACAGCAATTGTTACCGTGAACCCGATTACACCCATAAATGGAAGCGCCACTATTTGTGTGGGGTCAACAGAAACGTTAAGCGATGGTGCCACGGGCGGAGCGTGGAGCAGCAGCAACACAAGTATTGCAACTATTGGTTCAGATACAGGCCTGGTGTCTGCAATTGCTGCCGGCAACACTACTATTACTTACCTGCTGCCTACGGGCTGCATGACAACGCTGCCTATCACTGTAAATAATTTGCCAGCAGCAATAGCTGGTATCGTGAATCTCTGTCCGCTGTTTTCAACTACGCTCAGTGATTTTCCGCCGGGTGGTATATGGAGCAGCAGCAACACATCAGTAGCTGTTGCCGGCTCGGCTACAGGTACTATTTCGGGAGTTGGGCCGGGTACAGCAACTATATCTTATACTGCTCCGGACGGCTGTGTAGCTACTACCGTTGCAACCATCAATAATGCGCCGCCCGCCATACTCCAGTTTTCCGGGCTATGCATAGGATATGCAACTGCGCTCACAGATGCGTTAGCTGGCGGCACATGGAGCAGCAGCGCGCCGGGTACCGCAAGTGTTGGTACGGGTGGTGTAGTCTCCGGCATCGTTTTGGGCACAGCTACGATCACCTACGCGGCACCGGGAGGCGGCTGCATTGCTACTCACATTGTTACTGTTCAGCCATTGCCCGCGGTTATTACCGGGCCGCTTACTATTTGTGAAGGCCCTTCAGTAACACTAAGTGATGTGACGCCAGGCGGTATCTGGACGTGCAGTACGCCCACAGTTGCCACTATCGACCCTTCAACCGGCGTTGTTACTGCAATGTCTGACGGTGCGGCAATGGTGACCTATACCATAAGTACGGGCTGCATACAAACGGTGACGGTGACCGTAGATCCTTTGCCGAATGCGATCTTGGGCATTGATAGTATTTGCCTGGGGCAAACGGCTGCATTTTTCGATTTGGCCGACGGCGGTACATGGACCAGCAGCGCTCCGGGTATAGCTTCGGTGGGCACCATATCTGCTATTGTTACCGGCATTGCGGCGGGTACCGCAACTATTACGTATGAGTTGCCTACGGGCTGCTTTGTGACCAAGCCAGTAACTATTAATCCCTTGCCGGCGACTGTTTCAGGTAATGTGCCGGTCTGCATGGGCGCGAATATTACGTTAGCCAGCTTCCCAACGGGCGGAACCTGGGCATCAGCAAATGCAGTGATAGCCTCCATAGGGTCAAGCTCGGGGGTAGCGGCAGGCGTAGCAACGGGTACGGTTGCAGTCACCTACACACTATTTACCGGGTGCGCGACTACTGCTATTGTTACCGTGAACCCAATACCTGCCGATGTATCGGGCAATCCAAATATTTGCCTGGGACTGACAACCACCTTAAGTGATGTAACACCGGGAGGTAGTTGGACCAGTTCGTTTGCATTTGTAGCTACTGTGGGCAGCGCAGGCATCGTTACCGGTAATGCCGTAGGCACTGCTTCCATTAGTTATGTATTGCCTACAAGCTGTGCTGCTTCGGCCACTGTGGCTGTCTATGCTCCTCCCGCTGGTATTACCGGCCTCCTGAGTGTTTGTGTCGGCTCCACCACCAGTTTGTCTGATGCGGGTGGCGGCACATGGAGTTCTGGAAACCCTGCTGTGGCAACAGTTGCCGCAGCAGCCGGGGTGGTTACGGGCAATGCCGCCGGCAGCGCATTAATTACATATACAGCATCTACCGGCTGTACAGCAACGGCGGTTGTTACTATACACCCGTTGCCGCTGCCGGTTTCGGGAGCTGCCAGCGTTTGCGTGGGCCTGACAACCGCGCTAAGTGATGCTTCAACTGGCGGCTCATGGAGCAGTGGCAGTCCGGTGATCGCCACAATAGGTTCTGTTTCCGGCGTGGTAAATGGGTCGTCCACAGGTACTTCTGCAATTACTTATACACTTGCTACGGGGTGCTCGGTTACAAAGGTTGTTACGGTTCAGCCGCTTCCGGCAGCTATCGGGGGTGTTATGCATCTTTGCGCCGGGTCTGTTACTGCGCTTAGTGATATTGTTGCCGGCGGGTCGTGGAGCTCCGGCGCGCCTGGTGTCGCGGGCATTGACGCAACCGGAGTAGTAACCGGCGTTACTGCGGGGACCGCAAATATCACCTATACAGTTGCCAGTGGCTGCACGGTTGCAACTGTTGTTACAGTCAATCCATTAC
This sequence comes from uncultured Bacteroidota bacterium, assembly GCA_903881585.1. Classification (GTDB taxonomy): domain Bacteria; phylum Bacteroidota; class Bacteroidia; order Chitinophagales; family Chitinophagaceae; genus Nemorincola. The sequence goes on along the minus strand of CAIRTW010000175.1, from coordinate 21,227 downwards.
CGGCAGCTATCAGCGGAACCTCTGGGATCTGCGCTGGCGCTACGGCTACTTTGAGTGACACATCTCCCGGCGGTGCATGGCATAGCGGCAATACTGTTGTTGCTGTTATAGGCACAAGTGGCCTGGTCTCTGCGATCTCGGCGGGTACATCGGGTATTACTTATACGTTGCCAACTGGCTGTTCAGTTTTACTGGTAGTTACCGTAAATCCGCTCCCGTTTGCTATCTCCGGCCCGTTGCAGTTGTGTGCCGGCACGGAAGTAACCCTGACAGATGGCAGCGCCGGCGGCCTATGGAGCATTAGTGCTTCGGCATCTGGAGTAGCCTCTGTTGCGCCTCCTTCCGGCGATGTTTCGGGCATCGGCGCTGGCACTGCTGCGATCACCTATACATTACCTACTGGTTGCATCACTACGTCCGTGATCACAGTTCACCCTGTCCCTGCCGCTATTGCCGGGGCAACAGGCATTTGCGTGGGTGCAGGAGTAACGCTTACCGATGCAAGTGCCGGTGGCGCATGGAGCAGCAGCAACACCGCACAGGCCATTATCAATGCAGTTACCGGAATGGTTACCGGCGTTTCAAACGGTACTGTTATCATCAGTTACGTACTGCCTACTGGTTGTATAACAACGCGGGCGTTTACCGTAAACCCATTGCCAGCCACTATTGCTGGTAGTTTGAGTGTCTGCCGCGGGGTTAGTTCAATACTGACCGATGCATCTGCCGGCGGCACATGGAGCGTACCATCTGGGTTGCATGATAGTATCGGTTCTTCTTCCGGCATAATAACTGCGGACTCTGCCGGTACAGTAACAGTGACTTATTTGTTGCCTACAGGTTGCAGTGCAACAGCTATCGTTACTGTTAACCTGCTCCCCGCCGCTATCCTGGCCGATTCATTTCCTATATGCCAGGGCTTTGATATTGCCCTCATTGATAGTACAACCGGTGGCGTGTGGAGCAGTGCAGATCCCGGTATTGCTACTGTCGTTGCTGCAACTGGCATTGTTGCAGGGGTTTCTTCCGGTACGGTTAGTATATCATACACATTGTCCACCGGCTGTAGTGCAGCGGTCATTGTAACGGTAAATCCGATCTTCCCCATCTCCGGCAGCAGGAATGTTTGCCTGGGAATAACAAGCATTTTGAGCGATCTGGCAGGCGGCGGCACATGGAGCAGCGGTACACCATCGGTAGCCACTATAAGCAGCGCTACAGGCGCTGTGACGGGCCTTGCCTCGGGCGCCACTTACATTACCTATCACCTTGGTACTGGTTGCGTGGCCATCACCAGCGTCACCGTGAACCTCCCGCCATCGTCCTATGATGTTACAGGTGGTGGCAGCTATTGCTCTGGCGGCGCGGGGGTAAATATCGGGCTCAATGGCTCTGATAGCGGCATTCTCTACCAGCTGATCTATTTAAGCTCGGTAGCCGGAGCTCAACCTGGTACAGACTCGGCAATTGATTTTGGGCCTTTTACTCTCCCCGGTGGTTACACAGTGCTGGCTACAGATTCCTTTACAGGCTGCTCCCATGTGATGACGGGTAGTGCAACGATCACCGTAAACCCACCTGTTGCTCCGTTTGTAAGCATCAGTACAAGTGGAGGAACAATAATATGCGCAGGAACAGTAGCTGATTTTACAGCACTGCCCGTAAATGGTGGGAGCACACCGCTATATCAGTGGTCTGTGAATGGGACAAACACTGGTGCGGGCCCGGCATATAGCTATGTGCCATTGAGTGGCGATGTGGTTGCTGTAAAGCTCTTCAGTGATGCCGCCTGTGTGTCTCCCGATTCGGCCATGGCCTCGGTAACAATGACCACCGTAACTGGGTTGTTACCCTCGGTCACCATTTCGGTAACGCCCGGAGATTCAGTTTGCCCCGGCACACCCGTAACTGTGTTTCCATCGCCCGGCCTGGGTGGTACAATGCCAACATACGACTGGGTAAAGAACGGAATAGACGTTGGTTCCGGGCCGGTATATACCTACCTGCCGCTTGATGGGGATAACATCTTTTGCAAAATGCACGCCGACATCAGCTGTGCGCTGGTAAACCCCGTAAACAGCAACAATATCAACATGAGTGTGCCGCCCATCAATGTTCCGGCGGTGAGCATTGCAGCTTATCCCGGCACACGTATTGAGTTTGGCGACACGGTTACTTTTGTTGCGTCTGTTGCCTTTAGCGGGCTTTCGTTTTCATACCAATGGGATATAAACGGCTCAGCGATACCCGGTGCAACTAATGATACCTTCAAAAGCAGTTTGTTTAATAACCTGGATGCAGTAAGCTGTGTAGTGACCGGAAACAGCTTCTGCGGCACCGCATCAAGGTCTGCGCAGGTAACGATCGTAGATACCATTGCACTTGACGTACAGGGTGTACAACCTGTTATCGGGGACATAATCCTCGTCCCAAATCCGAACAATGGAACGTTTGCCATCAAAGGAACAACATCGCAATCCAACGACATAAAAATCGTGATAACGGACGTGCTTGGTCAGACGGTCTATTCAGGTGCTGTCCGCGCGAATAACGGCAGGATCAATGAGCAGGTGAAGCTCAATGGCGCTCTTGCCAACGGCATGTACACACTGGAGTTGAGATCGGCAGCAGTAAATAAACTGATCCATTTTGTGGTGGGGCAGTAGCATAGCTAACGTGCATTATTCCTACACCATGTCCAGGCTGATCTTCTGCTGCAGCGACCAGTGAGATACGCGCGAGTAATAACTAGTAGCGATCTTATTGAGGTTTTGCCTGGATAGCTTTCGTTTCTTTATGGGGATGTTCTGGAGTATGCGGTTGCGCTCGGCAATAAATTCTTTCGCAATATCCTTTACAGTAATAACAGCCTTGCTGTTTGAGGACAGAATTATTTTTTTGAACCAGATGGTAAGCTCGCAAAAATGTGAATAATAATCTAATAGTTCATTTTCTATCATAATATAAATTTTAAAAATAGAATGATAGGTGGTTAACTCTTACTAAAGTTAAGCAATAAATAGGGCAGCAAAAAATCTTTTTAGCCTATTGATTTATAACTTTTAGTTATAAAATAAAAGGGGGATTGCTGCGCTTTTCCGTAAAGAGGCTATTTTCTATTATATAGTTCGGTAAGTTATTAATTGAAAATAATGCATATGCCCGCATAGGTATTCTTATTTCAGCCACTTCACCAGGTCAGAAAGTACATCGCGGCTTATAGTATGGCCCATTTGAAGGTAGGAATGGAACTCGGGATTCAGCCCAAGCGTTTTTAAATAATCGCTTGAGGCCTTTCCGTCTGCAAAAGAGATGCGCTCATCTGCAGTTCCATGAGCCACGAATATCTTTAGCTGCTTGAGTGCCGGACTTTTCTTGACCATCGGTTTCAATGAAGGATAGATAGTGCCACTCAGCACACCAATCCCTTTAAGCAGAGACGGAGCTGTAAGCCCCACACGGTAACTCATTATAGCGCCTTGGCTGAAACCCATAAGATATACCTGTGCAGGGTCGGCATGGTAGGCGGAAGTAACCTGCTTAATAAATTTTTCAACCAGCGTTTTGCTGTTGGCGAGCTGGGCGGCATTGCCGTCATGTACGCCGTTTGCATCGGTCATTTCATACCACTCATATCCGCCGCCCGGCAAGGGGTAGGGTGCGCGTGCCGACACAAACAGATAGTTTTTAGGGAATAATGTCCGCAGTGCAAAAAGGTCTTTTTCATCACTGCCGTAACCATGCAACAAGACGATCAACGGCGGATGGGCTGATTTTTCGGTGGGCATTTGCACGAGGTATTTTAGTGCAAGGCCAGCCTGCAACATTGCCTCCTGGGCAAACGTATTTGCAGCTGTAATGATTGCCAAAAACAGAACTAAAAATATCTTTTTCATGCGCGCGAGTTATATTATAAAGTTACGATTGCCGGCCACATTTACCTCACCGGCCGCTTATACTTCCACCTCTTGTGCGACCACAACCACGATGCGGGAATAGCAATAATGTCCTGCTCCAGCCGCCTTGTATGCAGCTCAGATATTTCACCGTCTGCAGTTGCGCCAGGGTTTGCTACAAGCAGCTCTGCGCGCATTTCGTAATAGCCGCGCTTCACTTTTATTATTGAGCAATAAACAACAGGCAGGTTCATTTTCTTTGCGATCACTTCCGTGCCCTTAAATATTGGCGTGTCCTGGTTGAGGAAGGTGGTCCAGTATGCGTTTTCAGGCATAGGTGTCTGGTCGGATATGAACACAGTTGCAGTTAGCTCATTGCGGTGCGCCCGCATTTCTTTATATGCCGTCCTCATTGGCATCATCCTTGTCCCGAAGCGACTGCGCATACCCCGCATCAGCCCATTGAAATATTTATTGGACAGCGGGTGATAAAGCACATCCAGCTGCTGCTTGCACTGCAGGCTGAATGGGTGCCCCGCCCACTCCCAGTTGCCCAGGTGCCCCATTACCATAATAACACTCTTATTCTCCTTTGCGAACTGCTCAAAGACCGCTGCACATTCCGGCGTCATCCTGCACCGCTTCATAATGCCTTCTTTGCTTATAGTGAGTATCTTGAAAGTCTCCACCATGAAGTCGCACAGGTTATGATAAAACGCGTCGCAGATCTGTTTGATCTCGGCCTCTGTTTTTTCAGGAAATGAGTTGCGCAGATTTTGGAGCACGACCGACTTTCTGTAACCAAAGCATTTGTACAGCACCAGGTAAATAAGATCGGAAAAGAAATAAAGCACCCGGAAGGGCAGTATGGAAAACAAATAGATGAACGGAAGCGTAAGGTAGTATGTCAGCGCCTGCAAGGAAACGTGTTTCTACAAAACTAATTTATTTATGCCAAACCCTGCATTACAGCCCGAACGCCACCTGTACACCGCCCCACACATGGTAGTTGCCGGTAGTAAACTCATTGCTCAGCAGCGACTGGAAATACTCCAGCCATATGCGTTGGTACTGCACTACAAACCCAAAACGGTTTTCAAAAACAAAGGGCGTAACATCTTTTGCGCTGATGGTGTAGGGGCTTGTTTTGTCAAACACGCCGCCTTCAAGTGTTGCGTCATAACCAACAGCGTTTATTGCGGCATGTTCGTAGGCATACACGCGCAGGTTCTTTGCATGGGCAATGGTGCTGCTAAACGGATCATCAAAATAACCAAACATGATGGTAGTGCCAACATTCACTTTGTCGCTTAGTGTGCCGGCCCGTGCCATGGCGTCGGCGTCTACTGAAAGAAAATGGCCCAGCGAGACCAGTTGTTTTTCATAATCCACGTGATAGTTGAGTATTGCATCATTGTGTATCTGGTTTGGCCAGCCATAGGGCGTCTCATCATGCAGCCATCGGTGTATGACCGTTTGCATCTCAGCGCCGCCGGCGGCCTGGCCTATGACACCAGCGCTTACAGAAGACGAGAAACGTTGTTTTTTTACACTGTCGGTGGCAATAAGAAATGTCTTTAAAAAGAAGCAAGCGGCAAAAGGCCTGTCGCCATGCAGTATATAGGATACTGTATAGTCAGATGGCGTATAGCCTTCATGTTCCAGCGCTATACCATACCTTATGCTGCTGAAATTCGGGTGTACCAATATTTTGCTCACCGGAAATTTTCTCAGCCACGGCGCTACAAGCTCCAGGTGTATGCCCTGTGTATAGTATTTATCAGTAGCCGAGAAAAAATCATTCTCATAATTCAGCCGGAAATAGCGATCACTGCCTATGTTCTTGTAGGATAGGGTGTTGTCTATAGCCTGTGCGCCTGCAGAAAGAGAAAGCAACGAAGCAAAAGCAAAAAGAAAGTGTTTACGGAACAGCATAGTGTTTAAGAAATATACGAAACATGTGCCAGTAAAGATTTTTCAGCGGCTATGACTGCTTATTCCGTTTCCTTTTGCACCAAAATTTATTGTTGCACTTGCTAGGATATTCATTATTGTTTGTGCATATTTGTGTAGCAATACATTTTTATGCCTTCTTACCTCATTGCAGACAGCGGATCGACAAAGACAGACTGGTGCCTTTTGAAAAAAGGTAAGAAACCTGTGCGCTTCAGCACACAAGGCATCAATCCATATCTCCAGAGCAAGCAGGATATAGAGGCCATGCTGCGAGCAGAACTGCCATGGGATAACAGTAAGTACCAGGCCGATAAAATGTCATACTTCGGCGCAGGCGCAGCTAATCCTGAAAAGCAAGTCTTCCTGGAGGAAATACTGGTTGGGCACTTTGGCATAAAGAAAACTGAAGTGGCCGGCGATATGGTAGCCGCAGCAAGGGCATTGTGCGGCGATAACAAAGGGATAGTTTGCATCCTGGGGACCGGCAGTGCGAGCTGCTACTACAACGGCAACAAAATAAAAGAGCAGCGGCCATCTCTTGGCTATATCGCTGGTGATGAAGGTGGCGGCAATTACATGGGCAAGCGCATACTTCAATACTACGCTTACGGCACCTTCGACACTGAATTGACCATTGGCTTTGAAATGCGGTTTGGCAATGACATACAGCAGATAATAAACACCCTCTACCATCAGCCTAATCCGAACCGGTACCTCGCATCATTTGTAACATTGCTCAAAGACAACCGTGGCCACTACATGGTGGAGAACATTATAGAAGACTGCCTAAACGACTTCTTTCACACCAGCATACTCAAGCACCGCAACAGCTGGAACCTCCCGCTTTACTTCTCCGGATCGGTTGCATTCGAGTTCCGCGATGTGCTCGAAAATCTCTGCGGCCAGTATGAGCTCGAAATAGGCGATGTGATCAAAAGCCCTATGGATGGGCTGATGAAGTATTATAAGGGGTTGTTGGAATGATAGGTTTTGATCTGAGTTGCGGCGAAGGAATAGTTACCAATTACCATAGCGGCCGTCGATTAGTATTATAGACAGAAAGAATTCTTATGGTATCCAGGTCCATTTCGATTTGATAATGAATCATGAACGGAAAAATGTTAACTACTGCACATCTTATTTCAGCGTATCTGATACTTGCATAAAAAGGGTTTTTCTTAATGGAACTTAAAGTCGCCTGTACTTCAATGGCGAATTTTTTCCCTAAACCATTCTGTTGTGAATTGTAATATAAAACGGCTTCCTCAATGTCCAATAAAGCGTTTTCTGAAAAAATGATTTTGTAACGTTTCATTTTGCAGCGTGCTTAATTCTCTTTATTGCAGTATCCCAATCAACCCCGCTCGCAGGGTCGTCTTTTAAAACCTGCAACCTCGATAGCACTTCTTTTTTTTGCCATTCAGGAATATTATTATCGTCCGCATCCAATAGTTCCACTGCATCTAATTTTTGCAGATCTTCTATTACTGCCGAAGCATAATCCTTCTTTATCCGTAAAAAATAATATCCGTCCATGCTAAATGTATTTCTATTCAAAGTTACGAAAATTACATTAGCGGTCTTTTCCGGAGTGAGTTATAAACTGAGTTGCCACCCGGTAAACATTCAATTCAACTTTTCAACTTATCACCTCAACTTATTACTCCTCATTCACATAAACCCTCTTCACCCGCTGCGATATGCTCGTCATGATCTCGTAAGATATGGTGCCGGCCCATGCTGCCAGCTCTGTTACCGTCAGTCCCTTGCCGAAGACTATTACATCATCTCCCTCCTTTGCTTCTGGTATATCCGTTATGTCCACCATGCACATGTCCATGCAAATTGAGCCTATTGTTTTTGCAGGCTTATCGTGTATCAGCACATGTGCGCGGCCGTTTCCCAGCGTCCGGGGGTAGCCATCTGCATAGCCTATGCTGATGGTGGCTATGCGCATATCATGCGGGGCCAGGGTACGGTGGCCATAGCCTACATTGTCACCTGCGGGTATGTGCCGCACCTGGGCCACGGTTGTTTTTAGTGTGCTTGTTTGCCTCAGTTTATTTTGCAGCAGGTGGCTGGCGTCCACACCATATAGTCCCAGTCCCAGCCTTACCATATCATGCTGCAGTTCAGGGTGCCGCACTATGCCCGCCGAATTGCAGATATGCCGCATGGGCTTATTCAGGAATTTGCTCATTAGCTCAGCGCTCATTTTCTCAAACAGCTGTCCTTGCTGGCGTGTAAAAGCATCTTCTTTTGGGTCGTCGCTTGCCGCAAGATGGCTGAAAATACTCACCACTTCAATAGCAGGGCTCTCCGCGATTTTGTTGCCAAGTTCCTCTATATCTTCCGGGTTAAAGCCAAGCCGGTGCATACCGGTATCCAGTTTTATATGTACCGGATACTTGCTAACGGCAAGTGTTTGCGCCACACTAAGAAATGCCGAAAGCGACCGGAAATTAAATAGCTCAGGTTCCAGTTTCCACACGATCATCCGGTCGAATGATGTTGCATCCGGGCTCATCACCATTATAGGCATTTTGATGCCCGCTTTTCTCAGAGCTATGCCTTCGTCTGTGTAGGCCACAGTCAGGTAGTCAACGCCCGCATATTGCAGCAGATTAGCTATCTCATAGCTGCCGCTGCCATAGGCGAATGCCTTTACCATGGCCATGGTCTTAACTCCCGGCCTCAGCTCTGCCCTGAACACATTCAGATTATGCGTCAGCGCCGACAGGTCTATGGACATCACCGTCTGGTGTACCTGTTGCTCCAGCAGCAGTCCTATCTTCTCAAATGCAAACACGCGTGCACCCTTCAGTAATATCGCTTCCTTATCAAACGTGATGAGGTGGAAGTTTTTCAGAAAATCATCTGTTGACTTAAAAAATATACTGCGTATCCTTTTATATTTTCTGAATGAGGCCTTGTTCTTATACAGTGCGGGGCCTATACCTATAAAACGTTGTATGTTTTTCCGGCTGATTAGTGCGGCTACTTCTTCATATAAGTCTATATCACGCCGGCCTATCTGTAGTATGTCAGACATGATGACCGTATGGTGGCTGTGTTGCTTCTGCTGGTCCAGATAGTTCAGCGCCAGTTGCAGCGATGTCAGGTCCGAATTGTATGAGTCATTGATTACTGTGCAATCGTTAATTCCATGCTTTAATTCCAGGCGCATAGATACCTGCTGCAGTTGTGCCATCTGCGCTCTTATCTCATCCTGGCCCACATGCAGCAGTAGCATAACGCACCAGCAGTGTATCGCATTCTCTATTGATGCGTCATCTGCAAACGGTATCGTTATGCGGGCTTCTTCTTTTTTGTATATACCGGTGATGGTAGTTTTGGCGCTGGTCTTGCTGATGTTTGTGATCCGCAGGTCGGTGTCCTGCTTTTGCGACCAGGTAAACAGCTGCAACGGCTCTTCCGACCTCCCGCCCTTCACCTGGTGCATGTATTGCACAATGCACTGATTCAGTTCCAGGTGGTCAAGGCAATACACCAGCTGTTTCGCGTTCCTGAATAATATTAGCTTCTCATTTATTTTCTGGCGTGCATTCATGAACCCCTCACTGTGCGCCTCGCCTATGTTTGTAAGCAACCCTATGGTAGGATTAATGATGCGTTCCAGGTTTTCCATTTCGCCCGGCTGCGAAATGCCGGCTTCAAAAATGGCCAGTTGCTGGTTTTCATTCATCAGCCATACCGACAAAGGCACACCCACCTGCGAGTTGTAGCTCTTGGGACTGCGTACGGTATTGTAACTGCCGCTGAGCAACTGGTACAGCCATTCCTTGGTCACCGTTTTGCCATTGCTGCCGGTAATGCCAATAACAGGTATATCAAACTGCTTGCGGTGGGCCGCAGCTATCTTTTGCAGCGCAGCAAGCGTGTCCTTAACTTGTATGATATTCGAATCCGGCAACGAGGCGTCATCCACCGGCTGCGACACCAGGAAATTCCGTACGCCTTTTTGCCACGCATCCATTACGAATGTATGGCCATCCCGCAAAGGTGTCTTCAGGGCTATGAACAGGGCATTGGCTGGACCTTCGATGTTGCGGCTGTCTATTGCCAGTTCAGCTATCTCCGCATCAGGTTGCCCCTGAGCTGTCCATGCACCATTGCACCATTTTCTTAATTGTTCAATATTGTTCATAGCGGGTAGCAAATATATAGAATGCATATAATTAAACGGGGAAATCTTACTCCAAATTCATTTTCATGAATAGCCATCCTTTCGTTAGTTTTGCCACATGCACATCGGGTTGTACTTCGGCAGCTTTAATCCTATTCACACCGGCCATCTTATAGTGGCAAACCACGTAATAGAACATACAGAGATTGATAAGATATGGTTTGTGGTTTCTCCACATAATCCATTAAAAGATTCCCATTCTCTGCTCAATGAATACGACCGTATGCATCTTGTGAACCTGGCAATAGAAGATAATCCCAAATTCAGGGCGAGCAATGTGGAGTTCAGTCTGCCCAAACCATCTTATACTATTGATACGCTTACCTACCTTGCCGAAAAATTTCCATTGGAGCGCTTCTCGGTGATCATGGGTGCAGACAGTTTTCAGAACATTCACAGGTGGAAAAATTTTGAGCAGCTGGTGGCCCGGTACTCTTTTGTAGTCTATAACAGGCCGGGTTTTGAAATAGAAGATACCTATGGCGCAGATATGACCATACTTGATGCGCCGCTGCTGCACATATCTTCCACTTATATCCGCAGGCAGATCAAGGAGAAAAAATCAATAAAATACATTGTTCCGGATGCGGTGGAGAAATACATTGACGCCCATCGCTACTATGCCGAGCTCAAGAAGTAGCTGTTTTCATAGCTTGTTTTGTTAAATCCTGCGAAAATTGATGAAAATCATATTCCGCTCATATTGGATTTACTACCTTTGGCATGATATTTATCTGCTCTGTTATAAACTTTTAAATTCTAGATCATATGGCAAAGATTGGAAACACCATCGCTACATTATTGATAGGCGCCGCTGCAGGCGTGGCGGTAGGCTATTTACTGGCTACCGACAAAGAAACCCGTGAACAAGATATGGAAAAGCTGAAAAAAGGCCTTACCAACCTGAAAGGGAAGTTTGCGAAGAAGGGCATGGACATGGAAGAGGAAATTTACCATTCTTAATCTCCCCGAAAACTAATGAGCATAATCAGCGAATTGAAGGAAAGAGTATTGCAGTATGTTGACGTGCATGTAAAATTGTTCAAGATCAATTTTATAGGGCGCAGTGCCAACTTGTTTAGCTACTTCCTGTTTTCGCTGATATGCCTGTTCATTCTTTTCTGTGTTTTTCTGTTCATAGGTTTTGGGCTCACCGAGGTGTTTATTAATGCCGGCATGTCTAAAATGGCTTCTTTTTTCCTCGTGATAGGCATCTATATATTGTTGTTGCTTATTGTGGTAGCGCTTCGCAAAAACATCACCCGGTTTTTTGCCGGCGGCTTTATCCGCGTGCTTACCGAAGGGGATGATGAGGAAGAAGAGGAAGCAGAAAAATAAACGGCATCACGATCTGTCATCGTTCCTTACTTGTAAAAATCAATTCAAAGATTGGTAGATGAAGCTTTATCCTAAAAAACTGCGCGGTATTGAAGACCTTGAACGGGAGAAAAAACTCCTGCGCAAGGAAAGCAGGAATATGGATATAGAGTCGTTATTGTCTTTAGAAGGAGTCCTGGGTAAAAAAAAGAAGAGTAAAGATAAGGACGAAGAGGGTGGCTCCGGCTCCCTTTTGGACTTTTTACCGGTATCTAACCCTCTTGTGGACATGCTGGTGAAATTTGCGCAGAAAAAGCTTGAAAAGAAATTCAGCAGCCCAAGTGATCGGTTTGACGAAGCGCCGTCAGAGGGTAAGAAGAAGGGCAGAAGCCCGTTGAAAGCTGCGGCATTCGAGTTTATCGGCGGCTACCTGAAATGGAAAGCAATAGAGCTTTCGTACAAAGGCATACGCCAGCTTATAAAGAAGCGCCAGGAGAAAAAAGCCGCAGAGCAATAGCACTGTTCCTCAAAAGCAGATTGCACTGCAACGTCTAATGCACAAGATCAGTTCCCTTTACATAAATCATTCGGCCTTACCCTCGGTTTTACCTTTCTTCGTGAACTTGTGTGGCAAGGCTTGTTTCATGCAGCGCCACCAGCGGTATGCGGCTGTTGTGTGCCAGGGCTGTGGAATGGCTCTTATGAAATAACCCTTCAAAGAATGAATGTTTGCGCGGTATCATCACCAGCCAGTCCACGTTATTTTTTTCAACAAACTCTTCTATTACGCTCTCGATATTACTCACATCATAAATGATATGAAAATGTGGATTTGCCGGCTCGAGGATATCTATGGCCTCGCCATCAATGTCGGTCATATTATCCCGGTTAAAAACGTCAACTTGCAGGTTCAGTACATCCAGTTCCGCACCCAGGGCCAGTGTGAGGTCTTTTAGCTGCGTTAGTGCAGTAGTGTTTCCGTCATGTTTATTATCGAAGGCCAGGCAGATCTTCTTTACAGGTTTAAACGCTGTACCCGGCGGAATGGCCAGTACCGGATACTTCATTAGCCTGAAGGCAGAGATCACAATACTATCTATTGATGAGGCATGTTCCGCTGCCATGCTGTTGCCCAGCACCACCAGCCACGGCTCCTGGTACTCTTGAGCATATTTTTCAAGTGCGCTGATGATATCGCCGTCTATTACCGATCCTTGTATATCAAGGGTAGGGTAGGCTTGCTGAAGCTGAGAAACGGTTGTGCGCATTTGCCCCTCAGAGTCGTTCTCCACGTCATCAATGAGGTTGGAGGGCATTGGCGCATCGCTGAAGATTACCGGGAAGAGAAATGAGTGAATAATGGCAACGCGGGCATTTTGTGCTATTGCCAGCTGGCAGGCATAGTGCGCTGCATTCTGAGCTACTTCCGAAAAATCAGTTGCTGTGATGATCAGTTTCATGAAAATTGTTTTTTAAGAAAGATATAAAAAGGATGCCGTGAACCATTTAGGCATGAAAAGTAACAACAATTACATTGTCTTTTGCAGATCATGGTAATTTCCCGCGACTCGAAATCTATAAAATGAAAAATACCTGCTCTCGCAGGTATTTAAATTTGTTCGGACTAAGATAATTACTACTTTTTACCCTTTATCAGCTGTGCTGCTTTCATAAATATGCATCCTGCTGTGCTCAGCAATATGTTTATGTCCAGCCGTATGCTGCGGTGTTTCATGTAGTAGATGTCCCATTGTATGCGTTTGCGCAGTTCGCGCTCCACGCTTATCTCACCTATGTAATCTTTTATTTGTGCCATTCCGGTCATTCCGGGCTTTACTTCATGGCGCAGGTTGTAGTAGGGAATCCACTCCGAATAATTGCGCGTATGGAAAAGCATGTGCGGCCGTGGGCCAATAACGCTCATATCGCCAATGATAACGTTGAAAAACTGGGGCGTCTCATCAAGGTGCGTGATCCTAAGGAATTTTCCGATCGCAGTTATGCGCTTATCATTAATAGAAACCTGCTTTATGTCGGCTTCATCATTGAGGTACATGGTGCGGAATTTGAAGCAATTGAACTCAACCCCCATATACCCGGTACGTTTCTGAATAAAGAATACAGGCCCCTTCGAGGAAAGCTTAATCAGCAGCGCTATGACAGGCATCAGCCAGGACATTACCAGGATAACAAATAACGCAGATATTGCTACGTCCATCACCCGCTTTACGGTATAGTAATATGTAGCGGGCTCATGATCAAGATACTGCTGGTTCATTTCGTGAAACAAATAGCGTATGCTTGCCATGTCCGATTGTGGTAGTATCTGGACCGATGACCGTTCGAGGGTTATATCTAAAGTGGCTTGTTCTTTCATTAATTCGTTAGTAGTCAGCTACCGGGTGGCAAAAATCGTGCTAATTTTCCAAAAAAAAGAATATTTACCCGTCATTATTACTTAAAGTCTGTTAAATATTGGCTCGCAATCTGCTGGGAATGCCGGGGAATTGTCTGCCGTAATATTTTTCACCCCTTTAAAGCCGAAAAGTTATTCTAATTTCGCGCTACACTATAAAGCAATAATGAAAAGTAAGGCAGGGAAATATTTTTTTTACTTTAAACGGTTTGTAAATAGCGATAATAAGAAGAAGGTAGCCAAAGAGCTGGCAAGAGAAATTAAGAGAAAAGGGATTATTACAGGTACAAAAAGTTTATTACATAAAAAGGCATTTGGCAATATTTCCGACTATGATGACGAGACAAATTTGAGCCTTGACCTGTCCATCAGAAATTACACCAAGAAGCAAAAAATAATCCTGCCCGCAAATGCAAACCCGGTTGTATCCATTATCATTCCCATGTACAACCAGGTTGAATACACATACAATTGCATCTGCTCCATCTTCAACAATAGTGGATATGATGATTATGAGATAATTGTAGCAGATGATAACTCCTCCGAAAGTATTGAGTTGCTTCGCGACAACTTTGAAAACCTGGTTTTGATCAGGAATGAGGCAAACCTTGGGTTTCTGAAAAACTGTAACCATGCGGCGTCAAAAGCCAGGGGGCAGTATTTTGTTTTTTTGAACAATGATACGCAGGTGCAAAAGAATTGGCTGAAGGAACTGTTGAGTTGTTTTGCACTATCTGACAATATTGGGCTGGCAGGCTCCAAATTATTGTACGAGAGCGGGCGCCTTCAGGAAGCCGGTGGGATCATTTGGCAGGACGGCAGCGGATGGAATTACGGAAATGATGATAATCCCAAACGGCCGGAATACAACTACGTAAAGGAGGTCGATTATATATCAGGCGCATCGGTCATGATCGATGCTGGGCTGTGGAGGGAAATTGGTGGTTTCGATGAACTGTTTGCACCGGCTTATTATGAAGACACAGACTTGTGCTTCCAGGTGCGGAAGGAAGGTTACAAGGTGATGTACCAGCCATTTTCGGCAGTAGTGCACTTTGAGGGGATCACCCACGGCACTGATGTAAATAAAGGCGTGAAGAAATACCAGGTTGTAAACCGGAAGAAATTTGTAGATAAGTGGCAGCAGGTATTGCAGTGTAAATCACAAAATGGTGAAAACGTTTTTACCGAACGCGACCGGACAACCGGCAAAAAGATCATTTTGATTGTTGACCACTATTTGCCGCAACCGGACAGGGATGCAGGGTCCAGGTGTATCAGCAATTTTATCGATTCCATGCTGGAGCTCGGTTATCATGTCAAGTTCCTGGGCGAGAATCAAAACGTACCAAAGAAATACCAGCTGGCACTACAGGAAAAGGGCGTGGAAGTGCTGTATGGAAAGGCATATAACTTTGATGATAGTAACTGGAAACAATACCTGAATAAGAACATCAATAATTTTGACGCCGTTTTATTGAGCCGGGCATCAGTTTGTTTGCCTGTCCTTAATTTTATCAGGAGCATTGCCTATAACGGAAAGGTCATTTACTTCGGCCATGACCTGGGCTACCTGCGACTGGAGCGGGAAGCAGTTGCAAAAAAGAGCGCCGCACTGGCAAAACAAGCGAAGAAAATAAAAGCTGCTGAGGATATTATGTATCAGAATGCAGATGACTCCCTGGTGCTTAGCTACGACGAGCTTGCCTATCTGGGAAAATACATCACTAAACCTTTGCACTACGTTCCCGGGTACTTTTTTGACGTAGCTGGCAATACCCCGGTTTATGATAACCGGGAAGGGCTTTTATTCGTAGGTGGCTTCAATCATCCACCCAACAAAGAAGCCATGAAATGGTTTTTGGACGAAGTATATCCTGAATTATCAGCGCATCATATCGGGCTCACCATTGTGGGGTCGCTGGTGCCCGATTTTATTTTTAGATACAGGGACAGGTTCCGGGATATAAAGATACTGTCAGATATATCTGCTGAAGAACTGGACGTTCTTTATACTCAATCAAAAATTGCTATTGCTCCACTATTGTCTGGTGCAGGCGTAAAGGGAAAAGTAATTGAAGCAATGGCCAACGGCGTACCCGTAGTGGGCACAAGTACAGCATTTGAAGGTATGCCCAAAAACGATAGTTTCATCTACAAAGGCATCAACACACCGGCGGCAATGACCGCAGAGATATTACGTGTCTGCAATGATAAAAACGTATGGGAAGAACTATCGTCATTCGGCAAAAACTACGTCCGGGATAATTTCAATAAAGAGAACATGAAAGCAGTGTTTAAAGAGATCATTGAAGGTACACGATAAACCTTGCTACGATTCGGAACGGATCAAATGTCTATATCAGGAAATAAGTAAAAACAAAAGCGATGCCACAGGGGGCATCGCATGTTAAATATCTCAATTGAAATCTGATTCTTTATTGTCCTGCCAAAGAGCCGACTTTATTTCGCCAGCTCCTTTATCTTGGCAAATACTTCGGCCTCGCCACCTTCTTCATAGCCTGTGTGTGTGAAAGCAACCTTACCTGCCTTATCAATGATCATCGTATAAGGCACATTCTGGAAGCTGAGCGAACGTTTCAGGTCTGAGTTTGCATCAATAAAGAAGGGGAAACTCCAGCCCTGCGATATGGCATATGTGCGAACCAGTCCTTCAGCGCGGGCCTCATCAACAGATATAGTCACATAATTAAAATCTGCTTCTTTTTTCCACTCGGGCAACTTGAGGGATATATTCTTTATTTCCTTTTTGCACGGTACGCACCATGTAGCCCAAAAGCTGATAAGCGTTACCTTACCTTTTTCAATTGTTTCGTTGAAGGGAACCTTTTTACCAGAGTTAACGTCTTTTATCTGGGTGTTAGGCAACCCTTGTGCATGTACGGAAGCTGCAGCTAAGATGCATACAACGGCTACAACAATTTTTTTCATAAGTACTTGTTTTTAACAATAATAAGCTAAAACTTTGCCGGAATTGAATAAAGAAGCTAATTTCGGAAAAACTTTAACAATATACACCTCTTAGATGAAAAATATCGCATTTTTATTTTTAATGGTCTGCATATCAGGCAGTTTATGGGCCCAGGGTACATTTTCCGGAGACCTGATGATGAACATGAATTTTTTTCAGCGGGATGAAAGTATAAAGGCTTCTGGAAATGCGCTGTATGATAATGCACTGAGCGGTAGTGAGGGATGGCTGGACCTGCGGTACAGCATAAACGGGTTCACATTTTTTGCCCGGGCAGATGCATTCGATAACTCCAACTTAAAGAACCCTGTTGCCCCCAGTACAGATTTCGGTCTTGGCGCCTGGAGCATCAGTAAGGAAGTCGGTGATCTGAATATTACCGTAGGTTCCATTTATGACCAGGTGGGCAGTGGTATTCTTTTTCGCTCTTATGAAGACAGGGGGCTGCTTATAGATAATGCACTGATGGGTATTGAGCTGAAGTACAAGCTCACCAACAACATAATGCTGAAAGGTTTTACCGGACAGCAGAAAAATAACAACCAGGTAAACAATGTTCGCTATGCTCCCGTGATAAAAGGTTTTAACGCCGAGGGTGATTTCAACGTAGGCAAAGTTCACATTCTGCCGGGCATAGGCGTTCTGAACCGAACGCTTGACCAGACTTCAATGCTGGCTGTCACCAGCACCATTACTGCCCAGGCCGCAGAAAATCTGCAATTTTACCCAAGGTATAACACCTACGCATTCTCCGCTTATAATACACTTACCTACAAAAATTTCTCATGGTATGTTGAAGGCGCGTACAAAACTCATGAAGCCATCAACGTACCGGGTTATGATGTGCCTAATGCAGCGGCAATTGATTCCGCGCAGTCTACTATGCTCATTGATAAGCCGGGAAATGTGGAGTACACATCCATTAACTACGGTAAGAAAGGCATCGCACTTAGTCTTACCGGCAAGCGTACCCAGGATTTTGTGATGCGCACATCACCAAACGAAACATTGCTGAATGGTATGATGAACTGGCAGCCCATTGTAGCCGTGCTGCGGCCTGAGCGCCTGATGGCACGCTATACACCCGCATCCCAGGATATCTCAGAGATGGCAGGAACAGCTAATCTCACACTTTCTCCAAATGATGTTACCAATTTTACACTGACCTACACGCATATCAACACACTTGATAATCACGAACTGTATCGCGAGGCTTATGTGGACGGGTTTTATCAGGGCCTGAAATCATGGATATTCCAGGGTGGTGTACAGTACATGGAGTACAATATCCTGGCGTATCAATCGGAGGGAACAAACAATAACCCTATAGTATATGCGCTGACCCCATTCGCTGACATTACTTATCGGTTCACTGAAAAGCGGTCGTTAAGGGCTGAAGTGCAATACATGTACACCCAGCAGGATTGGGGCTCATGGCTTTTTGCATTGCTGGAATATGACATAGCTCCAAAATGGTCATTTACTGTATCTGATATGATCAACACAGCTCCTAATAAAAACCTTCTCGAAAATCGTAACTACGCTAATCCACCTAATAACTACTACAATATTTTTGTTGCCTACACAAAAGGCCCGCACAGGTTCTCACTTGCTTATGTAAAACAGGTGGACGGTATCAACTGCTCGGGTGGCGTGTGCCGCTATGAGCCGGCCTTCAGCGGTGTAAAAGCAACGTTAACGTCAAGCTTCTAGTGCAACTGCTTGCTTTGGGGTGATAAACCGGGGGATTTCAAAATGAAAAAGATGCATGATATTTGATTGATTATTCTGTTCCCCATGTTCCGTGTTTCCGCTATTGCTGCTTTTCGTTGCCTGCTCCTTTCGCTTGCAATAATGACTATGCAGTTTGTTGCTGTAGCACAGAAGAAAACGCTTGCCTCCAGCCTCATAACTGAGAAGATAACTCTTGACGGCAACCTCTCAGAACCAGCCTGGCAACATGCCGAAAAAGCCACCAGTTTTATTCAGCATGACCCTTATCCCGGCCTGCCTTCAACCCAGCGGGCTGAAGTAAGCATACTCTACGATAACGAAGCAGTGTACATAGGCGCTATGCTGTATGACGAGCATCCCGATAGCATACTGAAACAACTCTCCCCCCGCGATGTCTGGGATAATAATAACGATGCCTTTGGTGTTTTCTTCGATACCTATTCCGATAACCAGAATGGCTTCTTTTTCATAGTAACGGCAGCCGGCGTGCAGGCAGATGCCAAGCAAAAGTTTGATAACAGTGACATGACCTGGAATGCCGCATGGTTCTCTAAAGTGACCATCAACAAGCAAGGCTGGTGTGTGGAGATGAGGATACCATACTCCGCTATCCGGTTCCCCAAAACCGACATTCAGAAATGGGGCGTGAACTTTGCGCGCATTATACGCAGATGCAGGGAACAATCGTTCTGGAACCCGGTGCTACCCACGCAAAGCAACTTTGTGAACCAGGCAGGAACGCTTACCGGTATCCACGATATTCTATCGCCGGTACGGCTACAGCTGCTGCCCTATATATCGGCCTATGCAGAGAACTATTCAGGTGTTAACGCACATACCATAGATGGCGGCATGGACATAAAGTATGGTATCAACGATGCCTTTACGCTGGATATGACCCTCGTGCCCGACTTCGGCCAAACCCTCTACGACCCGCGTGTGCTCAACCTTTCGCCTATAGAAGTTCGCTACAACGACCTGCGGTATTTCTTTCTCGAAGGCTTCGACCTCTTCAATAAAGATGACCTTTTTTATTCGCGGCGCATAGGGGGTACACCCACCAACTTCAACCTGCCAACCGGAGCTCTCGGCCTTAATGATTCTATAATTTCCAATCCGCAGACTACGCGCATATACAATGCTACAAAGATATCCGGGCGTACCAGTAGCAACCTTGGCATAGGCATATTTAACGCCGTAACTGCACCGCAGGAAGCAACCATTAGAAATACGGCTACCGGAGCTGAGCGCGAGATACAAACGGCACCTACTACCAACTACAACGAGATAGTGCTGGACCAGGCGTTTAAGAATAACTCCTACATAAGTCTCGTAAATACCAATGTGACCCGTTACGATACCACGCACAATGCCGATGCAACCGCAGTTTTGTTCCGGCTGGCAGATAAGGCCAACAGGTATGCCACGGATGGCTCGCTGGATGTGAGCCAGTTGTTTTACAACCACAACACCGATATTGGTTACCGGTATTACCTGGATGCGGGAAAAGTAAGCGGCAAC
The DNA here is from genome assembly GCA_903881585.1 of uncultured Bacteroidota bacterium. Classification (GTDB taxonomy): domain Bacteria; phylum Bacteroidota; class Bacteroidia; order Chitinophagales; family Chitinophagaceae; genus Nemorincola. Next base: position 1,188 of record CAIRTW010000175.1, on the reverse strand, counting down.
TATACCTGGCTCTTCAGCACGCGCTCTGTAAGCGACCACTTCAACCCAAACGACATGGGCTACCTGGACCGGAACAACATTATCTACTACAATGCCGACCAGTATTACAATATATATAAGCCATTCTGGTACTTCATCAACATGAACAACCACATCAATATTTATTACAACCGGGTATTTAACCCTTCTGTTTTTCAGAGCTATGGTTTCGATGGCTCGCACAATGTGACCCTGAAAAACTACCTGACGCTTGGCATTTACTGGGCTGCACAACCGGAGAGATCATACGACTACCTGGAGCCACGCACGGCAGGCCGATATTATGTGTACCCCACAACCTACATGTGTGGCGGCTTTTTCTCATCCGACTACCGCAAGAAATTTGCGCTGGATGGGGAGACCAACTACCGGGCATTTGGCACAGCGGGCCGTAATACTTTTTACTGGTCGCTAACGCCGCACTATCGCTTCAATGATAAATTCTCTATGATATATAGCTTTGCCTACACAAATCAGCATAATGATGTGGGCTATGTGGATAATGTGAACGACTCCATCTACTTTGGCACCAGGAATATCAATACGCTCACCAACACGCTTACCGCATCCTACATCTTCACCAATGTAATGTCTCTATCGCTCAATGAGCGCCACTACTGGTCGAAAGCCAATTATTCAACGTACAACTTTCTCAATAATGATGGCTCGCTTGCCGCGACACCTTACAATACCAACCACGATATCAACTACAATTCGTTCAATGTTTATCTCAGTTTTGCGTGGCAGTTCCGCCCGGGGAGTGAGATGGATATTGTCTATCAAAACGCCATCTACACCAGCGGCGGCAACATCATCAACGATTACTCCAATGATGTGAACTATATGTTCCAGTCGCCGCAGAGCAACAGCCTTTCGGTGAAGGTTGTTTACTACCTCGATTATCTGGATATAAGGAAGGCGTTCAGGAAGAATGGGTAGCTGTCTGAACCGTGATTCTCCTGATTAAAGGATTTTCTTGATTTGTTTTTATGTATTGTCCCTAAGCAAAAAAGCAATGCCCCATTTGTGATTAAATAAAAAACGAGGTAATATGGGGCATTTGTGGATTTCTGTTTGTTGATTATTAGTTGGTTATGTATTATGGCATGTCCCGTTTTTCTGCGGTGGGGCATTCAGTGGGGTATTGCT
>CAIRTW010000174.1 GCA_903881585.1 uncultured Bacteroidota bacterium | reverse complement strand
GCAAAACTGTCAGTTCTTCTATTGTTTCCTTGACACTAATTGTTTGTAAAATAGCCATACTAATCTATAGCAAAAATCATGCCGAATTATTTTGTCTAATTGGTATAATTACAGCAGAAAATGTTAGTATGGCTTAGAAATATATTTTTTGATAACCTGTTGAAAGCCAAGTCTTTTCCGTCAAAAGACAAAACATGTAAACTTTAGCCTTCCTACTTTAGACTTTCGACTATCTACAGATGGCTGTTGATAACCTGGCTGCGGTAAAGCTTATATAGAGACGGTGGAACTATATCCAAAACTTCTTTCATTTGGTCGGCATCATGAAAGAACGCATGGGAGAAGGAATAAACAAATACGTTTTCAATGGCATTTTTCACTGCATTGTTACCCTTATGATATAATTGCTCGGCGAGCACCATGCACTTTTGGGCAGCTTTTAGGTTATGTTTGATCATTTGTGATTTGGTGTACTTAAGCATATGCCTCACCACATCGTATACGTTGCGCGATTTTTCTTTGCTGCAAACATCTGATAATTCTGGCATTTCCTGCCATATATATTCCGATATATCCTGTTGCGAGATCATGGCTTGTGCTTTACATAATAGAATAAAAACAGTGCCAAAGGTTTAAATAGAACCCGGTTTTAACGTATTGATAATTGCCCTCGTTTAACAATAATTAACCCGCTAACGCTAACCCATTAATAGTCATACTCCTATCTTCACAAATTATATCCTGATATGAACAGCTACAAATTCCCAACTACCCTCTGCGTGCTATTCTGCTTGCTCGCCTGCCATTTACCCCGGCTACAGGCCCAGGTGCATCCTGCTGATTACAACGCTGCACTGAAGCTGCTGAAGCTGAAAGAATTTGCTATACGCGGTGCAAAAAATGACAGCATTTATTTCCTCGCTACCCTGCCCGACAAGAAGAAAAAAACCATTATTTTCTGCCAGGGCTCCGGGCCGGTACCGCTGGTTATCAATCTTAAAGATGGCCTTTGCGGGGTGTTCCCATTTCGTGTAGATAGCGCTACACGTTCAGAATTTAATATCGTAATTATTTCAAAACCAGGCCTGAAAAGATATGCCACAGATACCGATCTGAGCCCGGAGCTGGCAAAGCAGGGACAGTATCTGCAACTAGATAGCACAAACCGTCCACCTCAGAAATATACCGATAATAACAAGCTCTATGTATTAGGAGACAACAGTATCAAGGTGATCCAATTTCTCAAAAAACAAACCTGGGTGGACAAAGACAACATATATATTTATGGCCATTCGCAGGGGGCAATAGTGGCTGCCTATGTTGCAGCTAAGGACCCGCAGGACATAAAAAAAGTGATCTACTCACAGGGTAATGCCTATGGCGTATATGCCGGGTATCTAAGCGCTATGATCTATAACCAGCAAGCAATGCCGGATGTGACTAAAAAAATGGATTCCATATATCGCATACACACGGCACTTATAAATGGTACACCAGACAAAGAAATGGCAGACCTATACCAATGGAAAGAAGCTGACCTTACCGATAAAAAGAACAACGACTTTTACGACCTCTGCTACGGCGGCTGGAGAAGCCTTGAGGAACCAACAGCAATTGAGTACCTGCTAAAGATCAATTGTCCAATACTGCTGGTACAGGGTCTCAACAGCCCCTCCGACATTGACAACAAAAACATTCCGCTTGATTTTGCAAGACATCGTAAGCACAACCTCACCACGCTCTTCTACCCCGGCTATGATCACAATTTTTTCAAAGCAGTCACAGACGAAAAAGGGAATCAAATGGCTCCCGAGTTCCATTGGGATGATGTGTTTGGAGATGTGAAGAGGTGGTTAGACAAATAACCGCAACCAGACTTTGAAGTAATTGCTTACAAACTCTTGCAATAGCAAAGCAAACATTCGTTTATAGCGTTCAGCATGACATTTTAGTGTTAGCATGAAGAAAAAGCAATATTTTGAGCAAATTAAGTTTCATTGATAATCCGGAAATCAGCCAATCTATGATATACAAACAAATTCTGACGATAGCCGGCCTTTTGATTTTAACTGCCTGCAAATCATCGGGGCAGAGTTTCGAAGACCAGTTCAAAAGCCTGGTACAAAAAAAGGACACTTCCGGAGAACTGCAGCTACTGCTTAAATGGAAAGAGCAGCAACCCAATGATCCGGAACTGTATGTGTCATGGTATAATTTCTATGTTAACAAGAGCATTGTTGAGATGCTTGGCCTGGAGAAAACTCAAGCCGGGGACGAATCTCTACAACTTACGAACACTGACAGTAAAGAAGTAGCATATATAAATCAAAGAAGAGATTATAAGTCCGTTTTATTGAATACCGGCTTCTCATATATTGATACTGGAATTATAAAGTTCCCCAAAAGGTTGGACATGCGGTTTGGCAAAATCTATATGTTAGGGGAATTGAAAGACCATGAGAGGTTTACCAATGAGATCATAAAAACGATCGACTTTTCTGCAGTAATAAAAAATAAATGGGAATGGAAAAATGGTAACCCTGTTGACGATGCCGAAAAATTTATGCTGGGCACAATTCAGAGTTACATACTCCAACTTTATAACACCAATGACGATGCCTTGTTAAATAACATGAAGTCAATTTCCGAAACTGTCCTGAAATATTATCCGGATAATGTAGAAAACCTCTCCGACCTCTCGATAGTCTATCTTATAAACAAAGATTATGACAAGGCGCTGGAACCGCTGCTGAAAGCAGAGAAGATCGCACCAAATGATTATATAGTGCTAAGTAATATTGCGAAAGCGTACAACATGAAGGGTGATAATAAGAATGCGATCAAATATTATGAACTCACGCTGAAGTACGGTGATGAACAGGCAAAACAATATGCTACAAAGCAATTGTCTGAACTGCAAAAGAAGTAAAAGATTACTGCTAAAATTTAATATCCTGACCTACTTCATCTGCGCCAGTGCAAGATTCCAAACTTCTTGTTCCAGGCCATCACACGCAGCATTCATTTCTTCTGACCTTGCGAGTATCTGTTTCACTTCTTCATTATCCATCAGGCTCTTGGCATTGGTCTTCACATTGAGGTAGGTGCCTTTTACCGCAGCTCGCGCACATAGCGCGCCCACGCCTGCATCGCTGGCACAGTTTGGGTTGCCGTGCTGCGCCATATCTTTTGCAAGAGAGAAAGATTGAAACGCAAGTTCCATAGTGCGGAATGGTATCTTGATGGCATATACAGTAGCTGCGTCTATAGCTGCTTTGCGGGCTGCTTTTTCGGCATCATTGCCTTTAGGCAATCCAAAGGCCGCCATTATGTGGTTGTAGGCATTAGTGTCTTCGTCCACCAGGTACAGCAGTTCTTTCATCAGCGCCTGTCCTTTCTCTGCATGATTTGAAAATTCTTCCCAGCGGCTATCCCATCCCTTCTTATGAGCAGATAAATTTGCCACCATTGTTCCCAGTGCTGCGCCCAACACACCGCAATAGGCTGCTATAGAGCCTCCACCAGGTGCAGGTGTCTCACCTGCTGTCTCATGTGCGAAACGGGTAAGTGTCATATCCACCAGTTTCTTGGTAGTGGTGCCCTGCATGCAGTATTCTATTATCTTCTTCTGCGGGTCGAAGGGAGCGAGCTGATCAAGCCCCATAGACATTACTGCTATCCTTATCAGCTCTGCCTCTCCTACACCGGTGCTGCGCTCCTGCTTTTGCAGGAAGTACCTGCCGGCTTCAAGCAGAGCCTGCAACGGCACAAGGCCCACCAACTCACTGCCAGTAGCGCGCATACCTCTTACAGCTGCCCGCTCAGCAGCGGTATCAAACACAACATGCAGCGGCGTAGCATGCATATTAGTAAGGTTAATAGAGATCTGCGCCACGCCGTACTCTTCTATGAACCAGCCAATGGCTTTTACATTTTTAAGCAGGCCCGGCTCCCATATAGCCTCACCATTGGCATCCTTTGCTATTTTGCCATTAGCATCTTTCTTCTGCCGGCCTTTTTCACGAATATCAAATGCCACGGCATTGGCCCGGCGGGTAGAGGTAGTGTTGAGATTTACGTTGTATGCGATCAGAAAATCACGGACACCTATTACGGTCGCTCCGCTCCGCTCATTGAATGTATGACCATAATCCGGCTTCCACTCTGGTTTCAATATCTTAGCGGCAAAGCCTTCATACTCGCCGCTGCGTATATCCGCAAGGTTTTTCCGGTAGCCTGCAGATGCTGCGTACTCATAGAGATATGCCGGTATGTTCAGCTCCTCACCTACTCTCTTTGCCAGCTTCTTAGCAAACTCCACAGTCTCTTCTGCCGTAATACCCGATATTGGTATTAGTGGACAAACATCTGTAGCGCCCATACGCGGATGCTCACCTGTGTGGCTGCGCATATCTATGTGATGGGCGGCCATTTTAATAGCCTGGAAAGCTGCTTCAATAACATCATAAGGATTTCCCACAAAGGTCACTACGGTACGGTTAGTGGCTTTGCCGGGGTCCACGTCCAGCAATCTTACTCCTTCTATTTTTTCTATTTCATCTGTTATATGCTTTATGGTGGCCATATTGCGCCCTTCGCTGAAATTAGGCACACATTCTATGATTGCTTTTGAGAAGTCTTTCATTTCGTTGTTTTGAGGGTGCAAAAGTAAACTTTGTGACTTGTTTTTAGGCTGTTTCGCCTGAGAGATTTGCTAACTTTTGAAAAATTGGCAAATCTAACGCGATACACAAATCAGATAAGAAAATAGATTGATGGCCCATTTATCGCTTGAACCATTGCGGATACATTTCCTTCACTTCTTCATGAGGAATGCCCTTACCTCGTTCTATCTCTGTTATAGTTTTTCTTACAGGCAGTTTTACTTTCGGAGGTATTGTATCCCACCAACCAGTATGATGCGTCTTTCCTGAAAACTTTCTGGTCATATTACTATCCTTGTGGCACCGCTCTTTTTTTCCAGCTGGGGTAAATCTGTTTAACTCGGATATGTGGTATATCATCAGTCATGCGTAATTCTCTTAATACTCGTTTCCAGGCGTGTGATGTGCGTGGATTTTTGCGCCACCGATCTTCATTCATTCCGGCCGCGCCGATACGCTCAATGATGAGCAGTGTTTTAACATCGGTTTGCCGCAGGTTTTTTTCTACTATTTTTTCTAATGTCATCAATGTTGCCACGACCTGAGTTTTATTGTTTTTTAGCCCATTCGGCCATTTTTTCATGCAGTATTTCTAGCGGCACACAGCCGTCTTTCAGCACTTCGTCATGGAATGACGCAATGTTGAATTTAGCGCCCAGCTGTTCGGTATATGTCTTGCGTTCTGCACTGATCGCCATCTGTCCTATTTTGTAGGAAAGTGCCTGGCCGGGAATGGCCATGTACCGCTCTATCTCTGCGGTTGCGTCGCGCTCAGAGATAAGCTCATGGTCCATCATATACTTTATGGCTTCTTCACGGGTCATACCTTTGTAGTGAAGTCCAATGTCCACTACCAGGCGTATGGCGCGGTGTATGCCATCACTCAGGTGCCCGAAGTATTGGTACGGATCATTGTACACGCCCAGATCTTTGCCGAGTGTTTCGCAGTAATGCGCCCATCCCTCGCCATAAGCGCCATACCAGATAAACTTCCGGAACGCCGGCAGGTTCTTATTTTCCTGCTGCAAGGATATCTGGTAGTGATGGCCGGGTATAGCCTCGTGCAGAAACAAGGTGGTCATGCCTGTGCAATTGAATTTCTTAGCATCAAGTATAGGCACATAGAATATACCGGGGCGGGTGCCATCTTCAGAGCCCTGGCTATACTCTGCGCTGGCCGATGCAGCACGGAAGGCTTCGGTTTGCCTGATGGTAAATTGTGTTTTCGGCGTGTTATTAAACAGCTTCTTCAATTGCGGATCTTCCTGTTTCTTTATGCCCCAGAAACTATCTATAATCTGCTTTTCCGTTGTAAAAGGAAAAAACTTTCGGTCTTCGCCGAGGTACTTAAAAAACGCGTGCATGTCACCCTTAAAGCCCGACTCCTCTTTCACTTTATTCATTTCCCCTTCTATTCTCGCTACTTCTTTCTGGCCTGTGCTATAGATGCTGTCTGGCGAAAGATCGGTAGTTGTCCAGAAGCGGATACAGTATTTGTAATAGTCTGTACCATTAGGCATATCTTTCAGGCCGCTGGTAGTGCGGGCTTTGGGCAGATATTCTTTGTCATAGAACTCATGCAGCTTTGCGTAGGCTGGGTTCACTATTTTCTCTATCGCATCTTTGTAGGCAGCAGTAAGGCGCTGTTTGTCCGCTGCCGGGAAACTATCGGGCATCGTTTTGATGGGCCCGTAAAATATGCTGGAGGTATCATTTTTTACGATCACGGCCTGCAGCTCTGGCAATATCTTCACTACGAGCGTGCGCGGCAGCACCCAACCTGCCGCCATGCCTTTGCGCATATCATATATTGCCGTATCAGCCCATGCAGGGAATACCGCCAGGCGCTTCAGCCAGTTGTCGTAATCTTTCACCGTCTTGAACGGCTGGTTGCCTGTGCCCGAGCCAAGTTGCGGCAGCTCCAATGTGAACGACCAGAACTGGTTCATAGGCATATAATGGGTGGGGTATTTAAGCCCTTCCAATCCCATCTGCATTTCATATTTCAACAGCCGGTAACTGATGAGGTCGTTCTTATCCAGTCCGGTGCTGTCTATTTTTCCAAGTCCGTCCAGGGATTTTTTATACCACCTGCCCAGGCTATCGCGAAAGCTCTCAGAGATCGTAATAGTGAGCTTATCATTATAACGGTTGTCTCCATTTGATGTAGCCTCTGTGGGAAAAAGCTGCATACGCTCCTGCCAATAACCATCAAGCATAGTGGCAAGTTGTTTAGCTCCGTCCGATCCGTTACTTTGCGAGGTATTGTTTTTACAGGAAATAAATACAAGGAATAGCGCTGAAAAGACCAGTAATTTTTTCATGATCGTTGTTGGGGAAATTTGTTTGAGTAAATAAAAGTAATTGTTTAGACTCGTTTTTCACGCCAATGGGGTTATAAATATGCTTTTCCCCGCATAGTATTGCCAAAAATTTATCGATAATTGATTTTAATTATTGGCGTATTAATGTGGGAAATAATAACTTACCGTAACTTTGGAATACAAAAAAACTAAAGAGATGTATCCTGAACAAATAGTCGCTCCGATGAAGGCTGAACTTACCAGCCATGGTTTTAAAGAATTGCTCTCCCCTTCAGATGTGGATACAGCGCTGAAACAGCAAGGCACCACGTTGCTTATGATAAACAGTGTATGCGGATGCTCGGCCGGCACAGCGCGCCCCGGCGTGATCATGGCGGTGCAGAATGCAGCTAAAAAGCCCACCCTGCTTGCTACCAGTTTTGCAGGCTATGATGTGGATGCGGTAAAGCAAGCACGCACCTACCTCCTCCCATACCCGCCATCTTCTCCATCAATTATTTTGCTTAAAGACGGCAAAGTAGTGCATATGATAGAGCGCCACAATATAGAAGGCCGCCCGGCGCAGATGATAGCTGCTAACCTGATGCAGGCTTTTGAAACGTATTGCTAGTTAGTCGAGAGTCATAAGTCGTAAGTCCGTATTCTTAATAGTATACGGTAAATAATTTTAAACGTCCCGGTTGCGAAAGCAAGCGGGATTTCTTTTTTACGCCATCCCATGTCAAAAAGCGGTCGGGCTCGCAGACTTACGACTTACAACTTATAACTCTCGACTAACTCGCTGGCACAATGTTTATTACTCATTAGTAGAACAAAAAACTATTTTATGAGATCACTATTGTATGTCATCGCGATCATCCTGATAATCGGTTGGGTATTAGGAGCATTTGTATACAGCGCCGGTTCTATAATACACGTATTATTGGTGCTGGCTATTATATCACTGCTACTTGGATTTATCAGGAGAGGGACAGTTGATTAGTGTTAAGGAACATTCAATCACATTCTTTGGAAGAAGCCATGGCACAGCCGTGGCTTTTCTATTTGATTCCGGGAAGTTAAAAAGATGCAAATTGCTTGTTGAGGTCAGCCAGGCCTATTGGCTTTTCTATAACGCGGTATTTCGCATCTAGCGGCATCACCGGTACAGACGGGTGAAATGCACTTACCATCACAATATAGGTAGCGGGGAAATTTGCTGCAAACAATGGCGCCTGGGACCAACCAGTCCCGTCCGGTAAATTATTGTCGAGGAAAAGTATGTCTGGCTTATAGCTATCCAGAAGCATCTTGCCCTCCTGGAGCGTATGCGCAATAATTACATCATAGCTCTTACGCAGAAAGTATTCTTTCAATAAAAGGCAAAGATCAGTTTCATCGTCTATTATCAAAATTTTTTTCCCTGACATAATTCATTCTATTAAAAAACTCTCTTTTAAGCCCCGAATTTAAAGATTGATATTGAATTTTACAATTTTCAATAGTATGGGATTTCCCACTGTTAGTATCAGGGCAAGGTAAAATTGCCAATCTATATGAAGTGCTATGCTACTTCAAAAATAGTGCCGCCAAGAGCCTTATCCCGGTATGCTGGTGGTATGTATCCAGTAGCTGCGCAAAGCGGCTACGGTTTTTATCAGGTTCTCAAAGCTATTGGGTTTTGTGATGTAGGAATTCGCCCCTAATTCATAACAGCGCCTCATTTCCTGCTCATTATTAGTGGTGCTGAATATGATCACCGGTATTTTCTTTAGATCTGCATGCTGTTTTATTTCCTTCAGCACTTCACGTCCGTCCTTCTTCGGCATATTCAGGTCGAGAAGTATGAACCGGGGCATTTTTACATTATTCCCACTTTGGGCAAGTTTCAACAAATAATCTACCAGCTCTACGCCGTTTTCTACAAATAACAGTTTGTCTTTAAAACCGTTTTCGGTAAAAGCGGCCTGCAGCAGAAAGCGGTCATCAGCGTCATCTTCGGCAATCAAGATCGATATATCCTCCATCTCAGTAATTAGTGCTAATAAAGGTATGAAAAAAACAGGTTACCGGCGTTTTACAGTAGTGATTCTGTTATTGTTTTATAACGTGAAACTATTGGCACAGTCTTTAAGCATATTAGCCAATAAAAGAAAATACTATGAACAATCACCATCAGACAAACAAGACAGGCAACGATAGCTTACCAAAACCAAGCCAGCAAAAAGACACCCGGCATGAACAAAAGGAACCGGTAGCCAGGAATGTTAAAAGCCAACGTGGCGGGCCGGGACAAGCGACCCGGAAGGCACAGGCAAATGTAACACCTATTGACCAGGGAAGAGACCGCGAGTAGGACGACGACAAGAACGGAGAAGCGGAATATGGTCTAAACCAAGAGCAGCCACTCAGGCGAGTGGCTGCTGTAATAATAGTGTGTTTATAAGTCTAAGGCTATAGTCTTAGGCTTAAAGGGGCGGCTGTTTATTTGGCTGCCAGAAAATCTTTTATTTTGTCTTTATGCACCATACCCTCTTTAAAGGTATATGCACCGCTTTTAGGGCTACGAACAGTTTTGATCACTTTCGTGTAATTCTTCGCTTCCAAGGCCTGCTTAGGGTCTTTTTTAATCGCGGTCTTAGCTACTTTTGCCATCGCTTAAATATTTTTAAAACAGATTATTTAATCTCTTTGTGAACAGTAACACGTTTCAGAATGGAGTTGTATTTTTTCAACTCCAGGCGCTCCGTGGTGGTTTTTTTATTCTTAGTGGTAATATAACGGCTGGTACCGGGCATGCCGCTATTTTTATGCTCGGTGCATTCCATTATTACCTGAACGCGGTTTCCTTTCTTAGCCATTTTTTAATATTTTAATACTTTACTGAATTTTAGACAGTCACTCCTTTAGCACGTAATTCCTTAACTGTAGTGAGCAATCCGTTCTTATTGATAGTGCGGATAGCATCAGTAGACAATTTTAACGTGATCCAACGGTCTTCCTCCGGAAGGAAAAAGCGTTTTGTCTGCAGATTAGGCAGAAAACGGCGCTTAGCCTTCTTGTTAGAGAATGATACCTTGTGGCCTACTACTGGTTTTCTACCTGTTACCTGACAAACGCGAGCCATGATTAATTTTTTTTAGGACTGCAAAGGTCCTGATTATTTATGGAATAGCAAAATTTTTTCTAAAAAATATTTCCTGCGGCTACTATTATTCGGTGTAAAGGCATCCAAAACGATGCGATCAGAGCGAAAAGGCTGCTTATCGCCTGTTTTTTGCCGGAAAACATTTATCTCACGGCCAAAAATACGCTTAAAAGGGCTTTAGTTTTCCTTTTTTGAGTTTTATCGCGAAATCATGCAGTGTATCAGTCCCTTTTATGTCTATTCTTTTTATCTCAAACAGATCGGGGGCCGGCACCTGGCTTACTTTGTTGCCTATGCGAAACCCCGCGTTTATGCCCATCTCCGCCATCATTTTCTTCAATTCCCCAAAATGAGCGTCAGGCCGGGCGCCGTAGGGATAAGCGAGCACTTTATGAAAGGGAAGTTTACTTTTCTCAAATGCCTGAAGTGACGATCTTAATGCCTCGCAGGACTGCTCCAGGGAGATCTTACTCATATTTTCGTGAGCGTAGCCATGCAGGGCCAGTTGCACAACATCCTGATCAAGCTGACGTAGCTCTGCCAGCGACATTTTTTGCTCTATCTCACTTTCTTCTTTTGCAGTGGTTTCGCTGAGTGTATTGGCGATAATAAAAAATGTGGCCTTCCAGCCAAACTCTTTTAGCAACGGATATGCGTAAGTGAGGTTGTTGCGGTAGCCATCATCAAAGGTGAGCAGCACTGGTTTCCCTTTATATGGCGCTTGCCCTGTTGCAATGTCCAGGTATTCGGAAAGGGAAAGGGCCTCATAGCCCTCCTGTCTTAAGAACTGCCACTGTTCGCGCAGTTTTTCGGGGGTTATTGTTAGCCCATCACTTACTCCGGGCCATACCTTGTGGTACATCAGCACAGGGATACCCTTGCCGTCGGGTAGCAGCCAGCTCCAGTTCATGAATTCAGTGTGATGGGTTGATGATATGCATCACTGCGCGGGCGGGCGGAATACAGCTTTATTTTCACGTACTTGATAAAGCCGCCATAAGCAATGTTTTTGCAGATAACATAGCCCAGGTAACCATCGAGGAAACCGCCCCTGAAAATAAAGTTGTAAATAAATTTCCAGGCCGGGCCGAAGAGTATTTTCACAATACCTATCTTCTCCCCCCTGTCTATGGCTGTTCTTGCTGCCAACTCAGAGTAAAGCTCTATCTTTTTAATGTGGTCTGATATGCTGTTGTAACTGTAGTGCAGAATATCGCCATCAAGGAAGCCGATCTTGGTACGTTTGTCTTTAACCACTATACTTTCGTGCACTTTATTGTCGTTGATACCGCACTTATTTTTATTGAATAGCCTCAGCTTAGGCTGTGGGTACCAGCCGCAGTGGCGTATCCATTTGCCGCAATAATTAGCAAGGATATTGACCTGGTAACCATCAAAGCGGGGGTGCTCTTTTTCTTTCAATAAACTTGCGCGCAATTCGGGCGATAATAATTCATCGGCATCAATGGATAAAACAAAATCATTGTTTGCAAGCGCTATGGCAAAAGTCTTCTGGTCGCTGAAGTCTTTGAACTGATGATAAAATATTTTCGCCCCGTAACCCTGTGCTATGGCAGCTGTCCGGTCGTTTGAATAGCTGTCCACCAGTATGATCTCGTCTGCAATGCCCTGTATAGACTCTATGCACCGGGCGATATTGTGCTCCTCATTGTGGGTTATAATTACGGCGGATATCTGTATCATCAAATTATTAACGTAAGATTGGGATATTATAGTATGCAGTGCGGCATTTGTTTTGCATATGCGGTTGTAATCAGGGTAGCTCCGGCAACAGAAAACTATCTAGCGAACCGACCCCGGGCGTGTTTTCTGCAATGAACGCTTCGCCGTATTCTGTGCCTATACGCTTGCCCAGCAAGGCATCGCGGTACAGAATATTGTTAAGAAACCCCTCTGTAGCTATATAGGTAACCGGCTCTCCCGATGCCGGATCGTGAAACTGGCTTTTGTAGCAACGAACAGCTTCCATCTTTTTCTCAAAAGTGGCAGAAATATCGACAATAAATGTTGGCTCGTAGTGCCGGTCCTGCAGCATGTGGTAAACACGCTTAGGCCGCCAGGGCTTCTGGGCTACTCCATTCCGGGTCGTTTCTATCTTGGCGAGGCCGGCATAAAAACAGGCATCGGCTATAAGCCTTCCTCCGCGCCCATGGTCGGGATGGCGGTCATTTATGGCGTTGGCAATAACGATCTCCGGCTGGTAGTACCTTATGTATTGGATCAAAGTGCGCTGGTGCTCTTCATCGTTTCTGAAAAAAGCATCTGCCATACCTGCATTTTCGCGCACGGCAACACCCATTACTTTGGCAGCTGCCTGTGCCTCCCGCAGACGGAGCTCAGCCGTGCCCCTCGTACCCAGCTCACCCTGTGTGAGGTCGAGAATGCCTACAACCTGCCCTGACTGTGCATGTTTAATTAAAGTACCGGCACAGCTTAATTCTATATCATCCGGGTGAGCGGCTATAGCGAGAAGGTGAAGTTTCAAATTGAAAAATTAAAAGTTAAGAGTCAAAAATAACGGATAAGTATGAATATTGAGGTATGTACATTAAAATCTCAATTATTTAATACGGCTTGCCTCAGCTTTCCACAAACAATTAAAGAATAAATTATAATTTGTGATTTCAAGTAATTTAGATGAAGCAGCGTATCCGGCTTATTCTGACAATAATGGCCTTTGCAGGCTGTCTGCAAGTCTATGCTCAAAAGCAGGGGCAGCCACTGATAGATTCGTTAATGACCGAGCTAAACTCTGCCAAATACACTAGCGCTTCTGATACAAATAAAATAAAGCTGCTTGAAAATATCGCTTCTAATTACACTATTGTAAATACAAAGGAAGGACTGGCATTTTGTAAACAAAGTCTCGAACTGTCAAAAAATATTGGTTGGGAAAGTGGCGAAGCTGAGGCGTACAGAATTTACGGAAACTTCTACGCGGCGATCCGGCACTTTCCCGAGCAATTTGGCTACTATCTGAAGGCTTACGAAATATATAAAAAACTAAACAATAAATTCAAGATTGGCGACATGATGAGGCTTTTAGGAGATGCTGAAAAATGCATGGGTAAATATGATAAGGCATTGGAATACTACTATTCATCGCTGAAAATAAATGAAGAAACTAATGACCAGCCAGCAGTGGCAACGGCTTTCCAAAACATATGCCTCACTTATGCCCAACTTGATGACAGTGTGCAGGCGGAAAAATGGGGGGAACTGGCGATAAATGGAATAAATATACGGATGAAGAAAGAAGCGAAACGCTATGCCGACAATGATTTTTGGACAGTAAAGACAATCGAAAAAACGCTTCACCACATCACTGAAAAAGAATATTGCACAGCCACAAAAAAATATGTTGAACAAGCCAGCGACATCACCAGCCTTTCCACGGCTTATAGTTATCTCGGTAATACTCAAAATTCCAACAATCACATAGCCGATTCTATGCTTGCTTTTCAGTACTATTTGAAAGCAATTAAGTTAATGGAAAGTCACGGCTGTAAAAACAGACTTCTGTATCCGCTTATCAACATAGCGAATAAATATGCAGGCTACGGAAACATGGGCATGTCACTTTTATACAACAATAAGACGCTGGCCTTAGCATCTGAAGTTGACGATCAATTTTATGTGGGCTGCAGCCAGATGAATAAAGCAATAATCTATTTGCAAATTGCTCAGGACACAACACACATGGCATTGCCAGACAGCCTCTCAAAAATAAGCAAAGTGCAGTTATTAAAGATGTCGAAGGACGGTTTTGAAAAAACAATCGCATCTTTTAACAGCATCAGTTTTTGGGGCTATGTTGATGGCTATGTTGCTGTAGCTCAAATTGATTCGCAATTAGGCAATTTCAGAGCAGCTTTTGAAGATTATAAATATTATGCCCGGTTAAAAGATTCGTCAATTTATTTAAGAAACAGCAGCGAGATATCGCATCTCGAAGCCCAACGCCAGGGCATTACCGACAGCCTGAAAGCAGGGGAGATAGAGAGGGCTTCAGCAATAAAATTACAACGCCAACGCAATTATACCATTCTGGGTTTTTCGGGCTTATTACTACTCGCAGGATTTTCTTTTTTTATCGTCAAAGAGCGCCGCAAATCTGAAAGACTATTGCTGAACATTCTTCCTGCATCAGTAGCGGCTGAACTGAAAGCAAAAGGAGTATCGGACGCGAAACTGTTTAATGACGTCACCGTGCTTTTCTCGGACTTCGTAGGCTTCACAAAAGTTAGCGAACTATTAACCCCTAAGGAACTTGTAGATGAACTCAATATTTGCTTCAAAACATTTGATAACATAATGGCAAGGCATAATATTGAAAAGATAAAAACTATAGGCGATGCCTACCTCGCTGTTTGCGGCTTGCCTGCGGCGGACCCAAAGCACGCAGAGCAAACAATAAATGCCGCAATGGAAATAAGTGCTTTTATGCAAGACCGGTTTGCAAAATTGGGGAACAGAACCTTTGAGATACGAATTGGTGTGCACAGCGGCAATGTGGTGGCTGGAATAGTAGGTGTTAAGAAATTCGCCTACGACATCTGGGGAGATGCTGTCAACACCGCTGCACGCATGGAGCAAAACAGCACTGCCGGCAGAATAAATGTGTCTGAAAGCACGTATGAGCTGGTGAAAGAAAAATTTACATTTGAGTACAGAGGCGAGGTAGATGCTAAGAATAAAGGATTGCTAAAGATGTATTACGTTTCGTGACTGAGAAACTAAAGGAGTACGCGACAAGCCTGTGAAAGAAGCTAAAGGATATTGTGTAGATTTTTCACTTTACGAAGCAATTCGTTAGCTTTTTCGGCTTTTTTAATAACAAGCGGATGATCCTGTAGTTTTTTGAGATCGTTGTTAATAACGGTGTTCTTAAAAATGTCATTATTTTTTTTACTCCTGATACTCATAACGCAAAATTAAATAGTTATTTTCTTTTAACCAAAACTGCAGTGTAGCTTTTTGACGGGTTGAAGTTTTCTTCAGTCCCATCATCTGTAATACCATAAATATAGAACTCTTTTTCTAACACAAAAAGATGCTTCGATATCGCTTTATGATATAGTGAGATTCTTTTACCTTCTTCATCGCTACCTTGAAAAAATATTTGCCTGTCTGGGAATTTTGCAGTGCAATCAATCACGGCCGTAAGTATCGTGGCTAAAATTTTTCTGAGGTCATTGTTATTGGAAAAGTGGGTATCACTATATGTGCCATCTGGCATTACATCAAGCAGTGAAAGATTATACAGCGTTTCTACAAATAATTTCTTAAAAACAAGGAATTTAATGATGCTTCCGTTAGGCCCAGTACTAATGAATTTAAATTCGGAATAATCGTCCGCTTTCTCTAAGATCTCATATGACGGCAAGTTCATTTACTCAATAATTTTCGCCAAAGTAATAAAACCAATGCAATTTTAACAGTGGTTATACGCGCGCCAAAGAACAAACTCCGCAGCAGTTATTGTTTATCTTTAAGATATCGAAATGACTAGAGATGAACGCTAAAGAACTAATTCCTAAAAATAAATTCGATCATGAAACTGTCGAAAGGCTTAAGAACCTTTCCTATGAGGAACTCAAGCCTATTATGCCGGATCTATTGGAATGGTTGCAAGACTTTAACTGGCCATTGCCTACCCTGTCTTTCAAGTTCTTGAGCCTTTTACCGATAAACTTATTCCAGAACTTATTAAAATCTTCCAATCTGATGACGATATATGGAAGCATTACATTTTACAACATTTTGGACGAAAAATAAGAGACGAAATGTTTTTAGAAGAAATCCGAAGAATGGCATCTAACCCTACCGGTAGTGAAATTGATGAAGAGGTTGATAAGATTGCAAGAGAAATTCTTAACGATCTCTGATCCATAAAGGCAGATTATCATTGTCAATTGGGCGCAAACGTCCTACCCTTTCATCTTATACACCTGTACTGTCCATGAATTGCCTTCCAGGTTGATGACCTTGTTGCGCTCCTGCACCTCAAGGATGGAGTCAAGCATTTCCCATAGCGGAGTTTGCTCCTTACCATATTTGTCTACAAGGCTCACGATAAATACTCCGCCCGGGGTCAGATTGGGGAATAACGTCGTCACTGCATCTTTTGGATTGGAAAGGTAGTTAAGGCTTTCGTTGTAAATGATCACATCAAACATGCCATTTATGACCAGCTTATTGAGGTCGCCTACCAGGTATGTGGAATCCGGCCGGCCTTTTCTATTGACGTTTTCTATGGCTACATCGCTGAAGTCAACACCGGTATAATGGCTGTAATCCGACCTGCTGAATTTTTCCTGGAGTATTCCTTCACCGCAGCCAAGATCCAGTATATGGCCATTGGCGCTGAAGTAACGGGCAAAACCCACTATAAGGCTATAGCGGCCCAGTTCGGCAAGGGTGGCGAGGCCATCCCATTTACGATTGGTGTATTGCAGGTTGAACCTGTATTTTTGGGAGGTTTTCCGTTTAACGAAAGATGCGAGCTTCTGGAACATAATATACCGTAGGTGTCAAATATAAAATGTTCCTGCGACTATGTTTATGTGAAAACGCGAATAGTGTATAAAGGCATACCGAAAAACATCAAAACACGGAACTAATTACTAGTTTTACAGCGCATAGAGTGCCAGTTGTAACGACTCAAATGAGGAATGGGCCTTGTTGGCAAACAATTGAGGCACGTCTCTAAAACTTACCGATGTTATCAATAATAATACCTACCTGGAATAACCTGCCCTTTGTGAAATTGTGTGTGGAAAGCATCAGGAAAAATTCATCTTATCAGCACCAGGTGGTATTGCATATCAATGACGGCAGCGACGGCACACTGGAATGGGCAAAAACAGAAGGAATAGACTTTACCAGCACGCCTGATAATGCGGGCATCTGCATAGCGGTGAACATGGCCGCAGGCATTGCCACCAAAGACTATATTGTCTATATGAACGATGATATGTACGTATGCCCGAAGTGGGATACTTATATAGCTGAAGAAATAAAGAACGCTGGGACTGATAATTTTATGTTCTCATCTACAATGATAGAGCCCACGCTCAATAACCCATGCGTGATACATGAGCATTTCGGAACTACAATAGAAACATTTGACGAGAAGGGATTACTGAAAAAATGCAACACATTTGAAATGCACGACTGGTATGGCTCTACGTGGCCGCCCACTATAGTACACAAAAAATACTGGCAAATAACCGGCGGCTACAGTATAGAGCTAAGCCCCGGAGTAAGCAGTGATGATGATTTTGCCATGAAGATGTGGGCAGCGGGCTGCAGGATATATAAAGGCATCGGCAAGAGCCGGGTATATCATTTCCAGTCCAAATCTACACTGCGGATAAAGAAGAACA
Source organism: uncultured Bacteroidota bacterium (assembly GCA_903881585.1). Lineage (GTDB taxonomy): Bacteria > Bacteroidota > Bacteroidia > Chitinophagales > Chitinophagaceae > Nemorincola. The sequence goes on along the minus strand of CAIRTW010000174.1, from coordinate 11,914 downwards.
ATGGACGCAAGCAATTTTTGATGAAATGGGGCATCAGCCAGAGCACTTTTAATAAATATTTCACCCACAGAAGCAAACCATACGCCGGAGCCTTGCCGGAGCCAGATGAAGCGATAATAAAAAAGGAAAAGATCAGGGCATGGGTAAAGCAAAAGATCTCGTAGGGAAATTTGAAATTAATATCTTCGGGGCACAACAGAGGAATTACCCAATGACCGCATAGCTTATTACACATTTTCATTCCCATGAAGCGATTTTTTCTTACCGCTATTATTCTGCTGGTGCTGGTGGCAGGTTTCTTCTTTACCATAAGAAAGCTGGACAATAGTGTTGCAGACATGCAGGGCTTCTACTCTTCGGACTACCCACAGAATGCCCCATTGCTGCTACCCTCTTTGTTTATAGACGGAGAAAGGTTCTACATTAAAATGGCGGTTACTTCCGGCGATACCGCACTTGCATTTGGCGATAGTGGCGGCGGCATTTCTATGATGCCGGCCCCGGTGGCAGACAAGTTTAAATTGGATTCAAAAGTTCATTTGGGGCTGCTTCGGGGCTTAATGCCGTTCAGATACATTTGCTTCAGCGACATAGTGAGCGATCCACATATGCCCCCACCCTACCCACTCCGGTCATTTGTGATAAGAAGACTGTTCAGCCGTATCACTGTCCCTACCCTTTTTGTTCCACCCATGGACGACGAGGTTAAGTTTATCATGAAGAGTATGCCGTTTGATATTTTTTTAGGACAGAATTTTTTCATGGGCAAGGCATGGACCATAGACTATGAAAACCAGCAGGTATGGGTGAACACACGAATAGCCACCAGCGAAATTGGCAAACCCGGCGTGCAGCATATCGGTTTCAAAAAGAACAAGAATAAAGAGAACGTAAATGGCCACGCCAGCTTCTTTATAGAAGTGGATGGAGAAATAATAGAGGTGCTTTTTGATACAGGAGCCACGATAGTATTATCGGAGAAGGGAAAAAAACTGCTGAAGACCAATAGGAAAACTATCAGCGGCTCCTTCATCGCAGCTTCTGTTTTTGATAAATGGCAGCAAAAGCATCCGGATTGGAAGTGCTACCCAAAGTCTGATATGAACAGTGACATAATAGAAGTGCCGAAGATAAGTATAGGTGGTAACGAAGTAGGCCCGGTATTGTTTGCGAAAAGAAATGATGAGGTATGGTCGCAGGGAATGATCCAGACCATGGATACTGTGGTAAAAGGAGCAATAGGCGGCTCTGCACTTAAATATCTAAAGGTCATGATCGACTATAATACAGACCTGATCAAGTTTGAAAAGTAAGGCAGCTGATTTATCATCCCAGCAACCACATCCGGCAGGCCTTTTTACGATGAAAACGCAGGTTTTATTCAGCCAGAACTAATTTGTCATTCGCATTTCTTAATGCACCAGATAAAATCATATCATCTATAATTAATCTCAACGGGCTATCCGGTAGTCTGAAGACTTCGGCAATATCCTGCTCCGTAAACGATTTTTTGCTTTTTTGATGTAAACCAGACAGAATAGCTTCTTCAAAACTATTCAAAAGAGAAGACCCATTCGCCCTGTTGTTTAACAAATCTATATCCACGTGATTGCAGAAGTACAGACCTTTCCCGGTTACATCCCACGTCTTAAGTGTGGGAAGCTTCCTGATAGCAGCAGGTATGGATGGGAAACATTCAAACAGGCACAATGTTTTAAATCCTTCTGGTGTGCTGTTGTAAGTTGTACCACACTCATCATATACCTTTTCCAGTTTTATTTTATAATCGTGGTTCCATGATTTGTCACTTTCTTCAATAAAAATATCAAACAAGCTCCCTGTTTTGTATTCATTAAACGTATAGCCGACAAAAAGCAAAATTGCGTTTTCTTTAATGGTAATAGCGTACCTCGACTGCACTTTTTTTAAAACTGAGGCCGATGCTTTTCCGAGAATCCGTAATTTCTTTTCTTTTATTTCCATTGCAATATAAAATTAAGGTTTTTTCAGAAACGGCTGCACTAACTTATAAAAATTTGCTATCTCCTGATCGGTCATTGCGGGTGTGTACTTCAGCGCATCATCCAAACTCACTAACAACGAAGGAATTTCAAATCCCATATCAACTGTAATTATTCTAACCGCATCCATTAAGAGAACATATCCCTCGCACAGAAGGATAAAGTCCAGAGGCTTTATTTCATAACCGATTTCATCTTCGACTTTGGCAAACCAATTCGTCTCAGTACTAATTCCTTTTAAGCTGCTTTTCTTACAGATATACACGACCTGTGGTATCCTGTTATTCCTGTATTTATCGTGATAGCTACAACAAATTGCAAATAATATTGCCTTAATTGGATGGAATGAAACAGGCGTGTGTGGCGGCAATGAACGATGCGACTTGTTACCCGCCCAGTTAATAGTGCTGCCTCTGAAAAGATATTTCGAGTTATTCCTTTTGCTCATCTGAGGCCTGCATTTAATTATATTCTGATTATTTTAAAGCTAAGTAAAAATACTAAAAAGCAAGAAACGGCAAAGGCTGCCAAAAGCAGCCCTTGATTAAAAACGATCCTAATTCCAAATATTATAAATGTATAGCTTCACCCAGCGCTGCTTCTACGGCGTCTTTTATGCCCTCGCTCATTGTTGGGTGTGGGTGTATGCTATCCAGTACTTCCTGCCATGTCGTTTCCAGTTTGCGGGCTACTACTGTCTCGGCTATAGTTTCAGTCACATTGTAACCGATACTGTGCGTACCCAGCCACTCGCCATATTTAGCATCAAATATCACTTTCACAAAACCTTCGGTAGCGCCAGCGCCCACAGCCTTGCCTGATGCTGTGAACGGGAACTTGCCAACTTTGATCTCGTAACCTGCGTCTTTAGCTTGTTTCTCTGTCATGCCTACGCTGGCTATCTCAGGTGAGCAATAGGTACAGCCCGGTACATTGCCGTAATCCAGTGGCTCGGGCATGTGTTTGTGCTTGCCTTCTTTGTTCGCGATAGCTTCTACGCAAATGACCGCGCCCTTAGAAGCCACATGCGCCAGCGCCTGGCCGGGAGTGATATCACCGATAGCATAGATACCATCTACATTGGTCTTAAAATATTTGTCCACCAACACCTTGCCCTTATCTGTCTTTATGTTCAGGGCTTCCAGGCCTATGTTCTCTATGTTTGCTGCAATGCCTACGGCGCTGAGCACCACATCTGCTTCCAGCACCACATCGCCGGTTGCGGTCTTTACGGTAGCTTTTACGCCAGCGCCAGCGGTGTCCAGCTTCTCTACAGAAGCATTGGTCATTACGGTTATTCCTTTCTTCTTAAAGCTCTTTTCCAGTTCTTTCGATATGTCCTCATCTTCCACCGGCACTATGCGGGGCAGGAATTCCACGATCGTCACCTTAGTACCAATACTGTTGTAGAAGTAAGCAAACTCCACACCTATCGCTCCACTGCCTACTACGATCATGGTCTTTGGCTGCGTAGGCAGGTTCATAGCCTCGCGGTAGCCTATTACCTTCTTGCCATCCTGTGGCAGGTTGGGCAACTGGCGGCTGCGGGCGCCTGTGGCCAGTATGGTGTGCCGGGCCTGGTGAATAGCTACTTTACCGTCCGTACCGGTTACTTCCACTTCCTTTTTAGCATTCAGCTTGCCCATGCCCATGATCACGTCTATCTTGTTCTTCTTCATGAGGAACTGTACACCCTTGCTCATTTTATCTGCTGCACCACGGCTGCGCTTGATAACCGCACCGAAGTCTGCCTTAAAATCTGAGGCAATGATACCGTAGTCGGCAGCGTGTGTACAGTTTTCAAACACACTGGCTGTTTTCAGAAGCGCCTTGGTAGGAATACAACCCCAGTTGAGGCAGATGCCGCCAAGGTTTTCTTTTTCTACAATTGCTGTTTTATAACCAAGCTGCGACGCACGGATAGCAGCCACATAACCGCCGGGACCACTTCCTATTACGATAATATCGTATGCCATAAAGAGAATTTTTAGTAAAGATTATTAATGAGGGGACAAATGTAATAAAAAACTGAGAGCTTGGGCGATTGCAAATTCTTTGCTGACCGGATTAAATGCTGAAGCGAAAATTACCCGGCTTATTCTACTCTTATTTAGGTGAATATCATCGCAGGATTTACCATCATCACCGATACATGATTCCTCAAAAAATGACCGAAAAGGAATAAATTATTCCCAAAATCCAGTCGTTTTTTAATTTTTTTACCCGTTTTCACCTCATTTTGCCTTAAAAATAGGATTTCTCTTTTTGGGTTTAATGATTACTTTTGCAGTCCATTCAAAACAAAAAATCTTCATGGCTACAACAGCAGATATGCGTAATGGTTTGATCATTAAACTCGATGGCAGCCTTTACTCAGTAGTGGAATTCGGACAAAACAAAACCGCCCGTGCAGCAGCAAAGGTGTGGGCTAAGCTAAAGGGTGTGGATAATAGCCGCTCCATTGAGCATACATGGAACTCAGGCGATAATATCTTCCCTGTTCGCGTGGAAAAACGCAACTATCAGTATCTCTACAAAGACGAAAGCGGTTTCAACCTCATGGACAACAGCACTTTCGAGCAGATAGTATTAGGCGAAAATATGGTTGATAATCCGGGCTTGTATAAGGACGGGCAAGAGTGTTTCGTGATCTTTAATACCGATACAGAAACCCCCATGGGAGTGGAGCTTCCGCCGAACATTAACCTGCGTGTTACCTACTCCGAGCCCGGTGTAAAGGGCGATACAGCTACGCGGGCTACCAAGCCTGCCACGCTGGAAACGGGCGCTACTATACCTGTGCCATTGTTCGTAAACGAAGGTGATCTTATTAAGATAGACTCTAAGACAGGCGCTTATATGGAGCGCGTTAAAAGTTAATTTATGGAATTAGGAATTGGTAATTAGGTATTTGGATTGTTTTGCAATCTTGTCTTAATTACTTTTTTGGCTTTGACTATTTACTAAATCTAATATTCATGGAGTACAAACAGATCCAGGAACTGATAAAGACGATCAATAAATCAAATATCAGCGAACTGTGTATTGAAGAGGGCGAATTCAAGATCATCATTAAGCAGGAGCTTGCAGCCCCCGCCCAGTATGTATCGATGCCGCAAATGTCAATGCCCATGCAGCAAGCGGCACCCCAGCAGGCCGCAGCACCCGCGCCGCAGGTATCAGCCCCTGGCACTGAGAAGCCCGCAGCCCCTGCCGTCGCAAGCAACACAACTACCATAAAGTCGCCGATGATCGGTACTTTCTACCGCAGCCCATCGCCCGATAAGCCCGTATTTGTGAATATAGGCGATGAAATAAAGGCAGGCCAGGTACTTTGCATCATTGAAGCCATGAAGCTGTTTAATGAGATAGAAAGCGAAGTAAGCGGCAGACTTGTGAAAGTGGTTGCCGACGACTCGTCGCCTGTAGAATACGATCAGCCGCTGTTCATCATTGAACCCATGTAATTCAAAATAAAAACTAAACATCAAAAATGGCCGTGTCAATGGCCATTTTTTTGATAATTACGGTTGTTTTTGACTTCTTAAATTTAGCTTGTGTTTAAAAAAATACTGATTGCCAACCGTGGCGAGATCGCATTGCGCATTATTCGCACCTGCAGGGAAATGGGTATCCGTACTGTAGCGGTATATTCTACTGCAGATAAAGACAGCCTGCACGTCCGTTTTGCGGATGAGGCTGTGTGTATAGGAAAGCCGCAAAGCAGCGATTCTTACCTGAATATACAGCACATCATGGCTGCGGCAGAGATCACCAATGCAGATGCCATCCATCCCGGCTACGGCTTCCTTGCTGAGAATGCCAACTTCGCAGAAATATGCGCCCAGTACAATATCAAGTTTATTGGCCCTACCCCTGAAATGATCAGGTCTATGGGCGATAAAATAACTGCCAAGGAAACCATGATAAAGGCAGGGGTACCGGTTATTCCCGGTTCTGAAGGCTTGCTGAGCAGTGTAGATGAAGCTAAACATCTGGCCAAAGAAATGGGCTTTCCGGTCATCATCAAAGCTACAGCCGGCGGTGGCGGCAAGGGTATGCGCGTGGTGTGGGCAGAAAGCGAAATAGAACATGCCTACAATACTGCGAAAATAGAAGCTGCCGCATCGTTCAAGAACGACGGTATATACATGGAGAAATTTGTGGAGGAACCACGCCATATAGAGATACAGGTTGCCGGCGACCAGTTTGGCACCGTGTGCCACCTCAGTGAGCGCGATTGTTCAATTCAGCGCCGTCACCAAAAGCTGGTGGAGGAATCACCATCTCCTTTTATGACCCCTGAGCTGCGTGAAAAAATGGGCGCTGCGGCTATTAAGGCTGCTGCCGCGATAAATTACGAGAGCGTAGGTACTATAGAATTCCTGGTTGATAAGCACCGCAACTTTTACTTCATGGAAATGAACACCCGTATCCAGGTAGAGCATGGTGTTACCGAAGAAGTGATCAGTTACGACCTTATTAAAGAACAAATAAAGATTGCCGCAGGTGTGCCTATCAGCGGGCGTAATTACGAGCCAAAGATACATGCCATAGAGTGCCGCATTAATGCGGAGGATCCTTACAATGACTTCCGTCCCTGCCCTGGTAAGATCACAACCTTGCATACGCCCGGTGGGCATGGGGTACGTGTAGATTCACATATCTACGCTGGCTACACCATACCACCCTACTATGATTCCATGATAGCAAAAGTGATAGCCGTAGCCCAGACCCGCGAGGAAGCCATCAACACCATGGAGCGCGCGCTTAGCGAATATGTGATTGAAGGGGTAAAAACCACCATCCCCTTCCACATGCAGTTGATGCGTAACGAAGATTTCAGGAAAGGGAATTTTACCACGAAGTTTATAGAGAGTTTTAAGCTGGTGTAGTAAAACATTTAGATGAAGCTATTGAGGTTATCATATCGTTGTCCAGATTGGGAATTGAAAGACTTGGAATTGAATCCGGTAAACCTAATCGTTGCTAAAAATGCAACAGGGAAATCAAGGACTTTAATGGTTCTGGATCTAATCGTAAATATAATTACTCAAAAAAGCAATTTCATCGATCGAGGCGGGTATTGGTCAGCAGAATTTCAAGATATTAACGGGGATACAGTAGTATATAATTTTTCAAAAGAATTTGACGAAGCCAAATTGCAATCTTCTGTTAATGAAGAACAATTAACTATTGGCAATATTGAAGTCTTAAAGCGGGACAGGAATGGAGCGACTATAAAAAACATGCTGACCGGAGAAAATGATCCCGTGTACCCGCCTGCAAATAAGCTGGTTTTACATACAAACAGGGATTTAAAAAAATATCCCTTTTTGGAGGAAATAACCAATTGGGCTGAGAGCTCATACGGTTTCAGATTTGCAAATGTCATTCCCTCTTCGAATTTAAACCGGACGTTTTTTGAACTTTTAAACCCTGTTTTTGACATCCCAGTCTTATTCAAACTTTTGAATAAAAAAAGTTGGGATACTATTATTGCACAATTTAATAGTGTCGGCTATAATATTTCGGAAATCACTTTCGAAGATAAAGGCGATGATGTAACGATTTTTCTCAAAGAAAATGGTGTCGAGAAATCGTTACCTCATTGGCAACTTGCGCAGGGTATGTTTAGAACGTTATCAGTAATAATTTTTATTGAATACCTTCTTAGTCTCAAAAAACCGTCAATGGTTATTATTGACGACCTATGCGAGGGTCTTGATTACGAAAGAGCGAAAAAATTAGGAGAGCTTATTTTTGAAAAATGCTTGCAATCTAATATTCAATTGGTTGTAACGTCTAACGATGTTTTTTTAATGGAAGTAGTTGACATTAAATATTGGAACATCTTAATTAGGAATGGGGAAATAGTCACTACCTTAAACTATAAAAATAATAAGAAAATCTTCGACGATTTCAGGTTCACTGGTTTGTCCAATTTCGATTTTTTCTCATCAGATTATTTATCCCAAAAATTGGCTTCGTGATCAAGACTGCAATTTTTGTAGAGGGGCAAACAGAATTGATTTTCATTAGAGAGTATTTGCTTAAAACGCTTGATTATCAGAATATTCATGTTGAATGCTATACTCTTTTCACTGACAGTTCATTTAATGTTACAGAATATTCGTTTCCAAACGAAAACGCTGACTTCTACTTCCAGGTTATTAATGTAGGTAATGATAATGCTGTTTTGACAAGGATTTTAAGAAGAGAGCAGTATCTGTGGAATCAAGGTTTTCATCGGATATTTGGCATTCGGGATATGTACTCAAAAGATTACAGAGAAGTTGTACAAAACGCTACTATTTCTGAAGAAGTCAATTTGAAATTTATGGAAGGTGCCGGGAAAACCATCCTTGATAAAGCACATAAACCAGCTAACATTCATTTTCATTTTGCAATTATGGAGACAGAAGCATGGATACTCGGACTAAACAATTGTTTTCAATATTTGCACCCTGATTTGAGCATTGAGGCTATTAACACTGCAGCAGGGACAAATGTGGATGAAGTCGATCCGGAAAAGACATTCTTTCATCCGGCAGCAATTATTGAGAAAATATATTCTTTAGTCAACAGAGAATACAACAAAAGCAATGGTGATATTAATGTAATTATGAGCCATATTCAGAAACCGGATTTTATTCAGCTATCTCAAAGCGGCAAATGCCAATCATTTAATAATCTGCACCAAACACTCATTCCCAACTAAATTTTTTACTTTCGCAGCATGAAAAAAACATTGCTTATTACAGGAGGAGCGGGATTTATTGGCTCACATGTGGTACGTTTATTCGTCAATAAATACCCTGACTATAAGATCGTCAACCTCGATGCCCTGACCTATGCTGGCAACCTGGAAAATCTTAAGGACATCGAGCAGTCGCCAAACTATGCTTTTGAGAAAGCAGACATCACTAATGCAGAGCAAATAGAGGGCCTGTTTAAGAAATATACTTTCGATGGCGTAATACACCTTGCGGCTGAGAGCCATGTGGACCGGTCGATAACAGATCCCAACGCATTCATACAAACCAATGTGATGGGCACCGCCAACCTGCTCAATTCTGCACGTGCAGCATGGAAGGGAAATTTCGAGGGCAAGCGCTTTTATCATGTTTCTACCGATGAGGTATATGGATCGTTAGGCGCTGAAGGCTTCTTCCTTGAGACAACTCCTTATGATCCGCAGTCTCCTTATTCCGCATCCAAAGCGGCATCTGATCATTTGGTCCGCGCTTATGGCAACACCTACGATCTGCCATTTGTCATCACAAACTGCTCCAATAACTACGGACCTAACCATTTCCCGGAAAAACTGATACCACTGTTCATCAACAATATCTGTACCGGCAAACCGCTGCCTGTATATGGCGATGGCAAGTACACCCGAGACTGGCTGTATGTTGTGGACCATGCCCGCGCTATAGATATGGTTTTTCATGGCGGCAGAAACGGAGAAACCTACAACATAGGTGGCTTTAACGAATGGCAGAACATAGAACTGGTGAAACTGCTCTGCAAGGAAATGGACGAGAAACTGGGCCGCACACCCGGTGAGTCGGAAAAACTGATCACCTATATCAAAGACCGTCCGGGTCATGATCGTCGCTATGCTATAGATGCCAATAAGATCAATAAAGAACTCGGCTGGTATCCATCGGTTACGTTTGAAGAAGGGCTTAGCAAAACAATAGACTGGTACCTCGCGAATGAAGAGTGGCTTAACCATGTAACTTCAGGCGATTATCAGAAATATTATAACAAACAGTACTCCAATTAATTTACTAAAAATGAAAGGGATAATTCTAGCCGGAGGTTCTGGTACGCGTTTGTACCCATTGACCATTGCAGTAAGCAAGCAGCTTATGCCTGTATATGATAAGCCAATGGTTTATTATCCGTTGTCCACGTTGATGCTGGCAGGTATCAATGAGATACTCATTATTACCACCCCCGAAGACCAGCCTGCATTTAAGAAACTGCTGGGTGATGGCTCTGCTATTGGTTGTCGTTTCGAATACATCGTTCAGCCGAAGCCGGAGGGCCTGGCACAGGCGTTTATCCTTGGAGCCGATTTCATAGGCAAAGACCCGGCTGCCCTGGTGCTTGGCGATAATATATTTTACGGGTCCGGCATGGGCACGCTGCTCAGGAAAAAAGCAAACCCTGATGGCGCGGTAGTTTTTGCTTACCAGGTACAAGACCCTGAGCGGTATGGTGTTGTTGAATTTGACAAAAGCAATCGCGTGCTCAGTATAGAAGAAAAGCCGGAAAAGCCGAAATCAAATTATGCCGTGCCTGGTTTATACTTTTACGATAATGATGTTGTTGCTATCTCCAAGGCCATTAAGCCCTCTCATCGCGGTGAACTGGAAATAACGGACGTAAACAGGGTATATCTCGAAAAAGGCAAGCTCGAAGTGGGCGTGCTGGACCGGGGTACTGCCTGGCTGGATACAGGTACTTTTGATTCACTTATCGAAGCAGGCGAGTTTATTGAAGTTATAGAAAAACGCCAGGGCCTTAAAATAGGTTGCATTGAAGAGATCGCTTACCGCAACGGGTGGATAGGTGACGAACAGATGGAGAAATTAGCAGCACTGTATATGAAGAGTGGCTATGGAGGCTACTTGAAAAAGCTGATCGGTACACTCTAACAATTCTGTATCTTACTTATACTACATCGCTACCCGCATTCATCAGCAGGTTCATACCATTTATATGCTGTGAGGCTCCGGTAAGAAACAACACCGTATCTGCCACTTCTTCGGTAGTAAGTATTTTCTTTAATGGATGTGCCTCGGTCATTTGTTCTATTACCCGCTCGTCAGTATCGGCAGTGAGGCCTGTAAGCATAAAGGAAGGGGAAATACTGTTTGATGTAATATTGAAACGTATCAGCTCATTGGCCCACGATTTGCTTAACGATAACAGGTACGCTTTATTGGCTACGTACTCAGATAGCCCTGTGGGCGGCTTGTTCACCACGTAAGAAGAGATAATATTGATGATCTTGCCAAACTTTTTTTTTCGGAATCCTTTTATGGCTTCTTGTGTAATTCGTATTGTGGGTATGATGTTTTGCTCAAAGCTCTTTGCAAAAACAGTATGATCTGTTTTGTAAAAATGATCTTTATGAATGCCTCCATTAGCATTGTTAATAAGTACATCGGGATCTATAGCTGGAATTTGGGTTAGCATATCTTCTATAGAAGATGGGTCTGTAAAATCACATTTGATGCTATGTGCATTTGGATACAAGGCCTCTATCTCTTTCGCAGCTGTTGCGGATCTTGAAAAAGTGAAATAAACTGTATTGCCGTTTTCGGCAGCCAATCTTCTTACAATAGATGCAGCCAGCCCGGATGCTCCGCCGGTGATCAGAATTTTCATAATAACAAACCTATTTGAACATTACCCTTTGCTACCTTCTTACCGTCCGCATTTTTAAAGCAGAACTTAAACTCGTATTTATTTACCGACTCATAGACGCCCGCAACTTCAGCATGAAATGCTAGTTCATCATTCAAATAAACCGGCAAAGAGAACGCGATATTTTGTGAATGTATGATCACATTTTTTACCGGCAGACATTCGCCAACGAAATAAGAAACAAAGCTGTTCAGGATATTACAGTGCATTACCTTTCCTGTAAACCCTTTTGACTGTGCAAATTCAGTATCCGTATGCAATGGATTTCTGTCTTGCGATATTGCAATGAAACCCTCGTAAACGCCGGGAGTCACCGTAAAAGCATGGGTGTAAGTAGGGTCTGCTGATTAACTACAAAGTATAGTAAATACGGGAGAATTTCGGAAATTAGGGGTAACCAAATGCAAGGAAATATGGCAAAGGCCCTCAAAAACCGTGCATCCAAGCAG
>CAIRTW010000173.1 GCA_903881585.1 uncultured Bacteroidota bacterium | reverse complement strand
GACTGAATAAGAAGAGCCGTATGACGGGAGACTGTCACGTACGGTTCTGTGAGAGGGTGAGGTGAAACTCCTTGCTCTACTCGACCGAGACACTACGAGACAAAACTGAAAATTGAAGCATAAGTGAGGCATAAGTGGGGCATGGATGGGGCATTAGCGGTAAATGTAAAATATTTTTAATATGCAGCCAACACAGCCACAGCAGCGGTTTACAAAGAATTACAGCAAAAGAGAAATGCCCCATATAAGTGCTGGAAAATTATGAATAAAATGGGGCCTTTCTTCATTTCCCTGCTTGCGGCATTTATTAACCCGGTATTTCCCAGTGGCCATTCAGTTTCAACACTTTTTCCAGTACATCACGTACGCAGCCCTTGCCTCCGCTGAGGGGAGATATGTATTTTGAGATTTGTTTCACTTCCGGCACGGCATCGCTGGGGCAGCAGGGAAGTCCGCATATTTTCATTACACCATAATCAGGTACATCATCGCCCATATACAGAATGTGCTCTAACCGCACATTGAGCGCCGTGGTCATTTCCCGCAAAAATTCTTTCTTATTTTCAACACCTATATGCACCTCCTCCACCCCCAGTTTATTCAGCCGCCCGCGGGCAGCCTCACACTTCCCGCCCGACAATATCCATACTTTATACCCCTGCTTTACCGCAAGTTGCAGCGCATACCCATCTTTGATGTTCATGGTCCGCAGTATGTGCCCATCCTCTGCTAGCAGCAAGCTGCCATCGGTAAGCACCCCGTCTATATCAAATACAAAAGTAGTTATGGCTGAAAAAAGATCAAGCATGGTAGTAATGTGCAAATTTGAAAATATGCAGATATGCAAATTGGGAGCGAGAAACAACACAGGAATTTTCACATTCCCTTATTTTCACATTTTCACATTATTTCTGGTTATCCCGCCACTCATACACCCAGCCCGACTGTATCATTTCCAGGTGGCCCTCATTGCACTCTTCACGCTTACCTTCAAAATTGGGTATTTCCATCACCCATTCTATAAGCTCGGTAAACCTGATGCGGTATATTCTACTTTCACCAAAGTCATCGCCAAAGCGCTCATAGAGCTTCATTGCTATGTCTTCGTGGTCTTTCCAGTTTATTGGCGGTTCGTAATGAGGCATAGTCTCTTATTGAGTTTTCAAATCATCAAATTTTCAAATTAATTTATTCGCCAAGGAACTGTGTTTGATCGGGCAATGTTACCTCAATAAAACCGCTCCCCTCTTCCAGGATACATTGACAGCCCAACCGTGAATTGATCCTGGGGCTCACCGCACGATCTATAAAATCTTCTTCCTTGTCGGTAAGTTCGGGCAAAAACTCATCTCCCTTCTCTACATACAGGTGACAGGTGCTGCAGGCACACACCATACCGCAGTTGTGATGCAACTCTATCCCGTTATCCAGCGCTACTTCCAGTATGCTCTGGTCGGGGCCAATATTTTCGAGGGTGATCGGCGTTAAGCCCTTTTGTTCAAAATTAAACTTGATAGTGTACATTAAATTTTAAATCGAATTTGCGGCAAAGGTAAGGTGAAAAACCCCAAACCCCTAAAGGGGCTTTCCCCTATTTTGTAATGACCGGAAAAACCGAGCATAATGATCTATGGACATATAATAAGAGTAACCAGCCTAGGGGTTTGGGGTGGCGGGAGTTTGAATAGACGCTGTGATCGCCTCATATACTTTCCGCCATTGCGGATGGCTGCCAAGTAAAGTCTTTTGTCCTTCAATAGTTATGTTGTCGTTCCTGATCGCGGGGCCGGTCTGCAGGTTTTTGGCCGATGCATGTTTTATTCGCTCGAAAGTCTGCTCTATGATGGGCAGTAGGGTTGAAAACGGCAGGTTGTTTTCGGCGCATACCTGCTCGCAAATTGCCATAAGGTGATTGATAAAGTTGTTGCCGATCACAGCAGAAAGATGAAGCCATTTGCGCTGCTCATACTTTGCCTCAAACAACACATCGGTTATAGCATGGCCCATAGATTGCACATAGGTCTCCCCTTTCTTAGACGATGCTTCCCAGGCACAAGGTATATTTCGGTGGTCCGGCAGGTTATTTTTCACAATGGAATAAACTGGCCACAGCACTGCGCAGTCCTGTGCTGCATCTTGAATAGCATCCAGCCCCACCGCCCCGGCAGTATGTACCAGCACCGTGTTAGTAAACGAGAGTTGTGCAGCAACCTTGTTTATTGCCGCATCTGAGACCGCCAGGAAACAAACATCAGCATCATCCTTTATGTCAGAGATAGTGCCATGGTGTTGAGCCATAAGTGCTTCTGCCAGCTCTTTTGCTGCTTCCGTATTACGGCTATATACACCAGAGCAATGGTGCCGCCCGGCCACCAGCCGCTGCCCGAAAAACCACGCTATATTGCCCGTGCCTATAATACTGAATGTCATCGTTTGCTATTTTTATACGCCACATAATAGCTTTCCATATCATCATGCACACGTTTTTTCAGCGCAGGCACATCTTCTAAAGTTAATCCTTCAGTTGATATCGGCTCCAGGAAGTGGATGCGGATGGGCATGGGCCGCGCCCATATCTTTTTGTCGTGAGGCAGTATGGTACCGGTGTTAAAAATAACGCCTGGCATTACCGGTTTTTGTGCTTTAACGGCGGTAACAAATGCGCCATCAAAGAAAGGTTGCATGGGCTGGCCGGTTTTATTCCTTGTCCCTTCGGGGTACAGGCACAAGTTTATGCCCATGGCCAGCGTCTCCTGCATCTTTGTAAAGCTCTCCCTGCGGCTGCCTTCGCTTTTCCGGTCCACAATTATAGAGCCACACTTATAGATAATGCCAAACAACGGTATTTTGGACATCTCTATTTTTGCAAGCGTCTTGTTGGGGCCAGGTATCCAGGGCGATGAGACAGGTATATCAGCCAATGAATTATGATTGATCACTACTACATAATTCTCGCCTTTTTTAAAATTCTTTTTGCCTTTTCTCAACACCGGGCACAGCGCCAAGGGCATAAAAATGCCCATCCATCCTCTGAACACGGCATGTAGCGCCTTGGCCCTTTGCGGCTCCGGCAGCAGGGATATGATCCAGATAGGTATAAAAACAATGAACATCGTAATGATAAAAATGATCATTGCGTACACCAGGAATATACGTCCCAATATGTTTTTTATCGCCTTCATTCTTGTTAGTCGAAAGTCTAAAGTAAAAAGTCTAAAGTTTGTAATCTATAGTTATACACTCCAGTCTATTGGCTTCTCGCCCATCTCGCGGAGCCAGTTGTTTGTTTTACTAAAATGTCCGCACCCGAAAAAACCATTGTATGCCGACAATGGCGATGGATGCGCTGCCTTCAGTATTTTATGTTTAGATCCGTCAATTAATACTTCTTTGTTTTGGGCAAACTTGCCCCACAGTAAAAAGACTACATGTTCCTTCTCCATGGAAATATGCTTAATCACTTCATCGGTAAAGGTATGCCATCCCAACTGGCTGTGAGACATAGGCGTGTTCGCCTGAACAGTGAGCGAAGCAT
>CAIRTW010000172.1 GCA_903881585.1 uncultured Bacteroidota bacterium | reverse complement strand
GTTTGACTACATACAGCCGCTAGTAATTTTGTAACCTCCGGTGGTGCCCTTAAGAAGGGGGTCGGTTTGAAAATAAATAAGAGAGGAGAAAATATTATCTTTGCTATTGTCTACTATCTGCCTTCGTAATTGTTCATAAATATCTTTCTTTGTGGGTTGGGTATCCGACTGGTCCCTCCAAATGATTATAACCTTTGATTACTATTAAAGACAGTTATATTGTCTAAAGGGTTGGGCGTGCGTGTAAATATTTCTTCTTAAATCACGTCCATCAATTCAACTAAATAAATGGACAGCTAAACTTTGAACAAAAATATCGGGCGGAGTATAGTTATTCTCTATAGACCAGCGTTTCATTACCAACCAGCACATAGCCCCGTAGCCGCACAGGTGAGCGAACCACCCCCCCCGCATCACCAAATTAAAATTGGTATTTTGGCTGAATGTTCATAACTTCATTTGGTTCAAAATTCGTTGTATGCATTCATCTATCACTCTTGCAGGTACAGCTCCTGTAGAAGCCGCTCACAGCGTCTTAAATGACTTGATACTGGCCTGTAGCCTACTCGACATTACTGCTGTAGAAGCGCTGGTGTCAGAAGATGAAGTATTTGAAGGACAGAACAAATGGCTATTCCTGCACAGCCTGCAGAAGGAGTTTGATGAAGTGGCCGAGGACGGTATAAATCAGCTAGAGGTTGGCACAGGTGGCTGTACTTGCTACTCAGGCACACCTAAGATCACATTCTCTCATGGTGGCGAAGTAAGGTTTGGCCTGATCATCAGGGTAGGCAGTGCAAATGCTGCTATGCCTGTAAAAGGCAGCTTCATTAATGGTACATTGAAATACGGCGATGAAGCAGCAACCATTACCGACATCATCATTTGCAGCCCTAGGGTGTTGTTCTCTACCGATCCGAACGAAAAGACAGTGTTCAGCAGATTGAAGGCCAAAGAAGACGCGGCCAGGCTTCAGTTCCCTGATTGAGCTTATTGCTACTTCATCAGCGGTAGTACCCTGATGTAGCGAGGTTCATCGGACGCTCTCCGTTCACGGTAGCAATCTATGCGCCAAAAGGCAGCACTTCGCAACAGCCATGAAGAATGGCAGATGCTCCATTCCCACAAGCCCGCACACAGCTTTTGTCACACAGCTTGCAGTTACCATTCACTGCGTTTGGAAAGCTCCTCTGTCCTTATACCAGCCTCTTTCACTCATTCCTTCATTACGTTCCATTCTCGGCTACTGCACAGCTACAGGCACATATACCTGCCTGCGCCACACAAAGGCCACACACGGGCATGTAAATGGCCTTAGTAGAAATAAATATGATGATGCAAATAAACGTGCAGTGATCTATACCCGAGTTTCGACTAAAAGCCAGGAAGATAATACAAGCCTGGAAAACCAAAGAAGAAGGTGTTTGGAAGTAGCACAAAATTTTGGATTTGATGTTGTAATGGAGTTTGGCAATACCTACGAGAGTGCTAAAACAATGGAACGAAAAGAGTTTACTCGGTTGGAAACGTACATTAAAAATAAGAAAAATAATATATCTTATGTTATATTTTATGATATAGATAGATTTTCGAGGGATTATAACGGTATTGTTACTATTGAGGATTGGCGAAGGCAGTATCGAATCAGAATGATCAGTGCAACCAATCCGAGCATTCCAACTACTGATTTTGAGTTTATAGGGCAGCAACAATCTGTTCTCAATAGCTATCAGGAGAATATCAAAAGGAGAGATAAGACTATGGCTGGTATGGTTGTTACGTTGCGTGATGGCTATTGGACTGGAATATTGCCTGTTGGTTATAAGCGAATCTATCAAGGTAAGAAAGGCACTATTGTACCAGACGAAAATGCATCGTTCATAAAAACAATCTTTGAACTAAGAGGTAACCAGTTGATGGAAGTACCAGACATATACCGTCATTTAAAGGCGATCGGTTGCGATAAGATACGTGAAAAGAACATATACAAAATTCTAACCAATGAGTTTTACATGGGTTACTATACCCATGGTTTACTTGATGAAGGTGAAGTAACACGAGGTAAACATGAACCTCTAATCAGTGAGCAATTATTCGTTAAAGTAAATACAGTATTTGAAGAGAAGAATAGGAAGGTCAGGCATGATTATCCAGAGTTATGTTTGAAGAGCTTTGTGAAATGCGACACATGTGGTAGGAACCTTACAGGTTATTACAAAAAGGATAAAAATAAGTACTATTATAAGTGCGGAACAACAGGATGCAAGTTCAACAAGTCGAGTGAGAAAATGGAGGATGGCTTTATAAAGTTATTACAGACACTAAGATTAAGCTCCAAAGAAAAAGGTATGGTGAAGACTGAGCTAATGAATTTGATCGGTGATTTTGGAGGTAATAACGAATTAAAGAATAAGAAACTTAAAGGTAAGCTGGAGAAGCTGGAAGGTGACTTGAAGAGAGTGAAAATAAACCGTGCAAAGGGTGAAATTGATGATGATATTTATTACACCGCAAAAACTGAAATTGATTCAGAAATAGCAGAAACGGAAAGAGAGATAAAGAAAACGGAATTTAAAATGTCGAACTTTTCCGAGAAAATAGATACGGCTCTGGAGATGCTTGATTCTATTGATGTTTTGTGGAAAAACAACTCAATTGATGGTCGCAAAAGAGTGCAAAAAGCACTGATAAAATCACCTATTGCATACGACCGAAAAAAAGGGCAATATCGAACTTTTGGATTAATCGACTTCGTCCGTTCAAAGCCAGTACTGGAGCGGGTTTCGGAGGTTGATGAAAACACAAATCCCCAGCAAAATACTGGGGATTCTCTTAGTGTAGCATGTACGGGAATCGAACCCGTCATTCCTCCGTGAAAGGGAGGCGTCTTAACCGATTGACCAACACGCCATAGTCAATGCGTTTTAATTATTTTTCGGAATACTTTTTTAAAGAACTAGTTCTACTTTCCTCATCGATAGCAATGCTCGCTATTCGATTTCGGAGTGCAAATATAGGGCAGTATTTGTTCACCTCAAAATTTTGGATCAAATTTTTACAGATCGGCCATTGCTTCGATGATGCCGAGGAAGTCGGAAGCCTTTAGTGACGCGCCTCCTATCAATCCGCCGTCCACATCCGGGCATGCAAAAAGTTCGGCTGCATTTGATGGTTTGCAGCTTCCGCCGTAGAGAATGGTCATGTTTTCGGCAGCATCTTTTTCGTATTTGGCTGCGATCACGCTGCGAATGTGCGCATGCATATCCTGTGCCTGTGCCGATGTAGCTGTGCGGCCCGTGCCGATGGCCCATATAGGTTCATAGGCGATCACTACGTTCTTCAACTGAGTCTCGCCAAGGTGAAAAATGCCCTCATTTATCTGCTTTTGCACATAGGCATTTTGTGTGCCTGCATCGCGTATTTCCAGTGGCTCGCCGCAGCAAAAGATCACCTTCATATCATTGCTCAGCACCTGGTTCACCTTCTTTGCAATCGTAGCGCTGTCTTCCTTGAAATATTCCCTTCTCTCAGAGTGGCCGACGATCACGAATGCTACCTCAGCGCTCTTCAGCATGCTTGCCGATACCTCGCCGGTATATGCGCCGGAAGTCTCACTATGGCAGTTTTGCGCGCCAAGCTGCACATCGATCATGCCGGTAAGCTGGGCCGCGGTCTGCGTAAGATGCAGGTACGGCGGGGCTATTACCACCTGCTTGTTTTCGCTCAACACGGGTAAGCCTTTAAATATCTCATTCACCAGTTCCGCGCCTTCGTTAAGGTCGAGGTTCATTTTCCAGTTTCCTGCAACTATTTT
>CAIRTW010000171.1 GCA_903881585.1 uncultured Bacteroidota bacterium | reverse complement strand
TTGCTGAGATGCTGAATGCCCTGTTTGATGCGGCAAAGAACGGCTTTGAAATATCCATTGGCCTTACCGGTGTCATGACGTTGTGGCTTGGCATTATGAAGATAGGGGAGAAGGCAGGAGTGATAAGGGTGTTTGCAAAAGCGGTATCACCGCTGTTCCGCGTTTTGTTCAAAGGTGTTCCTAAAGACAGCCCGGCCTATGGCAGTGTAATGATGAACCTTTCTGCCAACATGCTGGGCCTTGATAATGCCGCAACACCGCTTGGGCTCAAAGCCATGGAAGAGCTGCAGGAGCTAAACCCGGTAAAAGACACTGCCAGCGATGCACAGATCATGTTCCTGGTGCTGAATACTGCCGGTATTACATTGATACCTACGTCGGTCATAGCTATCAGGCAAACGGTGGCGCTGGAGCAGCATGTACAGAACTTTAATGCTGCCGATATTTTCTTACCTACGCTTATTGCCACATTTATCGCATTTCTGGCGGGTATCACTATTGTGTCTCTTTACCAGCGCATCAATTTGCTACGGCTGCCGGTTATCCTGTTTGTCTGTGGCTTTGCCGGTGTGATCTGGCTCTTACATTATTCATTGTCCGGTATGCTCGCTGATAAGATGAACCAAACCATTGGCGCTATAGGCAGCGGAGTTATTTTGTCCATTATTGTGCTGTTTATTACCGCCGGTATGCTGAAACGGCAGAATGTTTATGATCATTTCATTGAGGGTGCCAAGGAAGGTTTTAACGTCGCTGTGCGCATCATTCCCTACCTGGTTGGTATGCTTATAGCCATCAGCATATTCCGTTCGTCCGGCTGTATGGATTACCTGATCGGTGGCATTTCAAAGATGGTAGCCCTGTGCGGCCTGCGCACAGAGTTTGTGGCCGATCTGCCTATAGCCATGATGAAGCCGCTGAGCGGCGGCGCGGCGCGTGGCCTTATGGTAGATGTGATGCGGCACTATGGTGTAGGCTCCATACAAGGTAAACTGGCTGCGGTGATACAAGGCTCTACCGAGACTACTTTTTATGTGCTTGCGGTTTACTTCGGCAGTGTGCAGGTCAAAAACCCGCGCCACGCCCTTTTTTGCGGCCTTATTGCCGATGCCATTGGTATCACGGCCGCGATAATCGTAGGTTATATGTTCTTTGGCTGATGCTCTCCTTTCACGCCGATACAAAATCTCGCATCATAGTTCATACTAGTGGTATTGTTTTTGTACTATTGCTACGTTAATTTTATATCATCATTATTAACCAAAAAAAGGCACATGAAAAAGATAAGCATTACATCCTTGATTCTGTTGGCATTAGTGTTCGTTTGTGGCACCGCCAGCGCCCAGGACAATCGGAAGACTGCGGAGAAAGACCCTGCTTTCGATGTTGGCGATAAGACAATTGGCTTGTCCATTGGTTTCGGCAACGACTACAGTTACAATTATTATGGTGGTTATGCACCCGTGGTATTGCCTGCTTTTGGCGTTAGTTATGACCAGGGTATCCTGGAGGCCGGACCGGGAGTAGTGGGTATTGGCGGTATTATTGATGCGCAGTTCTCACACTATGGCCTCTATGGCACTAATGTTACGTACACTAATTATGTTATCGGTGTACGCGGCACATGGCATCTCTCCATTCTGAAAAATAAGAACAATAAATTTGATCCTTATGGTGGTGTAATGGCCGGGTTGAGGTTTTTCAACTATAATGATAATTATGATCATTACAAGTCCAGCAGTGTAAATCCTGCATTCGGCCTGTTCGTTGGGGCAAAGTATAATTTTGCAACGCATGTTGGCGCTTTCGCAGAGCTGGGCTTCGATGTTTCGCTGTTGCGGATCGGCCTTAATTTTAATTTTTAGCCAAGCTGTATAGTTGTGCCACACTTCAAAGTGTGGCGCAACTATACATCATAAAGAAGCCCCACGGAGTTCCGCGGGGCTTCTTTATGATTTGCTTCTTTCTTAGAATTTTACAGGAATAAACACCTGTGTTTTGTCCCACTCCAGCATAAGGCCATTGTCTTTTATGGAAATAGTGAATTGCTCTGCTACCTTATCCGTCAGAGTCACAGGTACTTCTGCCTGCATAATGTCACTGTGTTTATCATACTTATAAGCGCCCCACTGCTTGAGGTCTTTGTTAAGGATGATGTTCCAGACTGTCTTATTAGGTATGGTGAACAAGGTGTAGGTGCCGGCGCTTACCTGGTGGCCTGCTACTACACAGCCCTTATCAAAAGTGATCTCTGTTGCTTCGTCTGCCCCTGTGCGCCATACGTTGCCATAGGCTTCCAGCCCGCCAAAAATGTCACGGCCTTTTTTATACGGCCTGCCATAGCTGATGGTCATGTTGTTTCCTTTTATTACTTCGTGCGGGGTACCACCCTTGCCAACGTAATTTCCTTTCGCTGCGTTGCCCTGGGCAAAAATTGTCGATGCGCCAACTAATAACAGCAGTGCGAGTGTCAATATTTTTTTCATAAGTTGAATATTTTTATGCAAGATAAGGGCTTTTGTTCATTTTGCTAATATCAAAACCGGACTGAAAAGAACTTAGACTGTTAAAATTAATACAAGCATTGTCATCCCAATACGGCAAGCCGGCTTGCACATTAAGCTTGGCATGGTTCTTTTTGTAAAGTAGTGAATTAAAAAAGTTCACTTAATCAAAAAGACGATGAAAAAGAATCTACTTAGAACGGGAATAGTGGCGGGATTATTGGCTACCGGTGCTGCGCAGGCGCAGACTACACTTTATGGAATTACTACTGCCAATGAGATATTTACAATAAGCAATGTAAGCGCCCCGGGTACAATTAACGGACCTTATGGTATCTCCGGCGTTGCTTCCGGCCAGATGCTGGCAGCGCTTGATGCACGCCCCGGAAATGGGGCGCTTTATGCGCTGGGATATGATTCCGTGGCGCATATGGCTGAATTATATACCATTAGCAATTCAGGTACTGTATATACGGCAAATGCAGTGAGCGCGACATTGATGAGTATGGACCTGGGCAGCACCAGCAACGCATCTTTTGATTTCGTTGCAACTGCTGATAATGAAGTAAGAGTGATCGGAAGAAATGGTAATAACTACCTGATGAATGCTGATAATGGCACTATTACAGCAACAGGTACCAGCGGCCTGTCCTTTGCAGGCGGAGACCTTTATTCAGGATTAACTTCAGCACTTGCTGCAACTGCGTATACGAATAGCTATTACGGCGCAGATGCCACAGACGAAGTAGGCTATGATGCAGTAAATAATGTGCTGGTAAAAATGGATGCGGGTAACTATCTGAATGGTTTTGTCAACACTTCAAATACACTGCACTCTATAGGTGTTACTACCGGTGTCATTTTTAATGCTTCCGGCAGTATAGGTATGGATGCGTGGTATGATACCACAACTCACAACAACTCTGTTTATATGACGGGGAGCACTTTATTAGGTGGCGCTCATTTATACAAATACGATCTTAGTTCAGTAACAGGAACTTTAACCGACCTTGGCGCAATAGGCAGCGGGTCGCTGAATGTGCGCGATATTGCCTTTGGTGCGCTCGGTGCCACTACCGGTTCAGTTGCCGGGCACCTGGTTACGGGCCTTTCGCTTAATCTTCGTAAACTTATTTATTTTGATTCGCAGAACCCGGCAAACATCAGTAAAGTGGTATCATTAAGCGGTATGGCATCAGGCCAGTCGATGGTGGGCATTGATTACTCATCCAACGGCAATTTGTATGGCCTGGGGTATAACTCCGGCAGCCATACTTACCAGTTATATACTATTGATTCGGCCGCGGGTACTGTTAGTGCGGTTAACAGTGTTCCGTTCAGCCTTAACCTCGGTTCTGATGATGGCTCGGGTAACTATGTGAGCACAGGCTTCCGCTTCATAGCTACGAGTACAAACCTGATAAGGGTTACAGGAAACAATGGTGCAACTAACAGTGTCATCGATGCTAATACAGGCGCGGTTGTAGAAACAGATACTGCCCTGCAATATATTACCGGAGACGCTAGTTTTGGCCTTACCCCCCGCATCACTTCTATGGCCTATACCGGCTTTAGTGGGGATACAAGTACCCAAATGTTCGGCTTTGATGCAAACACCGGCGCTATGGTAATGTTTGATAACAACAATACCAGTGCAGGATTCGGAATCGGTTCCAGCGGGTATATCAATACGGGTCTCGGTTTAGGTTCCGTATTATCCCTGCTTTCTGGTACAGCTGCCTACAACAACGCTTACATGAACATAGCCTATGACGCAGCTACTGCCAGCAACATAGGTTTGATAGCGGCAAACTATTTTGGTGACAGCAGCCTGCAGCAGAATTACTCCGTAATGTATGATATGAGCGATATGCTTACCGGCTATCACAGGGGTACCTCTGTATCACCGGTGCCTGTGGGCACTATTGGCTATGGTACTCCCGTAAAAGACATTGCCATACGCAGGGCTGCTTTAGCCACTACCGCTATTGAGCCTGCAGTGGCTCACGCAAATGACTTGTTGCTTTATCCCAATCCGGTTGCCAGCACTACCAACATTGTGTTGCCAGGCATGTCTACAACAACGGTAATGGTTGACGTGATCGATCTGAATGGCCGTATTGACCGCTCATTTCAATATGCAGCCGGTGCGCTGGAATTGAATGTAGATATGAGCAATCTCCCTACAGGTCTTTACAGTGTGCGGGTTTATGATCCTACAAACGGCTATTACAATCTGAAAGTGATCAAAGAGTAGTTTTTGAGTAGAATAAGTACAAGTGGTAAAAAGCCATCCCGGAAACGGGGTGGCTTTTTTTGAATTATTTGGGAATTATTAATACTTTAGTGTCCGCATCCAAATATCATCAAAATGAAACAATTCCTCCTCCTAGTTTGTGTATTGTTCTCGATAAATGTATATGCCCAGGACAATAAAAAAGACCCCGACATATTCACCAAGGTTGATGTAATGCCCAAAGCAGACTATGATCTCACACAGTATCTCGACCTGAATCTTAAATACCCGGACTCTGCGCGCAACCATGATATCGAGGGCCGGGTGCTGATAAAGTTTGTAGTAAATGAAGATGGCAGGATAAGCAACTGCACCGTAATTAAAGGCATTGGCGCTGGTTGCGACCAGGAAGCGCTGAGGGTGGTCAAGAGTATGCCTAAATGGGATCCCGGAGAAAAAGACGGAAGGCAAGTAAAAGTATATTTTACGCTGCCCGTTGTTTTTAAATTAACAGATTACTAGCTGCAGATGAAATACATCCTGTTTATTTCGTGCTTACTTTTTTCGCCTGGCACACACGCGCAGGAATCTAAAGAACCGGGCATATTCGTTTATGTGGATGAGGCGCCGAAATGCGAATACGACCTTGGCCAGTACCTTAGCCATAATCTTCATTATCCCAGCTATGCACGCAAGCATAACATTGAGGGGCGTGTAGTGGTGAAATTTGTAGTTGATGAAGATGGCAGTATAACTGGCTGCGTGGTGGAGAAAGGAATAGGCGGGAAGTGTGACCAGGAAGCGCTGAGGGTGGTAAAAAAAATGCCCAGCTGGAAGCCCGGCAAAATAAAAGGCAAGCCCGTGAAGGTGTACTACCGGCTCCCTATTGAATTTAAATTAGAAGATTGACCTGTAAATGAGATATACCTTTTTAGTGACCCTGTTGTTATCAGCGCTGAGCACATTTGGCCAGCACCCCAAGATCAGAAATGACAGCGCCCAGGAGAAAATGGACCTTGCCCCGGCCACTGTATATACTTATGTAGAGCAAATGCCGGAGCCGGCATACGACATTACAAAGTATCTGAACGAAAATATAGTGTATCCCGAAGCGGCTGCCCTTGGAGGAGTGCAGGGTCGCGTAATAGTGAAGTTCATTGTAAATGAAGATGGTAGTGTGAGTGACTGCAAAATTGAAAAAGGCATAGGCAGTGGTTGTGATGAAGAGGCTATAAGAGTTTTGAGAAGCATGCCCAAATGGAAACCCGGTATTCGCAATGGGCAGGCCGTTAGGGTTTCTACGATGCTTCCGGTGAACTTCGCATTAAAAAAGCCCAGGCAGGTTTACAATTATGTAGAACAGCCACCAAGTTCAGGATTCGATTTACCGGGTTACCTCAGCAAAAACCTTCGATACCCGGAAAGCGCAAAAATGAAAAATATACAAGGCCGGGTCATCGTAAAATTCGTGATAAATGAAGATGGCAGCGTAAGCGACTGCGTTGTAGTGAGGGGTATTGGCGGGGGATGCGATGAAGAGGCGCTGAGGGTGGTAAACAAAATGCCTCTTTGGAAGCCCGGAATGCAACAAGGCAAACCGGTAAAAGTGTATTTTACGTTACCTATTCAGTTCAAACTAACAGACTAAAAAGTCCACAAATGAAATACATTTTTTTAGCCACATGCCTGTTGTTTACAACTCATGCATTTTCTCAAACCAATGGCGGTATACCACCGCATGATTCGGTTTACACTCATGTGGAGCAAATGCCCGAGCCGGTTTTTGATCTCACGGCCTTTGTAAATAAAAACCTGCATTGCCCTGATTCCGTAAAGCAGGACATTGGAACGGTGATCGTAAAATTTATCGTAAATGAAGATGGCTCATTGAGCAATATCCAGGTGGTAAAAGGAAAGGAGATACAAAGCGAATTGTCGGGTGTGATAAATAAAATGCCGAAGTGGAAGCCGGGAAAGTATAAAGGAGCCCCGGTGAAAGTCTGGTTTATACTCCCGATAATTCTTGAACTGGAGTAAATAGCGGGTACCCTGTTTTTTCTACCTTTACCCCATGTTATCACTCAACCTCACCGGAAAGACCGCACTCATCGGCGGCAGCACACACGCAAGGCCTTCTAAAGAAATATTTTATACATTGGCCTGAACCACTTTAAGCATTAAATGGCGAAGAAAGATAAATATACCATAGAAGCACTCGTTTTATCCATAAAGGATACTAACCTGTTTTTTCAGAACCAGGTTCAGAAGCAGGTAAACGTTGCACTCACGCTAAGAAACTGGGCCATAGGGCACTACCTTGCAGAGTATGAGCAGAAAGGCAGCGATCGGGCGGAATACGGTGAGCAGCTGTACAGGAGCCTTTCAGAGAAGCTTGTCCGCAAAGGCATAAAAGGCTTGTCATACACTACTTTGCATTTGTGCAAACAGTTTTATCTCACCTACCCCCAGATTGTTCAGACACTGTCGGAACAATTTAAAATGAAAAATTCACCATGGGTTATTGACGAACCTAAAAAGATAGCTGGCAAAAAGATTGTTCCGACAGTGTCTGAACAATCTAAAATGAAAAACGGATCATTGGTACCGGCAAAGCCTGAAAAAATACCGAAGAAAAAGATTGTTCCGACGCTGTCGGAACAATTGAATATAAAACCGGAAATACTGGTAAACAGGCTGAGTTTTTCGCACTTCATTGAGCTGCTGAAATTGGATTCTGATTTGAAACGGGCATTTTACCAGGTTGAAGCGCTAAGCAATAACTGGTCCGTTCGTGACCTTCAGCGGGCTACAAGCAGCATGTTGTATGAGCGTGCAGGACTAAGTAAAAATAAAAAGGCTGTTATTGAAAAGCATAAGGGTACAGGCATAGAAGCGCCGGGTGTGTTTTTCCGTAATCCTTATTTGCTCGAATTTCTGGGTTTGGAAGAAAAACCTGAATATACAGAGCTTGACATGGAGCAGGCTATTATAGATCATCTGCAGTCTTTCTTGCTGGAGATGGGAAGAGGCTTTTGTTTTGAGGCGCGCCAAAAGAGAATAACGTTTGATAACAAACATTACAGGATCGATCTCGTCTTTTATCACCGGTTGTTAAGATGCCATGTTTTGGTTGATCTGAAAGTTGGTGAATTTGACCATTCAGATGCCGGCCAGATGAATGTTTATCTGAACTACTACAAGGATAATGAAATGCCTGCAGGAGATAATCCGCCTGTCGGGATCATTCTTTGTGCAAATAAAAATGAAAACCTCGTAAAGTATGCTACAGCAGGGCTTCCTCAAAAAGTATTCGTATCAAAATACTTGGTAAACCTGCCAAGCGAGCTGGAGTTAGCGGGAATAATTGAAGAAGAACAAAAGAAATTAAACAACTAAAACGATTCATGTTATCACTCAACCTCACCGGAAAGACCGCCCTCATCGGCGGCAGCACACAAGGCATCGGACTGGCGTCTGCACAGGCAATGGCAGCACTTGGCGCGCGCTGTGTGCTTATTTCCCGCAATGAAGAAAAGCTCCAGGCTGCCGTAAAAACACTCAGCACCGAAGCCGGGCAAAAGCACACCTATCTCATTGCCGACTACTCAAATCCTGACCAGGTGCGCGATGTGGTGACGGCATTTGTAAAAGATAATACCGTTCATATACTGGTAAACAACAGCGGCGGCCCTGCTGGCGGCCCTGCCAGCAAAGCCAGGCCCGAAGAGTTTTTAGCCGCGTTCAACCAGCACCTTATCTGCAACCACATCATTACCCTGCTCGTAGCAGAGGGCATGAAGCGCGAAGGTTATGGCCGCATTATCAACATCATTTCCACCTCGGTTAAAATACCGCTGAAAGACCTTGGTGTATCCAACACTATTCGTGGTGCTGTGGCATCATGGGCAAAGACCATGGCCAATGAGCTGGGGCAGTTCGGTATCACGGTCAACAATGTGCTGCCCGGCGCCACATCTACAGAGCGCCTGGCCACTATACTTGCAAACAAATCGGCCAAGACCGGCAAGAGCATAGAAGAGGTGGAAAAGGAAATGATGGAAGAGGTACCCGCGCGCAGGTTTGGCAAGCCGGAAGAGATCGCGGCAATGGTAGCCTTTCTCGCAAGCCCCGCCGCTTCGTATGTTAATGGTACATCTATGCCCGTTGATGGCGGGAGAACGGGAAGCATCTGATTGCACAGGCATCCCAGGCCTTTAAGGTGTTGGACGCTTCCCCGCTTACGGAATTTGGTTTTTATAATTTGGAATTTTTCATCTTACTTTTTTGTGACAAATAAAAAGATTACAAATAAATTTATAACAGAAAAACCGCTGAAACCCGCGCCAGCACTGGAGAATTTTTTTTATCAAATGTTATAGATTTTCGGGATTGTGTTGTAGTTTTGCCGACACTTTTATATAAGGGAAAGTTAATTTTCAAATTTATTCCTGTGCCAGAATCATTTAAGCCATTGTATAGAATATGCTTCCGGGGTATATTCACTTTAGTTACCGTATTGCTTTTAGGCCATGTTACTGCGTTCGCAGACCCTGACGGGAAGGCCCTGTTCATGTCAAACTGTGCATCGTGCCACAATCCGCTCAAGGATGCCACCGGCCCAGCGCTGCAGAACATTGACAAGTCATTCCCTGATAAGGAATGGGGTTATAACTGGGTGCATAACTCAGCTAAAGTCATTGCGAGCGGCGATAAGACCGCAAACGACATCTACAATAAGTTCAACAAAACGGCAATGACCGCATTCCCTCAGCTTTCTACCGCTGAGATCGATGCGATCCTTAATTATGTAGATAATGTCAAAGCGCCTGTTGCGGTTACGCCTTCCACAACCCCTGGCGGCGAGCAGCCCGCAGAAACCAACGGCTGGCTTTACACTATCATCACATTATCCTTGTTAGTGCTCGTAGTTATCCTGTGGCGTGCCAACCAGGGCCTGAAACGCGCTGCTAATGATGCTGAAGGTGTGCAGAATGAAAAAGAAATACCGCTGTACCGCAGCAAATTTGTTATTGCATTTGTATCTATCATTTTGTTTATCATGGCGGGTTACTGGTTAGTGAATGGCGCTGTGAATGAAGGCCGCCAGCAAAACTATCAGCCGCTGCAACCTATCTTCTACTCACACAAAGTACACGCAGGCATAAACCAGATCAATTGCCTTTACTGCCACGCAGGCGCCGAAAAGAGCCGCCAGGCTATGATCCCGTCTACAAACATCTGTATGAACTGCCACAAGCAGATCAACTCATACGGTGGTGCTGATGGGGTTGGTGATCACCCGCTGAAAACAGCAGAAGGAAAATCCATCAACGGTACCGAGCAGATACAAATGCTGTACAAATACGCTGGCTGGGACCCGGTTAAGAAAGACTACAACCGCGATGCTGCAGGCAACATATTGGCTACGCCAATACAGTGGGTTAAGATCCATAACCTGCCAGACCACGTTTATTTCAACCACTCACAGCACGTAAAAGTTGGCCAGATACAGTGCCAGCGCTGCCATGGCGACATACAGGAAATGGATGAGGTTTACCAGTTCGCACCACTTTCTATGGGCTGGTGCATCAACTGCCACCGCCAGACTGAGGTGCAGTTCACCAACAACAAATATTTCGACATCTTTGAAAAATACCATGACGAAATTAAAACCGGCAAGCGCACAGGTGTAACTGAAGCGGAGGTGGGCGGTACAGAGTGCCAGAAATGTCACTATTAATCCGGAATTAGGAATTTGTAGTTGGGAATTAGGATTGGGTTTACAACAATTGAAAAGAAATTTTGAATAAATAATTTAGTTAGGGTACACGGTAGGAGCAGGTAACGACGATTTACTATCTACTATTTACTAACTACCATCTACTAAAAAATGAATTTGCAATATGAGTCAAAAACAATATTGGTCGGGCCCGGAAGAACTCAGTAATATCAACGCCAACTTAGAAGTGGCAGGTGATGAGTTTAAAGAAGAGTTGCCGTTCGATCTGAGCGACAGCATGTTCGGCGCCACTACTCCACGCCGCGACTTTTTGAAGTTCCTGGGTTTCAGCACACTGGCTGCCACATTGGTTGCAAGTTGCGAAATGCCGGTGCGCAAAGCAATTCCTTATGCTATCAAGCCAGAGGATATTGTGCCGGGTGTTCCTAACTATTACGCATCTACTTTTGTTGATGGCGGCGATTATTGCCCCATCATTATAAAAACAAGAGATGGACGCCCTATTAAGGTAGAAGGCAATGATATGTCGTCTATTACACATGGCGGTACATCTGCAAGGGTACAGGCTTCTGTTCTTAATCTTTACGATAAAGCACGTATCCGCCACCCACATGCCGATGGCGCTGAAGCTACATTTGACGCTATAGACCGTATGGTGAAGGACGGCATTGGCAGCAAACCGGGTTACCTGGTTACAGCGTCCATACTCAGCCCTACCACAAAAGAGATCATTGCACAATTCCTCGCCAAGTTCCCTAATGTTAAGCATATTGTTTATGATGCATTCTCCTACTCGGGAATGCTGCTGGCAAATGAAGCGTGCTACGGCAAGCGCACATTGCCATCCTATCATTTCGATAAGGCAAATACCATTGTAAGCATAGGCGCCGATTTCCTGGGTACATGGATCGCGCCGATCGAGTACGCAAAAGCTTACTCAAAGGGCCGCAAAATAAGCGCGAAGAACATTAAACTTTCCAAACACTACCAGGTAGAAGCCTTACAGACGATCACCGGTGCAGCTGCAGACCAGCGCGCTACGGCCAAGCCATCTGAAATGGGCGCAGTAGCGGTAGCGCTGTATAATGCTATTGCGAATGGCGCACAGCCTGTACTGAGCAGCCCTAAGCTGAATGAGCTCGTTACCAAAGCCGCAGCCGACCTGAAAAAAGGCAACGGACTGGTAGTAGGCAGCAGCAATGACGTAAATATCCAGACAGTTATCAACGCTATCAACGATAGCATTGGCGCTAATGGTGTTACGGTAAACTGGGTTACAACAAGCAATTACAAGCAGGGCATCGATAAAGATATGGCCGATATGATCGCCGCCATGGACGCTGGTACTGTGGGTTCTGTATTCATGCACGGCGTTAACCCGGTGTATGATTACTTCGATAGCAAGAAATTCACTGCGGCGCTTGCAAAAGTTCCCGTGACTGTTTCTTTTGCTGATCGCATGGACGAGACCGCGCAAAAATGCAAATTCGTAATACCCGACCATAACTACCTGGAAAGCTGGGGTGATGCGGAGCCGAAACCAAACTATTTCAGCCTTATGCAGCCCGGTATTGCACCGTTGTTCAAAACACGTGCTATACAGGATACCCTGCTGACTTGGGCTGGCGCAACAACTACCTATGCTGACTTCTGGAAGGAGTACTGGATGAAGAAGCTGGGCAGCCAGGAAGCATTTGATAAAGCTTTGCAGGATGGTATTGTAGAGCCAGCCGGTGAAATGCCAAATGGCGGCTTAAAGTTTGCCGGTAACATAGGCGATGCAACAGGCAAAATACAAGCTAAGAAAGGCGGCGGCGGCATAGAGCTCGTCGTTTATCAGAAGATAGGAATAGGCCACGGCGGCGCATGGAGCAATAATCCATGGCTGCAGGAAATGCCCGACCCGATCACGAGGACTGTGTGGGATAACTACCTGTGCATATCGCCAAAGCGTGGAAAGGAACTGGACGCAGAGCTGAATGGCTTCTCGGAAGTGGATGCTAAAAAACGTGTAGTTACAATTAAGGGCGCTGATGGTTATACGGTAAGTATGCCGGTGATCGTTGTGCCTGGTATGCATAATGATGTAGTGGCTATAGCTGTTGGTTATGGCCGCGATGCAAAAGTGGGCCGCGCAGCTGCAAGCGATGCGACCAAGGGTGGTAAGAATGCCTATCCGTTCATGTCTTTCAACGGGCTGACAATGGAGCATCATTCCATTGTAACTGTTGGCAAGACAGAAGAAAAATATGAAGTGGCGGTTATTCAGACGCATAACAGCTATGAAGCCCGCCCGGTGGTACATGAATATACCCTGGATGAATTCAGAAAAGACCCCAATGTACTCCTGAAAGAGCGTGGAAAGGAAATAGGGGAGTTTACGCACGATCCATGGATAGAAGAGGGTAAGGAAGCTAAAGAACCAATTATCGATTCAAATAGTGAAGAAGGTTTCCGTGAGCATGGCACTATGTACACTAACTATCCTTACGAGGGTGTTAAGTGGGGCATGTCCATAGACCTGAATACCTGTATAGGTTGCGGTGCCTGCGTAGTAGGTTGCCAGGCAGAGAACAATGTTTCTGTTGTAGGTAAAGATCATGCGCTGAAAGCACATGAAATGCACTGGATACGCATCGACCGTTATTTCAGCGGTATGCCTAATGATCCGGACACCATCCAGACTGTGTTCCAGCCTATGCTGTGCCAGCATTGCGATAACGCACCTTGCGAAAACGTTTGCCCGGTATCAGCTACCAACCATAGCTCAGAAGGGCTTAACCAAATGGCTTATAACCGTTGCATCGGTACTAAATACTGCGCTAACAACTGTCCTTACAAAGTTCGTCACTTCAACTGGATGGACTGGAACGGTGCTGATTGCTTCGCAGACAACATTTACGAAGATGGCCGCCGCGATGATATGAACGATGACCTTACCCGCATGGTGCTGAACCCTGACGTAACGGTGCGCAGCCGCGGTGTAATGGAAAAATGTACGTTCTGCGTTCAGCGTCTGCAGGAAGCCAAGCTTGCAGCTAAGAAGGAAGGCCACCCGATGAAGGATGGCGCTGCTAAAACAGCTTGCCAGCAGGCTTGCCCTACTGATGCGATCACTTTTGGTAACGTGAAAGACAAGGAAAGCAACATATTCAAGCTGCGCAGGCAGGAGCAGATGGAGCGTACGTTCTATGTGCTGGAGCACATACACACGCTGCCAAACATCAACTACCTCGCCAAGATCAGGAACACGGAAGAAATAAATGCACTTGACGAGAATAAGAATGACTTCCTGAAATACCATATTTAAGGTAAGAGGAAGAACAAATAAACAGGTAATTGATTTTAAAGAAATAAAAAATAAGCATAGTCAGACTTTGGGAATTTTTTGATTTTTGATTTTTGACTTTTGAATTAAAAAAACGTGCTATGCATATTAAGTACGAATCGTTTGTAAGAGAACCGCTTGTAGATGGGGATAAGGATTATCACCAGGTGTCCGAGGACATTATCAGCCCTATTGAGCGCAAGCCGGGCCGCATGTGGTATGTAGGTTTTATCTTTTCACTGTTGCTGCTGGGCTATGGTATATTTTCCGTGACCTGGGCTGTATATTGGGGTCTGGGTACATGGGGCGTTAACCGTACCGTGGGCTGGGGCTGGGATATCACCAACTTCGTATGGTGGATCGGTATCGGCCATGCCGGTACGCTGATCTCGGCTATCCTTTTGCTGTTCCGCCAGGGCTGGCGTACGGGGGTTAACCGTGCGGCTGAGGCCATGACCATCTTTGCCGTAATGTGCGCAGGCCAGTTCCCTATCTTTCACATGGGCCGTGTATGGGATGGTTTCTGGGTACTTCCTTTGCCTAACACACGCGGTACACTTTGGCCAAACTTCGATTCTCCGCTGCTTTGGGACGTGTTCGCTATCTCTACTTACTTCACCGTTTCATTATTGTTCTGGTATTCTGGCCTTGTCCCCGACTTTGCGCTCATCCGCGATCGTGCTAAGACTAAGTTCCGCAAAATGGCTTACGGCGTGGCTTCTTTCGGCTGGACAGGTACCGCTAAAAACTGGCAGCGTGCCGAGGCGCTCTGGCTGGTGCTTGCAGGCCTTTCTACTCCGCTTGTACTTTCGGTACATACAATTGTATCTTTTGACTTTGCCACTTCGGTTATCCCAGGCTGGCATACTACCATCTTCCCGCCATACTTCGTGGCTGGTGCGGTATTCTCCGGCTTCGCGATGGTGAACACGCTGCTGGTGCTTACCCGTAAAATACTTCATCTTGAAGAGTACATTACTATTGGTCACCTGGAAGCAATGAATAAAGTTATTCTGCTTACCGGTTCTATAGTAGGTGTGGCTTACCTTACCGAGCTGTTCATATCCTGGTATTCTCAGTCATGGGGCGAGATGGCCGCATTCCAATGGCGTATCATGGGTCCATACTGGTGGAGCTATTGGGCTATGATGAGCTGCAATGTGGTTTCTCCGCAACTGTTCTGGGTTAAGAAATTCCGTCGCAATGTGCCGTTCACTTTCGTAATGTCTATCGTGGTGAACATCGGTATGTGGTTCGAGCGTTTCGTGATCATCGTTACTTCTACCTACCGCGACTGGGTTCCGGGCAGCTGGTCATACTACAGCCCTACATGGCCTGAGGTTGGTTTCTACCTGGGTACGTTTGGCCTGTTCTTTACCTGCTACTTCCTGTTTGCGAAATATTTCCCTGTAGTTGCAGTGCATGAGATCAAGTTCATACTGAAAACATCGGGTGATAACTATAAGAGAGGAATGGAGAAAATCGACAACCAGAGCACAGAAGATTTTATCCATATTGCTACTACCCATCATGATGAAGAGCACTTGTTAGATGCGCCACATCATTAATTGGAATTAGTATTGATGGAATTGGGAATTTGGATTGTGATTTTGATTTTGATTTTGACGTAGTTAGTAAATGAAATACGCAACAGCTTTAGACTTTCTACTTTAGACTTTCTACTGTTTGGAATTTGTTTTTTGGATTTTTGAATTTTCAATAAAATGGCTATAAAAAAATTTGCAGTAGCGGCTTACGATGACGAGGAAGTATTGTTTCCTGCGGTTAAGAAAGTGCGCAGCAGCGGTTATAAGATACACGATATCTACACACCATTTGCAGTGCATGGGCTTGACGAAGCTATGGGCCTGAAAGGTACAGACCTGCACATTGCCGGCTTTATCTATGGCTTGTGCGGTACATCAACAGCGGTAGGGTTTATCTCCTGGATATTTACTTCCGACTGGCCTATTATATATGGCGGTAAACCACACTTTGCCTTGCCAGCCTGGATACCGATCACGTTTGAGCTTACGGTATTATTTGCGGCAGTAGGTATGACACTTACGTTCTGCTACCTCAATCAGATCATGCCCGGTGTGAAGAAACACATTTTTCACCCCCGCCAGAGCGATGACATGTTTGTTATGGCTATTGAGATCAACAGTCACATGTCTGAGCAGGAAACAATAGCATTTTTAAAAGCTACCGGCGCTAAAGAAACAAGCATACAGGTAGCAGAAGCAGGGTGGTGGTACGGAAGGTGGGATAAAAAGGAGCCTTACGAATTGGCTGCTGGTAGCTAGGTAGGGTGATTTATCAGTAAAGAATTAAACAACAGCTTTCTACTTAAGACTTTAGGCTGCTTTAAATTTAGACTTTGAATATGAACAAGATTAAAAACATATTGATAGCATGCCTGGTGATGACCGTAGCGCTTGTGTCGTGCGACTCAGGCAACATACGCCGTACTCCGGGCCATATATATGCACCGGATATGACCTATTCGCGTGCTTACGATGCCTACACTTCAAATCCGAATTTTGCCGACAGCATGACCAGCCGTCTGCCGGTAACGGGAGCTATTGCACGTGGCCATATGCTGCCAGACCATCTTAGAGAAGGTGATACGACCGCTTATAAGACTTTTACTACCACCGCGCGTTTTTCTGCCGACGAGCTGAACGAAGGCCGCCGCTTATTCAACATTTATTGCGGTATCTGCCACGGCACAAACCTTGACGGACAGGGCCCATTATTCGCAAGCGGAAAATTTGCTTCAATGCCTGCTAATTTCAAAGACGCAAAATACCTCCACATGCCGGTAGGCCAGATGTTTGCCGCTGCTAAATATGGCAAAAACATGATGGGCTCTTATGCTGCACAGCTCGATGCGAAACAGCGCTGGATGGTGATCGCTTATATCAAGCAGTTCCAGTCTAAGAATGGTGGTGATGCTTTTACATTCGGTGAGGCAACAGCAAAGCCCGATTCGGCTAAAGCAGCCCCTATGATGGCTAAGGTTGAAGAAAAGAAAACAAAATAATTTTAGAACGTATTTTAATAAAAGTTGCATACAATGAATGACCGTTTTGAGATACCCGCACGCTTAAAAAATACCAGTATGTTCCTGATCGCCGTTGGCGTCCTGACACTTATTGGTGGTATTGCTTGCCTGCTGATGGGACATAATAGCACAGACGTTGACAGATCCCGTTTTTGGGCGGTACTGCTTCACGACAGCGTGTTTTTTACAATGATCTGCGGTTGCTGCATTTTTATCCAGGCTGCAGTTTCCCTTGCACAGGGCTCCTGGCTGGTAGCTTACCGCCGCGTACCAGAGTCTATAGGCGCCAACGTATGGGTGTTCGGCAGTATTGCTGCCATCGTCATGTTCCTCATTATTTTTTGTTATCGGGATTCGCATGGTGTTGATGCGATCTTTCCATGGGTAACCCCCGGCAATGATAAAGTACTGCTCGGTAAAGCGCCATTTCTTAACAAGGGTATGTTCATAGGCTTTACACTGGTTACAGTCGGGCTTTTTACATTCTTTGGCAATAAATTCCGTTCCCTTTCCATAGCACAGGAGAGCGCACCTAAAAATGATACTAAGATCTACTGGAAAGTGTTTCGTCTGTCTGGCTTGTTCCTGCTCGTGTATGGCTTAACACAAATGAGCACGATACCATGGTTGTGGGTAATGAGCATACAGGCACACTGGTATTCCACTTTGTTTAGCTGGTATACATTCGCAAGTGCATTTGTGAGCACTTTCTCACTTATCCTTTTATGGGTAGTTTACCTTAAGAACCAGGGCAACCTGGAGCTTGTTACCAAAGAACACATACATGACCTCGGTAAGTTCATGTTTGCATTCAGCATCTTCTGGACGTACTTGTGGTTCGCACAGTACATGCTCATATGGTACTCCAACCAACCTGATGAAACCTTTTACTTCAAGATGCGCCAGCAGGGGCCTTATAGCATCATCTTCTATGCTAACTTTATTATCAACTTCTGTATGCCGATATTGATACTTATGGCCCGCCCAAGCAAGCGTAACTATTTTACGATAACGTTTATGGCTTTGATCATCATTTTCGGCCACTGGCTCGACTTCTTCCAGATGATAATGCCTGGCCCGCTTGGTGAGAACTGGCACATCAACTGGTATGAGATAGGCATCTTCATGGGCTTTGCAGGAATCATGATATTCTGTGTGTCGCGTACGCTTTCAAAAGCATCGCTGGTACCGGCTAATAACCTGTTATTGAAGGAAGCAGTAGTGCATTTAAGCTAGTAATAAGTGTGTTTTTGAATTTTTGACTTTTGAACTTTAATATATTATGTCGGCATTTATAACAATTGCATTAGTAGTCCTGGTATTCATCGTCATATACCAGATAGGTAAAGCGAGCGAATACGCAGGAGTGATCCGCGGAGAGGAAAAAGTGAAAGCACAGACCAACCGTGTTTTAGCTGTCCTTCTGTTGCTCATGTTCCCCCTGGGCTGTTGGGGCATCTATGAATGTAATGCCATCTTCCAGGACAGGCTGCTTCCCGTAGCTGCATGCCGCACCGGTGTGAATTATGATTCTATGTTCCATTGGACAACGGTGGTTTGTGGTATCGTGTTCTTTCTTACACAGGGTGTGCTTTTCTGGTTTTGTTTTAAATACCAGTCAACAGAAAAACGCACTTCTTTTTTCTTCGCACACAACAACAAGCTGGAATTATTATGGACTACTATTCCTGCAATAGCTATGGCCGGACTTGTGGCTATCGGTTTGAAGAACTGGTATGATGTAACTTCTCCTGCACCTCCGGATGCCACTGTTGTGGAAGTAATGGGCAAACAATTTAACTGGCTGATACGCTACCCGGGTAAAGACAACGAGCTGGGTAAAAGAGATTTCCGCAAGATCAATGACGCTAATAATGTAATGGGACTCGACTGGACCGATCCGCATAACATGGATGATATCATTGCACAAAATGGTGAGCTGCACGTGGTAGTTAACAAGCCTGTTAAGCTGCTCATCAACTCACGCGATGTGATACATGATGTTGGCCTGCCGCACTTCCGTATGAAAATGGATGCTGTACCTGGTATTACCACAACGCTTTGGTTTACCCCAACGATCACTACCGATTCTATGAAGCAGATCACAAAGAATCCTGACTTTGTGTATGAAATAGCTTGCGATCAGCTGTGTGGTAAAGGCCACTATTCAATGCGCGGTACTATAATTGTGCAGACCCAGGCCGAATACGATAAGTGGATGGCAAGCCAGCAGACCTACTACGCAGCTAATAATGCTGTAGCAACGCCTGCAGCGGATACCGCAAAAGCGCAACCTAAGAGCGAGACTGTAAAAGAAGTAACGATGAAATAATCGGTCCCGATACATCGGAACCATAAAAGTGCAAAAAATGAATAACGAAGGAATTATCATTGAAGGGCCAAATGTAGCGCACGGAGCAGAGGCTGCTACTGATCATCATGGCCATGAGCATCATGAACAGCATTTTGTCTGGAAATACATTTTCAGCCAGGACCATAAGACCATTTCAAAGCAGTTCATGGTTACCGGTATCATCTGGGCGATCATAGGCGCACTGTTCTCGGTATTTTTCCGTCTGCAGCTCGGTTTCCCCGATACTACTTTCCCGATCCTGGAGAAATTCCTCGGCGAATGGGCAAAGGGTGGTAAGCTCTCTCCTGAATTCTACTACGCATTGGTTACCATGCACGGTACCATACTCGTGTTCTTTGTATTGACAGCCGGCCTCAGCGGCACGTTCGCTAACCTGCTCATTCCATTCCAGGTAGGTGCGCGTGACATGGCTTCACCGTTTATGAACATGCTTTCTTATTGGTTCTTCTTTGCGGCGAGTGTGCTCATGTTTGCTTCACTTTTTGTTGAAACAGGCCCGGCATCTGGTGGCTGGACAACATATCCTCCGCTCAGCGCATTGAAGGAAGCGTCTCTGGGTTCTGGTACAGGTATGGATCTCTGGTTGCTGGGTATGGCGCTCTTCGTCGTGTCTTCACTGCTGGGTGGCCTTAACTACATTACTACAATATTAAACATGCGCACCAAGGGTATGACCATGACGCGTATGCCGCTTACGGTATGGGCGCTGCTCTTCACTGCGGTTCTGGGTGTTCTTTCATTCCCGGTGCTGTTCTCTGGTGTTGTGCTCCTTATTTTCGACCGCAATCTTGGCACCAGCTTCTACCTCTCCGAGATATTCATAGGTGGCAAGGCATTGCCGCACATCGGTGGTTCAGCGATCCTTTACCAGCACTTATTCTGGTTCCTGGGTCACCCCGAGGTGTACATCATCATGCTTCCCGGCATGGGTATGGCGTCTGAAGTACTGTCAACGCACAGCCGCAAGCCTATCTTCGGGTACTTTGCGATGATCATCTCCCTCGTTGGTATCACATTGCTTGCGTTCGTGGTTTGGGCGCATCATATGTTCGTTACCGGCATGAGCCCGTTCCTTGGTTCTATCTTCGTACTGCTTACCCTGCTTATTGCCGTGCCATCAGCGGTGAAGGTGTTCAACTGGATAACTACCATCTGGCGCGGTAATCTCCGCTTCAATCCACCTATGCTGTTTGCACTTGGATTCGTTTCCCTGTTCATCTCAGGTGGTCTTACTGGTATCTATCTCGGTAACTCAGCTATCGACATTCACCTGCATGATACATACTTCGTTGTCGCTCACTTTCACATTGTAATGGGTGTATCCGCGTTCTTTGGCATGTTTGCCGGTACGTATCATTGGTTCCCCAAGATGTTTGGCAGGTTCATGAACAACACACTGGGTTACATACACTTTTTTATTACGTTCGTAGGCGCATATCTTATCTTCTGGCCTATGCACTACGAGGGTATTGCCGGTATGCCGCGCCGTTACTACGACTATTCTGCATGGGAGTCTTTCAAGCACTTTCAGGGCGTGAACAGCTTCATCAGTATCATCGCTACCATTGTGTTCTTTGCACAGTTGCTGTTTGTTGTTAACTTCTTTACAAGCATCTGGCGAGGCCGCAAGGTGACCGTTAAGAACCCATGGGGTTCACCAACACTGGAATGGACAACACCTATTAATCCCGGCCATGGTAACTGGGAAGGTGATATACCTGAGGTGTACCGCTGGCCTTATGATTATAAGGATGACGGCCATGGTAACGACTTCATTCCCCAGACTACGCCCCTAAGGCCAGGTGAGGAATCACACTAAACACACACTGCACTTTATACAAGAGGCATCCGAGAGGGTGCCTTTTTTTGTGTTGTCAGGTGTCATTTATATTGCTGATCCTCAGCGGCTACGCCCATTTCCTGCGACCACTATCCAAAACCATGCCACTTGTTTTTTTCGTGGCAAAATCTAAATCGTACACTGCGTCGTAAATAGTTGTGCATGAATTCCCATGCGAAAGAAAAATTTTGTAAACTTTTAAATCACCGATGTATGCGAAAGATCAATTACTTTAGGAAGCTAAGATTATTATCTGCCTTCTTGGGAGCGATGGCGCTGGGCACCTCAACTTATGCCTCCAGCCACAGGGAAGCTCCCCTGATTTCAAACGACCCGCAGGCCGACAACACAGACCTGTACGTATTCCGGAGCCCTGATGACACCAACACGGTCACCATCATAGCCAACTACATTCCATTTGAGTCTCCAGAGGGAGGACCAAACTATTACACCTTCGGCACCAATGTACGGTATGAGATACACATCAAGAACAGTACGGCAACTACGGCTGATGATATTACGTATCGCTTTACATTCTCCCAGGTAAACCAGGACACGACCACTTTCTTCAACATACGCCTTGGCCAACAAAACCTGAAGATGACCTACACCTGCCAAAAGAGTGTTGGTGGCGGGGCGTTCGTAACCATTTATTCCGGTGGCATAGTACCTCCGCCAAATATTGGCCCGCGCTCTATAGAGAACTCGACTGTTGGCCTCGGCGCTCCTAACTATCTTAGCCTGATGACCGCTGCCATTGAAACAGCATCATCGGGTGAAAAGTTATTTTGCGGTCCTGTTGACGATCCTTTCTTCGTAGACCTGGCTGGTGCATTTGACCTTGGCAGTTTCCGCCCTTTTGGCCTTAGCACTGCTAACGTGCCTAAAGATGGTTTGGCCCGTTTCAATTGCCATACTATCGCTATTAAGGTGCCTATCAGCATGTTGCAGGGCTCGGGGCTCAGCGTTACTTCAGCCACCAGCATACTCGACAGCAGGTTCGTGATCGGTGTTTGGGCATCTGCAAGCCGCCCGCAGATAAAGACAATTGCTACAGGCGATACAGCTACTTATGCTGGCTCATGGATACAGGTATCCCGCATCGGTATGCCGCTTACCAATGAAGTGATAATTCCTGTTGGTATGAAAGACTACTGGAATTCACAGAACCCTGCTAACGACGCACAATTTGCTCGCTTCTTTGAGAACCCTGAGCTGGCCCTTTACATGGACAATTCAGAATTTGGCGGTGCTGTTCCTGCTTTGAACGCATTGCGAATACAGTCTAACTCACTCGGTGCATTCGACTTCCGTAACACGCATTCGGGCCTATGGTCACTCAAAGGCACTGCGGCTGTTGCTGGTACTGCACTCGATGATGCCGCTTTCGGCACTGTGCTTCTGCCAAATGCTACCAGCCCACGTGCTGTGGACATCCTGCCGATCTTCTTTACAGGTGTGCCTAATCTCGCTCCATACCAGCTGGCTACAGGCAAGCCTACCGGTAACCCGCTCGCGCACGGCAAGCCCTTCATCAATAACTTCCTGCCAACACTTGGAGATATGCTGCGCCTGAATATGGCTGTACCGGTTACATCGCGCACAGACCCTAATTTCAGCTCTGAAGGTATTATCATGGCAGCAGTGCTTGGCCTTACCAACGCTGCTTACAATGCAGATACTTCGCTGCAGTTCATACCAAATATGGATGGGTTCCCTAACGGCCGCAGGCTGGAGGATGATGTAACTACTATAGAGCTGCAGGCAGTAGGCGGTGTTGCACTGGCAGCTATCGGCTTATGGTACGACGATTATACCCCTGGTGTTACCGCTTCTCCTGTTACCACCGACCTGGGCAATGTGCTTGGTTTCAATGCCGGCATCACGCATAATGATACCACATTCCAGGCTTCCTTCCCTTATGTGCAGCAGCCATGGAGAGGATACGATCATACGCTGCAGGCCAGGTTCTAAATTCATCTCATAAAAACAAAAACTTCGATTATGAAAAGCTTTATAAACAACTTTTTCGTGGCAGTGCTTATATGCATGTTGCCGCAGATACAGGCGACAGCTTCGTCGCACAGGGAAGCGCCACTTATCTCAAACGACCCGCTGGCCGATAATACCGACCTATATGTGTTCAGAAGTCCTTGCGACACTAACAATATAGTGATCATAGCCAACTACATTCCTTTTGAGCATCCTGCGGGCGGGCCAAACTGGTACAACTTCGGCCAGAATATTCGCTACGAGATACACATAAAGAATAAGACAACCACTACCGTGGATGACATTACCTACCGGTTCACCTTTACACAGGTAAATGAAGACACAACTACGTTCTTCAATATCCGCCTGGGCAAGCAGAACATCAAGGACGTTTATACCTGCGAGCGCAGCATGGACGGCGGCCTTACCTGGACAACGATCAAAACGAACGGAATAGTTCCTCCGCCAAACATAGGCCCGCGCTCCATACAAAGCGCTGTAGGCTTAGGCGAAGCTGCAGGCTATGACGCCCTTATGACGGCGGCTTTAACCACAGCATCCACCGGCGAAAAGCTGTTTGCAGGCCCGGTTGATGATCCTTTCTTTGTGGACCTCGGCGGTGCATTTGATGTAGGCGGTTTCCGCAGGGCTGGCCGTGATGGGCTCGCCAAGTTCAACTGCCACTCTATAGTAATGGAGATACCCATCTCTACCTTGCAGAAAAGCGGGCTCACTACAGCAGGGGCCACCAGCATCCTCGATCCTAATTTCGTAATAGGCGTTTGGGCTTCTGCCAGCAGGCCTGCCATTACTACACTTAGCGCTACAGGTGCTGCGCCAGCTACTTCAGGCACATGGGTGCAGGTATCGCGCATAGGTATGCCGCTGACCAACGAAGTGATCATACCAATTGGTTCTAAGGACCGCTGGAATGGCGCAAATCCTTATACAGCCGATGCATCTTATGTGCCTTTCTTCGAAAACCCGGAGCTCGCCCTTTATATGGACGATGCTGCTTTTGGCGGCGCAGTGCCAGGCCTCGATTCACTGAGGATACAGACAAACTCTCTGGGCTCTTTCAATTTCACCAATACGCATCCCGGTTTGTTTCCTGTAAAAGGTACGCCGGAAACAGTAGGCAGCGCCTTTGATGTGACTACATATGGTAACATCCTGTTGCCTGATAACCACAGCCCGCGTGCGGCAGACATACTGCCTATATTTTATACTGGCGTACCAAACCTGAGGCCTTACCAGCTGGCTACAGGCAAGACCGCAGGCGACCCGCTGAGCGCAGGCAAGCCATTCATTAATAACTTCCTGCCTACGCTTTGCGACATGATACGCCTGAATATGGCAGTGCCCGTTACATCGCGCACAGATCCTAATTTCAGCTCGCTCGGCCTCTTGGCTGCTGCAGAAGCAGGTCTTCTGAATCCGGCATACAACACTACCACCACACTACAGTTCATACCTAACATGGATGGTTTCCCCAATGGCCGCAGGCTGGAGGATGACGTAACAACCATAGAACTGCAGGCTGTATCAGGAGTAGTGCTTGCAGCGATCGGCTTGTGGTATGATGACTACACAGTAGGCGGCAGCCCGGTAACTCCCGATCTGCTTCATGTACTGGACTTCAACGCCGGTGTTACGCACAATGACACGACGTTCAAATCATGCTTCCCTTATATCCAGGATCCATGGCCGGGCTTTACAGGCACAGAATATACAGGCCCTGTAAGCACACAGACTCCCGCAGGTATTGCGCAGCTCCCGCTCAATACACCAGCTTTTGTGATGAACGCATATCCTAATCCATTCGTTTCCCAGCTGTCTTTCCGCTATAAGATGGACGCAGCCGGAAAGGTAGTGATCAAGGTAATGGACATCAACGGCAGGGTAGTGAACGTGATGAACGAGGGCTACAAAACCCCCGGCGATTATACAGAACAAATGAATGCAAATAACTTACCAACAGGCACTTACGTTGCTGAATTATCTATAAACGGACAAAGCGTGCAAACAATAAAACTAGTTAAGGCTAATTAGGGCCTGCTGTTTAAGTCAGCCCACCCCGTTTATTTAAATTCAGTAAAAAAATAATTTCGGTAATCATTTCAGACAAGAGATAATAAGGTATTTGCCCGGCCAGTTTGACCAGGTTTAATACCATTACTATGGA
>CAIRTW010000170.1 GCA_903881585.1 uncultured Bacteroidota bacterium | reverse complement strand
TCCATAGTAATGGTATTAAACCTGGTCAAACTGGCCGGGCAAATACCTTATTATCTCTTGTCTGAAATGATTACCGAAATTATTTTTTTACTGAATTTAAATAAACGGGGTGGGCTGACTTAAACAGCAGGCCCTAATTAGGAAAATTAATTAAGCCTCCTCTTTCTTCGGCACCGTACCAAACACAACATCCCACAACACCGAACTTACTCCAAAACCTTTTTCCGGCTTTATAGCGGATGGTAATGGGTATAATTTAAAAATGCAGATTATTTTATCCTAATCCGCTAATAATATTCAACCCGTCTATCCGGTCAAAGTGTTTCCTG
Organism: uncultured Bacteroidota bacterium; assembly: GCA_903881585.1. Classification (GTDB taxonomy): domain Bacteria; phylum Bacteroidota; class Bacteroidia; order Chitinophagales; family Chitinophagaceae; genus Nemorincola. The sequence goes on along the minus strand of CAIRTW010000170.1, from coordinate 15,017 downwards.
TTAAGCGTAGCGAAAGCAAAACCGTGTGTTATTGCCGTTGCGGCAATGAACAGGTCGGCAAGGTCTATTTGTTTTCGTTTTTGCTTTAGCGTTTTATTTATTGTTACAGCAGTATCCACCGAAGTCTCATCAAGAGGAATAACATGGATTGCCTGCAATATACTATTCCAAAATTGCAACTGACCCTCGGTTGCACCCGCATAAATTTCATATTTGGTCACAGAAGAAATTGCGAAGTCAAATTTTTGCCGGAGCAGTGCAACCCACACAGTATTGTTCTTATCCGTCTTACGATAAAAATCTATGAGTATCGATGTATCAACCATTATTATTTTGTCCGCCATTGGTTGATAGCTTTTCTGTTGCCCGCTATAATTTCCAGTTGCTTTTTGGTTGCTGTGGGCCCGTTTAAAAGCAAACGCTCCAAATCTATTTTTGACTTGCTATTCCCTGCTTCTTTTTCAATTTCAGTTTTTAGCCGCTGCAATTTAGCAGAGGGTAAATCTTTAACTATCTTAAGCAGTTGATCAAAACCTATATCTACTTGCACTTGCATGCAACAAATTTAAGAAATTTTTCAGTTGTTGGCAAAAAAGCATACAGCGTTACGCCTCCTCTTTCTTCGGCACCGTACCAAACACAACATCCCACAACACCGAACTTACTCCAAAACCTTTTCCCGGAGCTTTGTAGTGGTGCAGGTGGTGGTTGCGCCAGAGGGCTTTCATGAATTTTGGCGGGGCAAAGGCATGTATGGCGTAGTGCATGGAGCCGTATATGATATAGCCAAAAAGGAAGCCGGGGAAGAACGATAATACATTCCACCCCATGATGGAGTACATGATATAGAATATGGTAACGGCCACTATAATACTTGGTACCGGCGGCATGAAGAGGCGCTCTTTGTCGCGCGGGTATTCGTGGTGTACGCCGTGCATGGTATATACAAATTTCTTCGCACGGGGGCTCTCTGCGACCATGTGAAACAGAAACCTGTGCATAACGTATTCAAACAATGTCCACAGGAGCGCTCCACCAAGAAACAGCGCGATTCCCAGTCCTGCAGGTATGCCTTTATGGATTTTACCATAATACAGCATAAAGGCTATGACCGGGAAATACATACAATAGACTACAATGGGATGCGTTTTGGTCATCATCTCCATGTAGTCACTCCTGAATAATCTCCCCTGTCCTTTGTTCTTTATTTTGTCGAATTCCATAGTTGAGACAAAAATAGTAAATTAGTCATTTAACTCTACCAAGTCATCATCTTCTTCGTCAATAAGAAATGATATAGCCCCATTCTTTTTTTCTATCACTTTATCCATCCACAGCAGCAGTGCGGGCAGCAGGGTGAGGTTGGTAACCATAGCCAGTAACAATGTGATAGAGGTAAGGTAGCCCAGCGCCTTGGTACCATCGAACTCCGAGAGCGCGAAAACGCCAAAGCCGGCAGTAAGTATGAGCGATGTGTAAATAATGCTCAGCCCGGTGTCATGAATAGTTCTGTGCACGGTATCTGCTATACTATCATCGTGCCGCGCAAGCTCCTGCTTAAAATTAACCAGGAACCGGATGGTAACATCAATAGTAATACCCAGCGCTACGCTGAAGACAAGCACTGTGGATGGCTTAATGCGAATACCGATCCAGCCCATGAGCCCGGCAGTGATGAGGAGCGGAACAATGTTTACTACTATGGAAATGAGTAATATTCTCCACGAACGGAATAATAATATCATGCAGCCAAATATGATAAGGAAAGCCAGTATGAGGCTATCGCGCAGGCTATTGACGATGAACTTACTGCCCTCCAGGAAGGTGATACTGGTGCCGGTAAATGTAACATTATACTTTGTGCTATCGAAGATGCGGTAAACCTCAGGGCGAATTTTAGCAAGCAGGGCGGGAAGGCGGTAAGTGCCTACATCGGCCATGTTCACGGTGATGCGCGCTTTTTGCTTATTGCTATCGATAAAAGAATTGAGCAGTTTACTAAATGTGCTGTCTTTACCACCACCGCCTTTTGCAGAAAGGTATGGCTGAAGGAAAGCCGCGCCAAAATCGCTGGGGACACTATAGTAGGAAGTATCGCCGCCAAAAAACTGCTGGCTGGCGAATTTTATGCCGTTTGCAATGGAAATCGGGTGGCCTATTTCGGGGTTGTTTTCCAAAATGGCACCCAGCTCATCCATTTTCCGCACCACATTCAGCGTAGAAACAACACCTCTTTTCTTTTTAGTGTCAATGATTATTTCCAGCGGCATTACCCCTTTGAAGTTCGTCTCAAAGAACTTCAGGTCCACATATACTTTGTCCGACTTGGGCAGGTCATCTACTATATGGGCTTCATTTTTCAGCCGGGAAAGGCCGATAGCAGAAAAAACACAGATGGCGATGGTGAAACTATATATCCATACCCTGTGGCCGAATACCCAGTTGGTGATGCGGGTGAGGAGCTTGGTTATCCATCCATTTTCGAGGTAGCTGGTGTGCTTCGTTTTGGGTGGTGGCAGAAAGCTGAAAAACGCAGGAATAAAGACCAGGGAGATAAAGAACAGCCCAAGTATGTTGATACCGGCAACAAGGCCGAATTCTTTAAGCAAGGTGCTTTTTGTAAAAAAGAATACACCGAACCCTATGGCAGCGGTGAGATTGGTGAAGAAAGTAACGATGCCCATCCGGTCCACCATGCGCAGCAGGGACTTCATTTTGTTTGGGTTGCGGTGGTACTCATAATGATAACGGTTGAGCAGGTATACACAATTGGGGATGCCTATTACAACCACCAGTGGGGGTATGAGCGCAGTAAGTATGGTGATCTTGTAGCCCAGCAACACAATAGTGCCCATAGACCAGACCACACCAATTGCCACCACCAGCATAGAAGACATAACAGCAGTGAACGAGCGGAAAAAAAGCACCAGTATTATAGCCGTGAGCACAAATGACAGTATAAGAAACAACCTCATTTCAGATTGTACCTTCATGGCCATCGCCGTGCGTATCAGTGGCAGGCCGGAATAGTGCATTTCGGTATTATGCTTCTTACCAAATGCATCGCCGAGTACAAGTATCTTATTGATAACCCCTGCCCTTACTTTAGAATTGAGCACGTTTTTATTGATACGTATCGCCATCATATAGGCATCCGTACCCGGATTATAGAGGAAACCCTTGTAAAACGGAAGATTGAGGAAGGTTTGTTTTATGCTATCGGTATTGGCAAATGGCGGGTTGCCGGCGATCTGGGCAACACTAAGCTTTTCGGTAGCCGTGTCTTTGATCAATGTAATTGCGCCCGGAATGCTGAGTACATTTTCTACAGGTTCCACTTTTACAGCATTCACTTCTACTGAATCGACTTTCTTTATAGAGTCAACCAGTACGGCATAATCACTAAAAAACGCGGGAGAGAAAAAGTCTTTTGCCTGCACACCGATCACCATCAGGTTTCCGTCTTCGCCAAATTGTTTCCGGAAATTCTGATATTCTATATACTTAGGATTATCGGTAGGTACTGCGCTCGTAAATTCGTAGCTTATCTTTACCTGCGCGGCAAAATAACCCATTATAGCAGTGCTGGCCAATAGCGTTATCAGCAGGGCAATGCGGTATTTAATAATAAAAGCGGCTATTTTATGCCACATGAAGCATGCGTGTAGTTAAGGGGGTAAAAGTAAGAAAAAGCAAGATAAGGAACGATGGCAAAATAACTTCCACCATCTTACTCGTTCTTTTTCATTTTTATTTCGTTGTAAAAGTCTTTAAATAATTCATTATTCGCAGACCTGCCTGCCTGCCGGCAGGTTTTACGCCTTATAAAAAAGAAAAATAACTTCGCAATATGGTAAAAGTTATTTTGTCAACGTTCCTAACCCGAACCCCCAATAGCTGCTAAATGATAAGATTAGCCCAAATTCTACATAAGTGTGCATTGTTATTGAACAAACGGCAATATGTTTGGCATGCTTTCTTTCTAGCGGACCACGGCTATCTTCTTTATAACCTTGTTGCCATTGCCGCCCTGGAAGGACAGATAGTAATTTCCTGATGGAACCTGGGTATTTTCAAGGTCTATCCTGATGGAATTACCGCCGGGAACGATGCTGTATTCGTTATCGCTTACCACTTCTCCAAGCATATTGCACAGCTTTACGTCCATTTGGTCGTTTGCCGGGCTGGCTATAGTTATGGTGATATATTTTGCAGCCGGGTTAGGGAATACGCTGATATTTATTGACGTAGCGGTCGCGTTTTTCACAGCTTCTGTGCCTTCTATCCAATGCACCGCTGTATTCACCACTGTATCTGTGCCGGCACAAACACCAGCCTGATCCAGCCATACAGGGAAATTGACGGGGAGCATGGTGTGCGATATGTAATTGGTAGGATCGGATGCCTGGAAAAAATTGGTTTCCTGCATGGTGGTGGCAAAGTTTGCGTTGTTCACATTCACCTCAACAAGGTTTCCGAATGCGCCGGCAGTGCTTTTGCCAAACAGTTTTACCCGGGGATTGTGCTGGAACATGACCGGCAAGAAGTCACCTGCACTAACTGCGTTCGGGCCACATAGTATAGCTATAGGGTGGGGAAAATAGTCTGGGTCGGAGTCAACTATATTATACCAGCTTGTGGGGCCATCGATATACATGGATAGCCTGTTGGTAGGGTCGCTGCGCTGGCCATAGCCAACCCAGGATGTGCCACCGGAAGTCAAATAGGTATAAGCATCCCAATAGGCATCAAAGCCACCACCGAAATTAGTGCGTATGTCCAGTATCAGCCCTGTGACCATGCTGTCTTCTACCAGTGTTCTTACGGCACGGTACAACTTATCGGTGGTGTCTTCGCAGTCATACATATACACATAGCCTATGTGCGTTCCGGTCATCACGCCATATACTATGGAGCTGTCGTCGTAATAATAACCGTTGTAACTGGGCTTGTGAACCCCGGGCACATCCATCTGTTCGGTACAAAAATCATTATACAAAGTGCCCGACATTAATGAGGTAGGTAAGTTGACCAGGCTGCCATTGCACTTCTTGATGTTTATAGTATCAAACAGATACCAGTTCTCACCGGCAGCCTGTATATATCTGTGGTATGTGGCGGAGTCTGTAGAACCCTTATAGACGGAATTGGGCAGATTATAGCCGAGTATTATCTGAATGAGCCGCGTCCAGCGAATACCGTTGTAGCCAAGTATAATGTCGCCCGGCTCCAGGCCAAAAGGATGGCCGGGGAATGCGCTGTAAACAAGCGCAGCGGTATCATTAAGTGTTGTAACACAGGCGCCGAGGTTGCCCGATTCACCCCTGAACAACGGCAAGCCCTGGTAAAGAGTAGATGGGTAGTTTACGATGTAGTCATAAAAATTTGAATGCCCGTCATTCATCAACCCCAGGAGGTAGTTGATCATGCTGGCATACTTTCCCTCGCTTACCCCTCCTGCCATTATCTGAGCCTGCATACTGCTCACTATAGAATCCCAATTGTAAGCGGGAAGGTGGACAAAACAAGGATATAACGAATCGACATGGCCCCAGAACATATTCAGTACACTGAGCTTCACACTGTCTGGCCAGCCGGCACCCCAGGTGGAGTCCACCCGGTGGTTCCACTGAGCCGTGTCAAACACTGGCCCGGCGCCGCTGGTGGTTCGCTCGGTTCTGGTGTGGGGCATGGCAGCGTAGCGGGCGCGTTGCAATAACAGGTTGTGTTGCTTGAATGCAGGCGTGGATGCATTTCCAAATCCGGGGACATTCACGTTTGTTTGTGCCGAAGCGGCAATAGTAACTATACAGAAAAGGAGTAAAAGTGTGTGTTTCATATAAACGGAAGATATCGGTGAAATTAATAATCCTTGGCCGCAAACACAATACCCCATATATACAGACGTATATTTTTGAATAAAGCTTGGGTAAAATGGAATTTTTTTTTGACTCTATTGGAATAACTGAGAAAATTATTTTTTACCGGTAGGGGCTATACCCGGTTTTTTTGGCTTCAGGTAGTCCTTATAATTTTGCCTTATCCACATCTTTATCTCCAGGTCGGTGGCGCTGCGGGCAAACTTGTACTCCATGGGATAAGTGTTCATAAAGATAGCCAGGCTGTCTCCGGCATAACCGGTAAGGGCTGTTGTGAGTTCTGGTGTGTAGCGGGTATCAATGTATTTCTGCTCCTGGTCTTTTTTATAATTCTCCTGGAATTTTTTGTTAAGCTTGTAGCTTTTGGACATTTTCTGCACCGGCGCACCTATAAGGCCGGAGAAGCCACCACCGTTTGCACTGTTAAAACCAATCTTTATCGGTTTTTTATTCAGCTCGGTGCTGTAGCGGGTGGCCATTTCGGCGGAGTCCTTCTGGTAGGGGGTATAGTCTGGGTGCAGGATATACTCCTGCAGGCTCACGCTAAGGGGGAACATGGAGACAGTGAGCACGCTGTCGGTGGCGGCCAGGCGCTGTATGGTGTGATACCCGATGTAGGAGAAGGATATTACATCACCGTTCTTCGTGGGAAGCACAAATGCGCCACGCTCGTCTGTAGCGGTAGACTGTGAGCTGGCATTGTCAATAGCATTAACGAGGTAGAGCGGTTGTTTTGTTTCTCCGTCAATAACAATGCCCCTCAGTGTCTGGCTATGAACACTAAGGGCTATTAATAAAGTAAAACAGGTAAGTAAGGCTATCCGCAAACCGGCATATTATATAATGTAAAACTAATCAATGGCAGGGAGCAAATACTTGTGGTTTGGGGTTTTGGGAATACTTTAAGAAAAAGAAAAAGCATCAAGGTATGTGAATGCAATAGTTTTATCTTAAATTTGAAATAACATTTAGCTACGGTTATGACATACATTGAGGTAGATGAAAAAACTACGGAAGGCAAAAAATTATCGGGTTCCTAAAAACTCAAAGCTATATCCGGATATTGGATAAGCCAAACTCAACCACCAGGGCATCGATACAGGATGCACGGGCAGGCAAAGTAAAAACTGCGAAGAGTACAAAGGATTTATTTAAGCAGATACTTGGTTAAAAAAATCGTTTTCATACAGTTTATTTAATTTTTACCCAATTCATTCTCAGGGGGTAATGTACAAGCTACTCTACACAAACAATTTTGAAAAAGATGTGAAACGTGCTGTATAGCGTGGTTATAATATTACTTTGCTTGAAATGGCTATTAATACGCTCGAGGAGACTGGTAAACTTGATTCAAAGTATTTGCCACATAAGCTGAAAGGCAAGTATGCAGATTGTATGGAATGCCATATCAGACCAGATTGGTTGCTTATCTGGTCTCAAAATAACCGCTTAAAGGAGATCACCTTTATCGGCACCGGAACTCATACCGACCTTTTTTGAGAACCAATATCGTTGCATCTACTCCAGCACAAACGCTCCGCTATCCGCAATAGCATATGTGGTGATGCCTGCATCAACACATTCTTTTAAGAATTTTTCCCGCTGCTTTGTGGCGTATGTATTTCCTATTATTATCAGCGATGGAGAAAATATGCTTTTCAATTTCAAGGGATCGGGTTGTGCATCATAGTTAACAATCAGGTAGTCTATTGGGAAATGTGCACCGGTATCAATTTCCTTATTCAATAAAAGGACAGATCTGCCATTGACATAAAATATCTCCCTCGATGCGCAGCTATCCTGCCGCCATGCGCGCCAGTTGATATGGGCCGGCTTTACGGCATAGCTTATCTTTTTACCGGCTGTGCTGTCTGTATTCAATACAGCGTAGCTGCTTCCGCTTATCAGCTCTATGTGATTTGCTTTTGGCACGTTGTACACTACCAGCCGCTGTTGGTGCATGCGTGTCCATTCTTCGTTGCACAGCGAGAGCAGTAAAAGACAACATGCTGCCATGCCTGTAAATAATGCTGCCTTTTGCTGCCTTATGAAAAACAGGGAGCAGCCGGTAATGACTATATATAACAACAGTAGCTCAACACCAGTGAGCACCAGAAAATGAAAGGAAACCGGGTTGAGACCCTGTAACCAGACAACTATTTTATCAAAAACCGTGACTGTGCAGACTATACATATACCTATAATCTTTGCCAGACCAGGGAACCAACTACACAAAATAACCGCCATACCCGCAAACAATACAAAACCCATAAACAGGAAGGCCAGCGCATTGGCGACAATAAACAATAGGGGAAACATGTGAAAATAATAAACGACCAATGGGGCCGCCAGTACCTCGGCAGATATGCTGGCCACAATGGTGCCCCAGAGCATTTTGGCTACTTTATTTACCGGTGACAACCACTTATAGACCGGCTTATAAAACAGCATCAACGATAACACCGCGACAAAAGACAACTGAAAACCTACGGAAAACAGCCACATAGGCTGCGCACACAGCAGCAGGAATGCGGTGGCCAGCAGCTGATTGAGGCTGTTATTGTTTTTCTGCATTATCACGGACAGCGCCAGTAAAGAGAACATAATAGCAGCCCGCACAGCGGAGGGTGGCGCACCGGCCATGACCACATAAAACCAAACCAGCGGCAGCGCAATAGCATACTTCACCCACAAATGTTTTTTGTGCCGCAGCCACCATAGCAAGCCCGAGATAGCAATGAAGAAGAAAGTGACATTGCCGCCGGAAATAGCGATGATGTGGATGATGCCTGTCTCGGAATAGGACTGGCGCAGGTCTTCATCCAAGTTAACCTCGTCTCCCAGCAGCATAGCCTGTATCAGCCCTTTGGTTTTTGGTTCGGTGATGTAGCGGTCCAGCTGTGCCATGCACCAGTCGTGAGCTCGTGAGGCGATACCTGCGTTTTTAGCGTCTCCCGGCGCATAGAGGCGCACATTATTTGCGGAGCAGCTTTGCTGGTAATATATGCCGCTACGCCGGCAATAAGCTGCATAATCGAACCCGAAGGGATTGCCGGCATTCTTTATTGGCTGCCATTTTCCCGGCACGAGTATAGTATCTCCCTTATGCAGCAGCATGGGGAAACGATCTTTGTACAGGTACAAAAAAGCATCACCGGAAACTGTAGAAACCTTGCCATTATTGATAACGCTTATCATGCCTACCGGCACTTTCCATGAGTTTTCTTTTTCAGCGGGTGCATCGGTAATGCGGGCCAGGCAGGCGCTTTGCTCCTGTATCCCGTTTCCAAACCAGTACCTGTCATTGCGCACATCACTGAAATACGAGACGGCAGCGCCACTGCAAAACAGGATCACGGCCTGTAGCAAAAAAGCAGCAGCGGGATAGTTTTTCCTGGTGTAAACAATTGCCGTGTAGAGCAGAAAGGCGGAACAAATGACCAGGGGCAGAACAAAACCATGCAGCATGAAGCACCCGGCGTCGTAACATAAAATACCTGCTGCAAAGGGCAGCAGTATGCGAAAAAAAGGCGCTGTTTCCCAGAAATATGCTTCACGTAAGGGCCAGCGTTTCATAAGTACCGGGAATTGTTTTTTAAAAATAAAAGAAAGGCGCCGGAATTTAAAATCGCTCTATGAAAAAAACGGAATTAGCTATAAAATCCGGTTATTGAGGTGTTAAGCCCTTGCAGCGTGCATGATTACTTGTTATCTTGTAGAAATGGGATATAGGCTATTAACGACATTGATATTGAGTATGCTCGTGGCCAATAGGGTAAGTGCCTCAAAGCTATTTATACCTATGGATGCCCGGCACCAAACCAACCATTTGAAAGCCTATGGTATTGCGTTTGCTGCGCTGAAGGAAAAAAAGCCGGTTTACTGGCTGCTCAATTATAAAGGCGGCAGCTTTGTGATGGACGACACACAAGAACTGGAACGCCTGTGCACGCAGAGAGGAGTAGCTTATAAAAAAATAACCAATGCCGATTATGCTGTTATCACCAAGAAGATCAAAGACCCACACTTCAACGGGGAAATAATAAAGCTGGAAAAAGCGCCAAAAATAGCAGTTTATACGCCGCTGAATAAAGAACCCTGGGACGATGCCGTGACCCTGGCGCTGACCTATGCCGAGATACCATTCGACAAGCTTTATGCAAGTGAGGTGCTTGCAGGCGGCCTCGACAAGTATGACTGGCTGCACCTGCACCACGAAGATTTTACCGGCCAGTATGGAAAATTCTGGGGCCAGTTTCGCAACGCATCCTGGTACATAAATGATAAGAACGCTGCCGAAGCGATGGCTGCGCGCAACGGGTTCAAAAAAGTATCGCAAATGCAGCTTGCAGTGGTAAAGAAGATCCGCGGCTTTGTGTCGGCAGGAGGCAATTTGTTTGCCATGTGCTCCGCAACAGATACCTACGATATTGCCCTTGCGGCGGAGGGAACAGACATATGCGATACGCCCTTTGACGGCGACAGAATGGACCCAAATGCGCAAAGCAAGCTGGACTTTACAAAATGCTTTGCGTTCCGGGATTTTGTTATTTCCACAAATCCGACGGAGTATGAATATTCAACGATCGACAACACCAATTTCAGGCGTATAGCGAAGGACAGTGATTACTTCACACTTGTTCTGTTCCCGGCGAAGTTCGATCCCGGGGCTGCGATGCTATGCCAAAACCATACTGATACGATAAAAGGGTTTATGGGACAGACAACCGCTTTTCGCAAAGAAGTGATAAAGCCAGGTGTGCTCATAATGGGGGATCTTGCAAAAGCAAATGAAGCCCGGTATATACATGGCGAATACGGCAATGGCACGTGGACATTTTATGGGGGCCACGACCCGGAAGATTACCAGCATATGGTAAACGCAGCACCCACCGATCTTAGCCACTACCCTAATTCGCCCGGTTACCGGCTTATACTTAATAATGTCCTTTTCCCGGCTGCAAAGAAGAAGTTTATACAGACGGTGGTTTTGGGAGATACTTCGAATGTAAGGCCCATAAAAAAAAATGCGGAGGAGCCGGCTCATGTGCAGACATTTGCAGAGCGGGTGACGATAACACCAAACCCATCGAAAGAAGAGTTGCTGATCACTGTGACGCCCGTGCCGGGAGATGTGAATGAAATAAAGACAGTAGTGATCGTTACCGGCGCGGGAACCGAGGTGTATAGCAAAAAGTTCCACACAGAACAGGTGACCGTGAACCTGAACGATCTGCCATCGGGAATGTTCCTGATAAAAGTGAATGGAGAGTTTGCGGGGAAGGTGGTGAAGAATTGATTACGGGATAATTGTACATTTATTTTCTTAACTACCCAAGATTTACACCGGTTTATACGTCTATGATAACATGAAGTGTGCTATACTCTTATTTCTCGGGTGTGTAATAGCACAGCTGTCTATTGCCCAGAATGCGCCCGTTCGGCAGCCGAAACCTCAGGCAAGCGCCGCCACGGAGTATTACAAACAACAGCTGACAGACCAGGTATTAAAGCAACTGGACAAAATAGACTGGAACCATGTGGACAGGACCACCAGCGGCAGCGGATCTGTGCTATATACCATACCTGTGGTGGTGCATGTGCTGCATAACTATGGGCCAGAGCTGGTTGCAGACACTATCATATACAACTGGATAGATAAGGTGAATTCCTACTTTCTTAAAACCAACCCTGATACCGTAAACATCATTGATAAATTCAAGCCGGTAGCGGCGAGTACACAAATAAAATTCAAACTGGCTACAATAGACCCGCGTGGTAACCCGACAAAGGGGGTGGAGCATGTTTTTAGTTATCTTACTTATAATGCGGGCGACCAAGCTAAAGTAAATCAGTGGCCCCAAGAAAAATATCTGAATATCTGGTTAGTAAATGCTCTTGCATCCGTAGCACCAGGATCAATCCAATTAGGGTATTATTATACTCCAGTCGAGGCTTCATATAGCCCCTATTATGATGGCATAATATTCAACTATGAAACCTACCCGGCTTATATTAACGATGGCGATCTTGCTTACTACTTCGCAAGATATTTGAATTTGTCGCACCCATGTAATGGCTACGGTATGCCCTTGTGCGCAGATAACGATGGAATTGCCGATACGCCACCATGCGGTGGCGGCCCCTACACATGCTTAAATCTTTACGATACGACCTGTGATACCCCTAACGTACAGAATGTGATGATAAATAACGAGAATTGCGGTATAATGTTTACCTATGGCCAGGGACAATATATGCAGAACGTATTGCAGCTGGATTTTGGAAACAGAGATAGCCTTATCACACCTTATACTTATTCTGCGACAGGCATGAATCAACTTATGCCGGATTTGCCTGCAGCTGCTGATTTTAGTGTAAACGGGAGTAGCTATCCTGCTTCTCGCTATCCTAATTGGTTTGCTTGCCAAGGGCAAAGTGTAGTTTTTAGAAATGTAAGCTGGAACGATACCATTGTATCGGCAGCATGGACCTTCTCTAACAATGCTAACTGGCCAACCAGCACTTCTTTAACTGGATTATCGAATAAGTTCCATCAACCGGGATGGGTAACTGTGCGGCTTGCTGCCACTGGTAACAACACCGGCACTTCAACACTCGTGAATCTACAGGCCCTTTTTATAGCCGATTCTGTTGCTACAAATGCGTTCAATTATGTGCAGGAATTTGCTCCCGGTGCTGGCATGGATAAGTGGCCTATGTTCAACTATTACCGGAACAGTTTCAGGTGGCAACTTGCCAGTACGGGTTACTTAGATAATACCTGCCTTCAATACAACGGTTATGACTCCCGCACCTTTCCTGAAAACACCACCGGCTCACCACAGGGAGACATTGATGACATCTATACACCCGGTTTTGACCTTACCGGTTTCTCTGGCGAGTGCTATCTGAATTTCATGTCTTCCGGGGCAACGCTTACAACAAACGCCCACAGTATGAATGATTCATTGGAGATCGATTATTCCTTAAATGCTGCGACATGGGTTAAGCTAAAAGTATTGAAGGGCGAGGCATTGGATAATAAGGGTACTGTTGCCACACCTTATGCGCCTTCATCAGCAGGCGATTGGGTAGCGAATACTATTTCTTTGCCAGCTGCGGCCATTACTGCTTATACGCTTTTCCGTTTTCGCTATCATCCGGGAGCCAATGATACTACGGGCATCAGTACCGGCAATAACTTCTATTTGGACCATTTCAACTTTAATAGTTTTCCTGAAAGTGTGGCTATGGTAGATAAGATGCCGGATGGTATATCGTTGCTGCCAAACCCTACTCAAGGTAACTGCTATGTTGTTATCAAAGACAGATCTGCAACTTTGAATTCATCGTTGGTCGTTACAGATATTACCGGGAAGGCGGTGTATGAAACAACCGGCCAAAGCAGTACCAATAATGCCCGCATTGAGATACCGGCAAATGTATTGACCTCAAAAGGTTTGTATCTTGTTCATGTGATAACCGATCATATTAACCAGACAGAGAAACTGGTGGTGTACTAAAAAAACATACTGATATGCGTAAACTCGCCCTTTATTTTTTGTTGGTTATATCAGGCATAATGTCTGCCGCAAATGTGTCTGCGCAAGGCGCCAGTTGGTCTACTCCGCTGGATTGGGGATTGTTGCCTTATACAGCAGATAGCACCGGCTCGCAAGTCCGATACGATGATGTATTCTTCATCAGCCATGACACCGGCATACTTGTTTCATCATATGGTATGATATTCAAAACTTATGATGGTGCATCTCATTGGTATTTAAAGAAAGCCATTGCACCTGATGCTTATTGCAGAAGTGTGGAATTTTCCAGCGATGGGCAAGTGGGCATCGTAGGTACCGTGTCCGGCCTCATATTCAGAAGCGATGACCGAGGTGAAACCTGGAGCGACATATCTGCCGCAATAGCAGACACCGGAGCGAGCGCAAAAAACATATGTGGCCTTGCTCACTTTGGCAACAACTTTTATGGTGTAGGATGGTGGGGCGGAAAAACCGCAAGGTTTTACAAAAGTACAGATGCGGGCGTAACCTGGACCACAAGCTACATAGATACAAACCTTGCGTCAGGGCTGATCGACGCCACATTTCTTTCCGCAAACAAGGGGTTTATTACAGGATATCATGGCAGCCCTCATGGTCAACGTGCGTGCGTAGTGCTACGTACGCTTGATGGTGGCAATACCTGGACAAAGGTATTCTCAGATACTACTATAGGTGGAAGGATATGGAAAATACAATTTATAGATGAGTTTGTAGGGGTAGCTTCTATAGAACCGATGTACGCCGATACTGTAGCGATAATCAAAACTACAGATGGCGGAAGTACATGGCAAATAATGCCTGTAGGGCACATAAATTCATGGAGCTGGATAGACGCCGGAACACAAGGAGTAGGTTTCATAAACGAACAAAAGGGCTGGGTAGGTGGTTATTATAATGGCATGTTCGAGACGAATGACGGAGGGCTTACCTGGAACAAACTAAATGTGAATAAAGAGTGCGATCGATTCTTTTTGATAGACAGTACAATGTACCTCTCGGCAAATACGGTCTATAAGTACAGCAGTGATCATAATGATGCCGTGACAACAATATCGCCGCCAACGTTTGTGCATAAACTTTATCCTGTTGCGCCTAACCCGAGCAATGGGAATGTGGAAATAGATTTTGACATAAACATACGCCAAACCAATGTGGTACTGGAAGTGGTGAATGTAGATGGAAGAAAGACCTACCCCGTGATGAACGGCTATCTCAAGCCGGGGCACTACTCCTACAAATGGGATGGCACAAAAGCGCCGAGTGGCAATTACATTGTGTGGCTGGGCACGGATGAGATACCTATGGTGGAAAAGTTTGTGCTGGATAGGAAGTGAATGGAGAGTTTGCAGGGAAGGTGGTGAAGAATTGATTCATCAAACATCTGAATATTTAAGGTTGCCAGACAAACTAAAGCGATTTTATCGCTATCTTATACCAATTAGACATTAAAAAACGGCACTAAAGCTATTCATATAATAGTCGAAGGATGTGAGCGTTTTTATAGTTTCATTTTCAATGCTTTTTACTAGATCGGCAACTTTATCAGAAAGGTCATCAAGAGTCGGGAATA
>CAIRTW010000169.1 GCA_903881585.1 uncultured Bacteroidota bacterium | reverse complement strand
GCGATTATATCTTGCCTAACGGCCTCCTCAAAGGCAGCAGAAAGTTTTTTAATGTAATCGGCAGCCGTATTCTCTCCAGTTTTTGTAAGCAGGTATCTCATGAACTGCTTGATTAGCTCCGGCGTTACTGCGCTAAATGATATAGGCTTTTCATCTGCAAAACTCCTTAAATGCTTTAGCGTAGCCGTATTGCATTTATTGAAATTTTTACTTGACACATAACTATCAAACCATTGTACAAAATCCGCTTTGCGCTTTACCTTATCTACAAGGCCGTTGCCCTGAACAATTAATTCATTCTCCCGTTTTGCTCTTATTTCCTGAGCCAGCCGCCTTTTTTCTTTGTCCTGCTCCGAAGGGCGGTTTTTGTTGATATGAATTTCAAGAAATTCATACCAGCGTTTTTTGTTGTGATAAATGTCGAGGTAAAATGATACCTGACCCGTTCCCAGCTTTTTCTCTCTTAAATGCACTCCCATTGTTTTGTTTTTTAAAGGTTTGATAATACCTTTAACCGTGTAAAATTACAGCGGCTTAAAGGCTTTCGTTTGGTTCCTGAACGTTCATGAACCTTCTCGAAAAAGCCGGGTAACAAGGGAGTAACAAAAACAGCAGAAAAGGACATAAGCAGGTCTAATTGCACCTAACTTAATGGTTGTCTAAATGATTGATTACCAGTATGTTTTTTGGGATTGCTTATTTTTGGTTAGATTTCATAGTTCCCTAAAGGGGAACCAAGAATTTAGCTTCGGTTTATAACTTCAAGTTTTTAAAATAATTTAGCGGTTTAATTTTTCAAGCGGCAGCCCGTCAATAATAAAATAATGATGGTTAGTGCCAACGGGATTTTACACCACTACATTTATCATTTTCCCTTTCACGTAAATAAATTTCTTAGGCTCCTTACCCTCCATCCATTTTTTAATGGTGTCATCGGCAAGCACTTCTTTTTCGACCACTGCCTGTTCGGCATCGAGCGGGAATTCCATTTCAATACGGGTTTTGCCGTTTACGGCCACCGGGTACATCTTTGAATTATCAGCTACATAGCGCTCCTCATACTTCGGGAATGGCGCATCAACAACGCTGCCGGAATTACCGAGCTTCTGCCATAGTTCCTCTGCCATATGCGGTGCAAACGGGCATATAACCACTGCCAGTGGCTCCAGTATAGCCCGCTTATGACAGCCAGCCAGCTCATTTACACAGATCATAAACTGGCTCACAGATGTATTGAATGAGAACCGCTCTATATCTTCACCTATCTTCTTTATCGTTTTGTGCAGTGTCCGCAGCTCCGCATCGGTTGCCGCTTCATCATTCACTATCCAGCCCTGCTGCTCATCAGCATACAACCGCCACATTTTCTTAAGGAATCGGTGCACACCCTCAATGCCCTTGGTGTCCCATGGCTTACTCACATCTATAGGGCCGAGGAACATCTCATACATTCGGAAGGTATCCGCGCCATACTTTTTTATTACATCATCCGGATTTTCAACGTTATACTTAGATTTTGACATTTTTTCAATTTCATGATAACATTGAAGAAACCACTCTCCGTCTTCCATTTTTCCATCCCATAGGATTATAAACTCTTCTTTAATTTTATTGTAAATTTTATCATGGATCTCAAAAGTTTTTTCAAGGTCTGACTTTCTGATTCGCCCTTTTGAATCAACAAATAAATGTGCATCGCGAATTCTGAATGTCATAGTTGTATCTCCTAGAACCTTGCCAGATTGTTGGTAGTTGTGTACTGTATTATATGATCCAATAAACTGCTGATTTGTATTGGTAGTTTCTTTAAATGTTTTTACGAAATAAGAATTCCCCTGTATCATTCCCTGATTCAACAACCTTTTAAAAGGCTCATCAAAACCTATATATCCAAGATCATACAGCGCCTTTGTCCACATGCGCGAGTACAGCAGGTGACCTACTGCATGCTCTGTGCCACCAACATATAGGTCCACCTGGTTCCAGTAGTCGGTGGCTTTGCGGCTGGCAAATTCTGTGTCGTTGTGCGGGTCCATGTACCGCAAGAAATACCAGCTACTGCCTGCGTAGCCGGGCATGGTGTTGGTCTCTCTTTCGCCGGCATCTGTTTCTACCCAGTCTTCTATATTGGCCAGAGGGCCTTGTCCTTCTGGTCCCGGTTTGTAATTTTCTACGTAGGGTAATTCCACAGGCAGGGTGCCCAGTTTGTGCTCATTGTGTATTATCGGCTCGTCAGTACCATAAGGTATATCATCTACATAAATCACAGGGAACGGCTCACCCCAATACCGCTGGCGACTAAAGCCTGCATCGCGCAGGCGGTAATTGATCTTCCTGGTTCCGGCCCCTATGTATTGCAACTTATTTATTGCAGCCTCAGTGGCCTCAGCTATACTCATTCCTGTCAGGAACTCACTGTCTTCTATCACGCCTGTCTTTGAACTATAGGCTTCTTCGCCTGTATATCTATTGCCAAAAATATTCGTGATCGGTATATTAAAATGTTTCGCAAATGTATGGTCGCGCTCATCGCCGCTGGGCACGGCCATTATTGCGCCTGTCCCATATCCCACTAATACATACTCCGAGATCCATACGGGTACGTTCTTCCTAGTCAGCGGATGTACGGCATAGGCGCCGGTAAAGCAACCCGTGACTTGTTTTACCTCGCTCATGCGCTCGCGTTCAGAGCGGCTTTTTACGTATTGAACGTACTTTTCGATCTCTCCTTTTTGTTCGGGAGTTGTAATGTCGTCCACAAGAGCATGTTCAGGTGCAAGCACCATAAAGTCAACACCGAAAATTGTGTCTGGTCTGGTAGTAAACACATTGATAAAAGTGGTCTTTGCCAGTGGGGTGAACAAACCAAACCTTACTTCCGCACCCACACTTTTCCCTATCCAGTTGCTCTGCATCTCTTTCATAGATTCAGACCAATCCAGTTTTGCCAGACTTCCCAGGAGCCGCTCTGCATACTCAGTAATGCGCAAAAACCACTGGCGCATATTCTTCCGCTCCACCGGGTGCCCGCCACGCTCAGATACTCCATTAACTACCTCATCATTGGCGAGCACCGTACCCAATGCCTCACACCACCACACTTGCGCATACCCCTGGTAGGCCAGGCGGTACTGCATCAAAACATCGCGCTGTTCTTTTTCAGAATAGTCTTTCCATTTCGCTGCATCAAAACGCAGAGTTGCATCTCCCGGGCAGGGGATGTTTGTATTCCCTTCTTTTTCAAAAATATCGATCAGCTCCTTGATAGGCCTTGCCTTTCCAGCTGTGCGGTCGTACCAGCTATGAAACAGCTGTAGGAATATCCACTGTGTCCACTTATAATACTTTGGGTCGCTTGTGCGCACTTCGCGGCTCCAGTCGTAGCAAAAACCAATATTGTCCAGTTGTTCACGGTAGCGCGCTATATTCTTCTCGGTGGTAACGGCAGGGTGTTGGCCCGTCTCTATAGCATATTGTTCGGCAGGCAGTCCAAAGGCGTCAAACCCCATTGGGTGCAACACATTGTAGCCACATAGTCTTTTGTATCGTGCATAAATATCCGAGGCAATATACCCAAGCGGATGACCCACGTGCAGACCCGCGCCACTAGGGTAGGGGAACATATCGAGTATATAGCACTTCGGCTTATCGCTGTCATTGGCGACTTTATATACCTCTTCTGTAACCCACTTCTCCTTAGCCTTTTGCTCTATCTCCGTAAAATTGTATTCCATGTTTAAAATTCAAAAATCAAAAATCAAAAAACCTGCCCGATGGCAGGAAAAGGTAATCCTATATACAAATGGTGCTTAAAAGGGTAAAAATACTGAAACTATTGTTCTATGTCGTATTCTTCAAAAAGCTCGGCGAGGTCAAGCGAAAACCCCGGCAGAACAGAAGAGGTAACGATATCGCCACTCGCCATAAGCCCTGATGGAGAATATTTACTATTGACAAGCGTATAGATCAGCATTGTTTTTTCGTATGGAAGCACCACCCAATATTCTTTTACACCAGCATCCTCGTAGGCTTCGTACTTATTCTTGAGCTCCTTTTGGTTATTGGAGGGCGAGAGCACTTCTACAACAATACCAGGAGCCCCTATGCAACCGCGCAGGTCCAGTTTTGAGGGATCGCATATAATGCAAAGATCTGGTTGCAGTACTGTTATTATATCTTTATCCTCTTTTGACTTCCGTGGAAGCCGCACATCAAAAGGAGCTATATATACCTTACATGGATTCTTATGAAGGTATATTCCAAGTTTGATATGTAATTTGCCAACGAGCTCCTGGTGCAAACGATTTGGCGCCGGACTCATTTTGAAAATGTACCCCTTTATCAACTCTACTCTTTCTTCAAATTCCCATTTGTAGTAGTCGGCATAGGTATAAACTTTGTTCATGTCAAGGTCAGCCAGTTGCATATAATTAAGCGTTTATTTGTCAAAGATAGTTAGAAATTCAGCACCAGCCCGTCATAGGCAAGGTGCATACCGGCCGGGAGGGCACTATCCACCGCATCATGTAGCCCGAGTTGATGGCTGATATGGGTAAAGTAAGTGTCGGGTACACCTGTGCTTTTTGCCACCTCTATAGCCTCTGCCAGTGTATAGTGCGAGATGTGTGTTTCATGCCGCAGTGCATTCAGTACCATTGCTTTACTGCCGCTTACTTTTGCCAGGTCTTCCGGCGCTATGTAGTTGGCGTCGGTGATGTAGCTGAAATCTCCGATCCTGAAACCCAGCACTTCCATTTTGTAATGCAGCACCCTTATCGGGATAATAGTCACGCCATTTATGTTGAAACTATCCTGTGCATTTATCGTATTCATCTCTATCTGCGGAATGCCGGGATAGGTCTGGTTTGTAAAAATGTATGAATACTCCCTTCTCAGCGCTTCCTGTGTCTCTTCGGTAGCGTATATAGGAATGGGCTTCTTTTCAAAGTAGTTGTAGGCACGTATGTCGTCCAGTCCGGCAATATGGTCTTTATGGCCGTGTGTGAAAACAATTGCATCCAGCTTATTTACATTAGCGCGCAACATCTGGTACCGGAAGTCGGGGCCACTGTCTATTACTATGCTGGTGCCATTTGCCTCTATCCATAAAGCGCTGCGCAGGCGGTTATCCTTTTTGTTAGGTGAGGTACATACAGGGCAGGGACACCCGATAAACGGTATGCCTTGCGATGTGCCGGTGCCAAGGAATGTGATCTTCACCTATAGGTCCATTTGAGTTTGTACGGTTGGGTCTTCACCGAAAGATGGCTCTGCTTTCAGCTGTTTGTACCATTTCAGCATCTCGCCGCTCAGTTCGCTCTCGTTCACGGTTATGCTGGGCAATATTTCCACCAGGGCATTTATGCGCCCCTCTATGCTGAAGAATTTGTTGATCACTACCACTCGCCGCTCCTCCAATATACAGTATCCGCTATTGAAATTCCCTTTCTCATAACGTATTATATAGCGGGCCTCTTCGTAAAGCTCTTCCAGTTTTTTTAGCGTGTTTGGTGTATATTTGAAGCTCATTATCTATTGCTGTTTCGATGAATAAAAGTAGAAAATTCGCAGCACTTCTAATCATTACAGTTATTTTAATAGCTTTTGGCAGTGCGGCGCATGCCCAGGACGATGACGGAGAGCCGCATGGCCTGTATGTGGAGCAGCCCCGGGTCTTCTATGGGGGACTGATCATCGGCGCTAATTTTGCACAGGTAGATGGCGATTATTTTGCCGGATATCATAAGATAGGCCTCAATGTAGGTGGTATCGTGTATGCGCAGGTTGCTAAGCACGTTGCGCTCAGCATGGAGATACTTTACTCGCAGAAGGGCAGTAAAAGCAACATCCCCGAGCCGTCGCTCACGCTGCCAAACACTTATATCATAAAATATGGCATCAACCTGAACTATGCGGAGATTCCAATAATGATCAATTATTTTGATAAGCGAAAAAGCCATTTTGGCGTTGGAGTATCTTACGGCCGCCTGGTTAGCAGCAGTGAGACGTTGCAAGTGGACTCTTCAAATGCCATTAGAAACATCGATCTTAACAACAAATATCCGTTTACTCCCAATGCTTTTGATCTGCTTGCCGGCTTTGAGTTGCACCTCTGGAAGGGTCTTTTCCTGAATGTGCGCTTCCAGTATTCCCTTGTGCCCATTCGCACAAACTTGCCTCCCGATTACTCAAGGGCAGACCAATATAATAACCTTTGGGTAGTGCGGCTTATGTACTTACTGAAATAAGATATTATGAACGACTTCCCGGTAAAACTTCAATTGCGCATAGACTGGAGCGAAATGGACCTTTTTGGCCATGTAAACAACGTTGCTTATTTCAAATACATACAGGCATCGAGAGTCAACTACTGGGAGAAAAGTATGCTCACGGCATTGTTTACTGAAAACAAGATAGGCCCCATTCTGCTGTCCACAGGCTGCCAGTTCATAAAGCCGTTGCATTATCCGGGCAACATCGTTATAGAATCGCGTATAGAGTTTATTAAAAACACCAGCTTCGGCATACATCACCGCATACTGAATGAACATAACGAAGTTGCCGCAGAAGCACATGACGTGATCGTCACCTTCGACTTTAATAAGAATGAAAAGGTGCCTGTGTCAGATGAATTTCGCAGAGCGGTGGAAAGGATAGAGGGCAGGGAGATTTGAGGTTCTTAAAAACGGTCACAAGGAATCATTCTTTTGTTGCCTTTACCTGGAGCTATGTACCTAAAATTAACGCACAGCCCGCCGTTTCCGGATGTCCTTATTGTTTGGGGCATATAGTCGTAGGCAATTCCAAGATGTAATCTGTTGCGTATAACTCCCACCGTTGCCATTACGACGTCTCCACTACGATACCATAACCCTAGAAAAACAGAAGTTGTCTGACCTGCCTTCGGGTTCTTACTTAATTTGTAGGTGAAGTCATTTCCTGCAACCAGGCCACGTGAGTTGGCACTATTCATATAAAATGCGGCAGGCTGAAGCGAAAATCTCTTAGATATTAACACAGTTGCTGCGACTGTGCCTACACACTGTAAATCCAGGCCGGATAGATCATAATAATATTTTAGTCCGAGATCAATGGTGGGTCGGTTCAGGTTGTTGACTGAAAACCCGGCGATGAATTTGATGCGCTCTGAAAACGACTTCACGAAACTGATACCGGCATTGATCGCGTAGTAATTCGCAGAATTACCGATGCCAAGACCATATTCTATCGACTGTCCCGGTGGCGGCAGATAGGTCCACATAGGATTTGCCAACGGACTGCCGAGAAATATTCTGGATAAATTGATGGTGCTTTGTTCATAGCCGCCTTGTATGCCGACTGCAAGATCTGCAGCATGTGCGTTATTGCTATCGTTAGCTTTTCTGAATATCTTGTGGTAAGCCACAGACATCAGTCCACTGAAATTACTAAGATTCCCATCGCCGGCTTCATCTTTGCGAAGTTGCATACCTGCTGCCAGGTAACTGCCTCCTTTGCCGGTAACCAATGGCAGATCTACAGATGCACCGTACGATACGTAATTGAGATCTGTTCCTGCCCAGTGATTTGCATAAAACGAATTGACGCTCATAGCGCCAGTGAACATACCGGTGAATGCAGGGTTGACAGTCATCGGTGTGGCATTCAGTTCTGCATTCACTATACTTTGCGCAAACGACCGGTAGCCGGCTAAGCACAGAATTAAAGCGACAAGTATTGGTTGTTTCATCTCCGATGGATTTTGCTAATAAGTAAACGCAAACTATAGATAAATATTGTATTTTGCAATATTTACAACCAACAGTTAAAAACAAGATCAAAAATATTACGAAAGCAGTTTCTCCAGCTTCAAAAATCCATCTGACGGATTAAGGCCTACCCACAGAATTTTATAAATAAACGTTGCTATCGGGATAGGTATGGAGAACTCTTTGGAGATCGACTGCATTCCCCTGGCGGCATAGTATCCTTCGGCCACCATTTTCATCTCCAGTATGGCCGCCTGCACAGAGTAGCCCTTACCGATCATTGTGCCAAAGGTCCTGTTCCGGCTGTGCAGTGAATAGCAGGTCACGAGGAGGTCGCCCAGGTAGGCAGAAGTATGAAAGTCGGGATGTTCATTGGATGGGTGTACTTGCTCAAAATGTGCGTTCAGGAAGTGGTACATTTCCCGGTAGCAATTGGTGGTGTAAACGCTCAGGAAGTTATCGCCGTAGTCGAGCGCGCGGGCAATGCCGGCGCCGATGGCGTATATGTTTTTGAGCACAGCTGCAAACTGGGCGCCCCATATATCGTGGTTGCAGGTAGTATTGATGTAAGTATTTCCGAAAGCAGCTGCAACTGCACCAGTCAGGTCATCATCCAGGCCGGAAAAGGTGAGATAGGAAAGCCGCTCATCCGCAACTTCTTCCGCATGGCATGGACCGGTAATAGAAACATATCGCTCCAATGGATAGCCAAACTGGGTAGTCAGATAATCATTGAGCAGCAGGTTGCTGTCGGGCAATATTCCTTTTATAGCAGAGATAATATTTTTTTGTTGCCAAACACCTTTATCCACCTGCTCTATAACTTTCTGTGTATAAGCCGAAGGAACGGCCATTATTACCGTATCGCACTTATCGAGCATTGCAGCAAGATCGCTGGTGGGCATAATGGTGTCTGCCATAAACCTCACAGATGTGAGATAATGCGGGTTATGCTGCCTGTTCTTCAGATAGGTGATCGCCTCCTGGTTGCGCACCCACCAATGGATCACCTGCCCATTGTCCGTCAATATCTTTGCCAGGGCCGTGCCCCAGCTTCCATTGCCGATGATACCTATTTGTCCTAATTGTTTATTCAATGAAAATCAATTAAACGAACTCCAAAAGTAATAGATAATACAGAAAAGAGAAATTAATGCTGGCCCTGGAATTTGTTATTTCATTTTGGAATTTCTTTTACTCTTTCTTCACTTCAAATAATTCTTCTTTTTTCACGATCATCACCTTTGTCTTGTCCTTAAGTGTACGTGCAATGGCACCATAGGGCGCTGTTACTACTTCTTCACCTTCTTTCAGCCCATCAGTTATCTGGAGGTATTTATTGTCCTGCAGACCGGTCTTTACATCGCGAATGCTCACCGTTTTTGTCTTGTCGTCATAGACAAATGCTACCTGGCGTATATTATCAGATGCCGATAACTGGGTGTTTTTGTTTTTTATGCTGTCTGGCCAGTCGCGGGTAGTCACTGCGTTTACAGGTACAGAAAGTATGTTATCCTGCCTGTTGGTCTGTATCTCCACAGAGGCCGACATCCCTGGCTTAAAAGGAAACTTGCCGCTGATAGGCTTTGCTGTGAGATCGGCATAGCTTTCGGGTAAGATAAGAATATGCACCGTGTAGTTGGTCACCTGGTCTGTACTTGTTGTTGAGGCAGTTGCCGACTTGGTGCTGCTTACCGCCACCTTAGATACCACACCCTTGAATTTACGGTTACGATATGCGTCCGCATCTATAATGGTTGTGTCACCGATCTTCACTTTCGATATGTCTGTCTCGCTCACATCCACGCGCACTTCTATGCGGCTCATATCAGCTATGGTGAGCATTTCTGTTCCCGCCATTTGTGCTGTGCCCACCACACGCTCACCCTTTTTTACATTCAGCTCAGATATGATGCCCCCTGTAGGCGCTATGATAGTAGTTTTCAGCAGATTTTCCTGTGCTTGTGTCAGTCCTGCCTGCGCCCCCTGTACGCCATACTTGCCCCCTGATGTAGATGCCGTTGCAGCATCAAGCGATGCCTTTGCAGATTTAAAAGTTGCTTCGCCTTGCTCAAATTCAAGCTGTGATATTACCTTCTGGTCAAAGAGTTTTTTATTACGGTTGTATGTTGCCAGCGCCAGCTCATATTGCGACTGTGCCTGCGCCATCATTTCTTTTGCGTTGTTGGCGCTCGCACGTGTTTGCTCTACGTTAGCTTCTTGCTGGTTTACCATAGAGTTATAAATATTGGGGTTTATCTTCACCAGTACATCCCCTTTCTTCACGCTGTCGCCTTCCTGTATATTAAGCAGCGTTATCTCGCCGCTTACTTCGGGCGCTATTTTCACCTCGGTCTCCGGGTATATTTTACCGCTCGCAGTTACGGTTTCTGTAATGGTATGCAGCCCCGCTTTCTCAACAGTAACCTTGGTAATGCCGCTATCGCTGTTTTTAGCAATGACAACTAGTATCACCAGTACCACCACACACCCGATTATGATCCACCAGACTTTTTTATACATAACTTACAAATTCAAAAATCAAAATTCAAAAGGCCAAAACCAGCTTATTTTACTTCACTGCCGTTATCCGCAGTCTCCATCGGCGACACGAAGATAAGCCTGCCATCGGCATTTTGCGCCATCAGTATCATTCCGTTGCTTTCTATACCTCTCATTTTCCTTGGGGCAAGGTTAGCAACCACAGTTACCTGCTTGCCCACAATGTCCTCCGGCTTAAAGTGCATTGCTATGCCTGAAACCACGGTCCTTATCTCAGTGCCCATATCCAGCTCCAGTTTCAGCAGCTTATCTGCCTTTTCCACTTTTTCCGCTTTCAGTATCGTACCTACACGCAAGTCTATTTTCGCAAAGTCATCATAGGTGATCTCTGCTTTCTTTACCTGTACTTCAGGTATCGCTTCTGCTTTTGTCTCGCTAACTATTGGTGCGGTTGTGTTTTCCATCTTTGTTGCAGTCGATTTAACAAGGTTAGCTCTCAATTTTTCTACCTGTGCCGCTACTTCGCTATCTTCTATTTTCCTGAAGAGCAGTTCCGGTGCGCGCAATGGATAATTAGTTTTCAGCAGGTCAGTTTTTCCGGCATTTTCCCACTCCAGCATCCTGTCCACAACCTTCATCATGTAGCACATTTTTGTAGCTGTATAGGGCAGGAAGGGGTTAACCAGTATAGCCAGGTTAGCGGCAAGCTGCAGGCACAAATGCAGGCAGTTGTCTATCAGTTGCTGGTTTTCAGGGTTTGCTTCCAGCGACTTCGCAACGATCCACGGCTGCTTGTCCTGCATGTATTTGTTGCCTTTTCTTGCAAGGTCTATCACCTCATAAAGGCCATCGCGGAATTTATAATTCTCCAGGCAGGCCTGTACTTTGAATTTCGCACTCTCTATTTCATGTATCAATGCCCTGTCCGCATCATCCATTACCTCTGCATGCAGTTTTGGCATCCGGCCATTGCACAACTTGTGCATCAGCACAAAAGCACGGTTCACAAAATTTCCAAAGATGGAAACCAGCTCATTATTCGTCCGGTCCTGGAAGTCCTTCCAGGTAAAGTCATTATCCTTGGTCTCCGGTGCATTTGCACAAAGCACATAGCGCAGCACATCCTGCTGGTCTGGAAAGTCTTTTATATACTCATCCACCCACACCGCCCAGTTGCGCGATGTTGACACTTTTTCACCTTCTATGTTCAGAAATTCATTGGCTGGCACGCTCTCTGGCAGCACAAAACTGCCGTGCGCCTTCAGCATAGCCGGGAAGATGATGCAATGAAACACAATATTGTCCTTGCCTATAAAGTGAACCAGCTTGGTATCTTCCTTGCACCAGTAGTCTGCCCATTGGTTGGTCAGCTCCTTAGTAGCGCTGATGTAGCCTATTGGCGCGTCAAACCATACATAGAGCACCTTGCCTTGAGCATCAGGCAGAGGCACAGGTACGCCCCAGTTGCTGTCCCGCGTCATGGCGCGTGGCTGCAGGCCGCTGTCTATCCAGCTTTTACACTGTCCATATACATTAGGCTTCCATTGGTCTTTCTTACCATCCACTATCCATTCTTTCAGCCAACCCTCATATTTATCCAACGGAAAATACCAGTGCTTCGTCTTTCGTTTCACAGGCACGGCACTGCTCAGCGCACTCCTTGGGTTGATCAATTGTTCAGGAGATAATGTGCTACCGCATTTCTCGCACTGGTCGCCATAGGCATTGTCATTACCGCATACCGGGCAGGTACCCACAATATATCTGTCTGCAAGGAAAATGCCCTTGGACTCGTCATAATACTGCTCACTTTCCTTTTCTTCAAATACACCATCATTGTACAGCTTCGTAAAAAAAGCCTGTGATGTTTCGCTATGTATCTTATTGGAAGTACGGGAGTATATATCAAACGATATGCCCATACCGGCAAAGCTGTCCTTGATAATTGTGTTGTATTTATCCACTACATCCTGAGGGGTAATGCCTTCCTTCATAGCACGAATGGTGATCGGCACACCATGCTCATCGCTGCCGCATACAAATTTCACATCTCTTTTCTGTGCTCTCAGGTAGCGCACATAAATATCAGCAGGCAAGTAGCAGCCGGCAAGATGGCCAATATGTACCGGTCCATTGGCATAGGGCAGGGCAGCAGTAACTAAATATCGTTTAAAGTCCATGTTTCAAAGTAAAGATTCAAAAAGCCCGGGATAACTTTCCCTACGGAGCTAACAAGGGTGCAAGATAATTAATAGGCGGGAGTTTAGATACAAGGAATGTAGTCATGTTTTTTATTTGGGCGTGTCTTTCGTTTAATCATCATTTCTACAATTAGTTTTTATATTTACGAAAAGAATATTGTATGGCTTTTGACTTTTCTGAATTGGTAAAGACCAAAACTACAGATGAATTGACGCTGGTTTTCAGCAAGCCTTCCAACTATCAGCCAGAGATGGTTGCTGCCGCCACTGCTGAACTTACCTCGAGAAATATCGATCTTTCCGATTTGATAATTAAAAGAAGTGTTATGGAGAAAAGGGGAGAGGAACTATTGTCTGTTGGGAAAAGCGGAAATACTTTTTACTTACTTCTTTGTTTTGTCGCCAGTATTCTTGGAGGGTTTGCAGGTATTATTGGTGGCTACATATACGCGTTTTCTAAAACAAGCAGCAGCAGGGGCAAGTCGTTTTATGTATATGATGAGGAAACAAGGAAATATGGCAGAATAATATTTGGAGTAGCAATCGCCTTTTTTGTCTGCTCTATAATGTATTCACTTAACAAACATTTTGGAATGTAATAGCGAAGTGTGTTTGTACTTAAGACAGAAATATTTTAGCAATGAAACAAACTATAGACAACTTTTCCACCGGCGGCCAGGATTACTCTCTATACCGGCCGGAATCCCCAAAAGAAGTATTCGATTTCCTGTATGCCCATGTAAAAGCCTTCGACACCGCATGGGACTGTGGCACAGGCAACGGCCAGGTAGCAACAAAGTTGGCCGGCCGATTTAAAACTGTTTATGCAACAGACATAAGCGAAGATCAGCTAAAACATGCCCCACAAAAAGACAACATCATTTACCGACAGGAGCGCGCCGAACAAATCTCATCTCCTGATCATACCTTCGACCTCATCACAGTTGCCCAGGCTATTCACTGGTTCGATTTTGAAGCCTTTTACAATGAAGTGCGCCGTGTTGCAAAGCCCGGAGCCCTTTTCGCAGCGTGGACTTATAGCTTATTAAAACTTACTCCAGCCGTAAATGAAGTGATCGATCATTTCTATCTCGACATCACCCACCCATACTGGGATAAACAACGCGACTATGTGCATGCCAAATATCAAACAATCCCGTTTCCGTTTGAAGAAATCCATGCCCCTGCTATACAAATAGTGAAGTCATATACTTTATCGCAGCTCATCGGCTATCTCCGAACGTGGTCTGGGGTACGTCACTATATGGAAAAGGAAAAGCGAGATCCAACGGATCTTATATTAGATGACCTTAAAAAGGCATGGAGTGCCTCAGAAACACTCGATGTGCATTGGCCGATACATGTAAGGGCCGGGTATATACAGTAGGTATGAATCCACACATGGTAATTTCTGGGCAGGTCTAATAAGCAAACCTGCCCGGAAATAGCCCATTATAGCATCGCCAATTCGCGCTCATTTTGCAGCACAAGCATTTGTACTCTTATCAGATCATCGAGGGCGCCGCTCACTTTAATTGGAGCCCTGTTAGTATTGATGTCCACCACACTGGATTCGACGGGTATCAGTTGGAGTTTCCTGCTGGCCGATAGCTGATTGTAGGCATAAATACTCTGATTCAATTCTTCCAATTTGCGTTCTGCCGCCTGGTTTTGCGTGAAGAAATCTTGTGTCGCATGATCTTTTATCAGCGCATTCTTACTCACGAAGTCGTCGCCCAGCGTTTTATAGCCTGTTTCCCATTCCAGCAGGCTTTCTTTCAGATCTTCGCAGACTGCGTAGATCTTTTGGCTTAAAGCTTCTTCTGTAGCAGCCTTATTCGTTTTTGCAAGCAGTTGCGCTTCACTTTTGAGCATCTGTTCATTTCTCAGATAGCCCTCAGTAGTTCGTATGCTCATCATTCTGCTGCTCTGTGGTGTGATGGTCAGCGAAAAGAACAAGCCACATCCCACGATCATCAGGATAGAAGTGACAATGGTATTTACCTTAGTTTCAGCATTTCTGATGCCGGTAAAGAAATAAATGGGCAGGAATACCAGCATCAGTATTGCGGGCGATGTGGTGGCAAGCACATTAGCATAGGGCCAGTGCATTATTTTAAACAAAATTCCCATCGCAATAGTAATTGCGGACAGTGTACCCAGGCCCACCAGCAGCTTGTCTTTCCCACTCTGTTTCTCTTTTACCTTCAGCGCGAACAGCAAAGGAATAAATATCAGGCTGGCGGAAAGTATGCCTAGCAGGATCATCAATGATGCACCCTGCGAGTGCATGTACTTCAGTGTAATACCGGTACTCAGTGTAGCAGCGGAAAATGTTCCGCTATAAAGCATGATCTTTTTCATAACGTAATAATTTTTGTTTGTGAGCAGAGATATTGTTTCTTCCTCTATCTCCCGAAGGTCATTCTTGTAAAACTGCTGAATGACCTGGGCATAGAAGTGCTCGAAGTCCCCGTTTTCTTCGAGCTGTTGCTCAATGATGCAACAAATATGATCAAGGAGGTTTAGCTGCAGGCCCTCCATTTTAACGCCACGTGCACCGATGTCGTTAAGAATGTAATCTATTTGCTGTTCACTGATACAATACATTTAAGCAGATTGTGTTTTTATGTCTAATAAAAATTTCATGGTGTTCATGAAATCCGCCAGTTCGCTTACTTTTTCTTTTGTCTTTGTTTTTCCTTGCGGGCTCAGGCTGTAATATTTGCGTGCCCTTTTACCGTTATACTCCAGTTCTGTGGTTACCAGTCCTTCCTCTTCCAGTGCGTGCAGGGTGGGGTATAATGCGCCCTCTGTTATTTGTATTTTTTCAAGAGTTAGCTCTTTCACCCGCTGGGTCATCTCATACCCATACATTCTGGTGTTGTCTTCCAGCATTTTTAGAACAATTGTTTTTAGTGTTCCTTTTATTAATTCGGATGAATAGATCATGATTGTATATTTTGTATTAGTGTTGTCCGACAAAGGGGTGAAATTAAGGAACATTCTATTGGAACGCTCTCTGGCTCTACAATTGTAATACTAATTGATTAGCAGGGGGTATAGAATGGCGTAAAGGTGGTGGTTGCTGTGGTGATTTTTTATTTC
>CAIRTW010000168.1 GCA_903881585.1 uncultured Bacteroidota bacterium | reverse complement strand
CTAATGCTTTAGCGGAGTACCATAAAAAACCAAACGCAGTAAAACAATTGGCAAACGGATATTCCTTTTTTAACAAAATTGATGGCGGTTAATTATAAAGCAATTCGCAATGAACAAGCTGCTTAAAAACATTATAGGATTTTCGCTGAAGAACAGGCACTTCATTTTATTCTGTTCTGTAATACTGGTAGTAGTGGGAATCCTCACCTATAAGAGTATGCCCATCGAGGCATTCCCGGATGTGACGAATACGGAGATCAGCATCATCACCCAGTGGCCAGGCAGGAGCGCGGAAGAAGTGGAGAAATTCATCACCATCCCGATAGAGGTGGCGATGAACCCTGTGCAGCGGAAAATGAGCCTGCGCAGCACAAGCATTTTTGGCCTTTCTTATGTGAAGCTGATATTTGACGATGATGTAAAAGACATGGAAGCCCGGCAGCAGGTAATGAGCCTGCTGCAAAATGCCGCACTTCCATCCGGCATACAGCCGGCAGTGCAGCCACCAACAGGGCCTACGGGCGAGATATTCCGATATACACTGGAAAGCGATGTGCGGGATGTGCGGGAGCTGAAAACACTGCAGGACTGGGTGGTGGACCGCCAACTGCGCTCTGTGCCGGGAGTAGGCGACGTCACTGCATTTGGCGGGAAAACGAAAACGTATGAGATACAGGTGGACCCGGAGAAGCTGACCTCTTTGAACATTACGCCCCTGGATGTGTTCACGGCAGTTCAGAAAACGAACATAAATATCGGTGGTGACATTATAGTGCAGAACAACCAGGCTTTTGTAGTGCGTGGCATCGGGCTGCTGAATGACATTAATGAGATCGCCAACATTGTAATAAATAACACAAATGGAGTGCCTGTGTTGGTGAAGGATGTAGCGAAGGTGACAATATCGAATGTGCCACGGCTGGGCTGGGTGGCCCGGTCGAATGGCTTGACGGATTCAGCGGGCAAGCGCACCATTACCGATGAGAAAGATGTAGTGGAGGCAATAGTGGTGATGCGCAAGGGCGCCAATCCAAGCGATGTGGTGGAAGCCATTAAGGAGAAAGTGAAAAAGCTGAATAACGGCATCCTGCCGCGCGATACCCATATTGTACCCTATTATGACCGTTCTGACCTGATCGAATATGCAACACATACAGTTACCCACAACCTTCTTGAAGGCATCATACTTGTAACTGTGCTGGTGTCCCTGTTTATGTTCAACTGGCGGACTACTCTTATTGTTTCTATTATCATTCCGCTGGCTCTGCTGTTTGCCTTTATCTGTCTTCACCTGATGGGCATGTCGGCAAACCTGCTGTCGCTTGGCGCTGTGGACTTTGGCATTATCATAGATGGCGCTGTTGTGATGGTGGAGGGTATGTTCGTGATCCTTGACCACAAAGCCGGCGAAGTGGGTATGGAACGGTTCAACAAGCTGGCCAAGTATGGGCTGATAAAAAAGAATGGAGCGCAGCTGGGCAAGGCGATCTTCTTTGCCAAACTCATTATCATTACCGGCCTGCTGCCCATTTTCGCATTTCAGAAAGTGGAAGGGAAAATGTTTTCGCCCCTGGCGTTTACCCTTGGCTTTGCATTATTGGGCGCACTGATCACTACGCTCACACTGGTGCCTGTGCTTATCAGCATACTGCTGAAGAAAAATGTACATGAGCGCCATAACCCTTTTGTACACCACCTTACAGGCTTTATGCTGCGCGGCTTTACCAGGGCTTACCGGAATAAAAGGATCATCATCCCTGCATCGATAATCGTTATGGCTATTGGCTTGTTTTCGTTCAAATTCCTGGGGTCCGAGTTTTTGCCAGAGCTTAATGAAGGTTCTATCTGGCTAAGGATGCAGACGCCTTATAGCATATCGCTCGAAAAATCTGTAGAAGTCTCTACGCAAGTGAGAAAGATATTGATGGAATTTCCGCAGGTAAAATATGCGGTATCGCAAACGGGCAGGCCAGATGACGGAACGGACGTGGCCGGCTTCTACAACAATGAATTCTCCGTGATGCTTTACCCCGAAAGCGAGTGGAAGCCGCGAATGACCAAGAATGAGCTGATAGAACAGATGAGCAAACGCCTCTCTGTAATACCGGGAGCAGACCTCAACTTTTCGCAGCCAATAATGGATAATGTGGAAGAAGCGGTATCCGGCGTAAAAGGGTCTATCTGTGTGAAAGTGTATGGCGACTCGCTGAACTATATGGAAGACAGAGTGACCGATGTATATAATATCCTGAAAAACATAAACGGCGTTTCAGACCTTGGCGTGATACATAATATCGGGCAACCGGAACTGGATGTGAACCTGGACCAGCAGAAAATGGCGCTGTATGGCGTTGCCACCGCAGATGCGAATGCCGTGGTAGCGATGGCGATCGGCGGACAGGCAGCATCCACCTTGTATGAAGGCGCGAGGACTTTCGATATACGCATACGCCTGCCGGAAGAATTCAGGAAGACGCCAGATGACATAGGCAACCTTCTGGTGCCAACACAAAGCGGATCAAAAGTGCCGATAAAAGAGCTGGCAATTATCAGTCAAAAGACAGGGCCATGCCTTATATTCAGGGATGACAATGAACGGTATGCGGCACTGAAATTTTCTGTAAGGGACCGTGATATGGGCAGCACGATAGCAGAAGCGCAGAAAAAAGTGAATGAAAAAGTGCAGCTGAAACATGGCTATACGATGGCATGGCAAGGCGACTTTGAAAACCAGCAACGCGCCACTAAACGGCTGGCACAGGTGGTACCCATCAGCCTGCTGCTAATTTTCCTACTACTGTTCACAATGTTTGGGAACTTTAAAGATGCGCTGCTGGTATTTCTCAACGTTCCTTTTGCTATTGTGGGCGGTATTATTGCGCTGCACCTTACCGGCACCAATTTCAGTATATCTGCAGGCATAGGTTTTATTGCCCTGTTCGGCATTTGCATACAGGACGGGGTGCTGCTGATAACGGTGTTTAAACAAAACCTTGAAAAGATAAAGGGGGGAAAGAGCTCTTTATATGCATCCATAAAACTGGGCGTAAACTCAAGGATACGGCCTGTTATGATGACGGCCATGATGGCGGCAATTGGTCTGTTACCTGCGGCAATATCTCATGGTATAGGGTCTGAGAGTAGCAGGCCGCTGGCGCGTGTGGTTATCGGTGGTATCATTTGCGCCATGATCTTCAGCCTTTGGGTGTTCCCGCTGATATATGCGTGGGCATACCGGAAAATAGAGTTGAAGCACGAGGACCAGATACCGAGCCAGGATGCGGCACAGGATTCGTAACAAATGTCGTCCTAGTATGCAATTTTATTATTTCACATGTGTCACGATGGACGAAAAATCATTAAATTTGCCCTATCTTTATAGTTGTGAAAAATAAATTTATTCTTCTTTTAACCGGATGCATCATAGCCTGCATGCCTGCCTTTGCGCAGCTGAGGAACGATGATGATAATGGTTCGCGACAAAAGCCGAGCGATGAGGAGACTGAAGAGGCAAAATTCAGATATAACGGACATGATTACAGTATGGGGTTTGCACTTGGCTCTACCAAGATGTATGCTAACCTGCCATACTCAAATCCGCAGCCGGCATATATTGCTTATTTAGAAAAAAACCTGACCCAGTTCCTGAGCATAGGTTTACAGGTGACTGTTGGCGACCTTTCGAGCAGGTGGCCAAAAAATCACTTGTTCAGCTTTAACCACTTTACCTCGTTAGATGAGCATTTAAACCTCTCTGTAGGAAGTATATTTTATATTTTCGACAGGAGCTATAACGACAAGCTCATAAAGCGCATTGTTGGCGGCATTTATGGCGGTATCGGCATTGGAGTGATCAATAATGATATAAAAAGGATAGCCAGCGAAAATTGGGACAACCTGCCCTATGCCACTGTAAAGGATAACCCCACTATTGAAAAGAACACATTGGCTTTATACTTCCCTTTCAATGCCGGTTATAACTACCGGGTACGGCAATTCCTTTGTTTTCATAATGGCTTTGTTTTTAATGGCAATATCCAGCTAAACGATTGCCAGTCTGACTATATAGATGGTTATAGTCCGCCATTTGCGGGCCATAAACATACGGGGGTATATACCATTATGTCGATCGGCGCCCGTTTTTACATCACGCGCAAAGAACCGGATAATCTTTTCTTCGACCAATAACTTTTTCGCCCGGTTTACCGGGCGTTTTTATTAGAACCCGGATGCCGGTTGCAAACGGGCAAATGTTTATATTTGCGCCATGCAATTATTGGATGGCGTATTAGTTTCTGCCCATATCAAGGAGCAGATAAAACAGGAAGTGACAGATTTCCAGGCAGCTGGCGGCAAGAAACCGCACCTTGCGGCCATATTAGTGGGCAACAACCCCGCAAGCGAAGCCTATGTGGGCTCTAAAGTAAAGCACTGCGATGAGCTGGGGTTTGACTCTACCCTGCTGCGGTTTGAAAAAGATATTACAGAGTCATTTTTGATCGGTGAAGTGGAACGGCTCAATAATGATGAGTCGATAGACGGTATATTAGTGCAGTTGCCGTTGCCCGCACATATTTCCGGCGACTCGGTGATCAACGCAATAAGCCCGGCTAAGGACGTGGATGGGTTTCATCCCATATCGCTGGGGAAGATGCTGCTGGGCCAGCCTACATTTTTGCCGGCTACCCCATACGGTATTATGCTGATGCTGGAGTACTATAAGATAGATACGGCGGGTATGCATTGTGTGATCATTGGCAGAAGCAATATCGTGGGTACGCCAATGACGATACTGATGAGCAGGGCATCTAACCCCGGCAATGCCACAGTAACCATGTGCCACTCGAAAACAAAGAACCTTAAAGAGATCACTAAAACAGCAGATATCATCATTGCAGCTATCGGCAGACCGAAATATGTGACAGCCGATATGGTAAAGCCCGGAGCTATAATCATAGATGTGGGTATTAACCGCATTGACGATGCTACGAAAAAAAGCGGGTCGCGGCTGGTAGGTGATGTGGATTTTGATAATGTGGCTCCGATAAGCAGTTATATTACTCCTGTGCCGAAGGGTGTGGGGCTGATGACTATTTGCGGGCTGATGAAGAATACGCTGCAGGCTGCGAAAAACCTCTCCCCAACCCTCTCCTAAAGGAGAGGGAGGTGTTACAAATACACGAGTTACACTCTTTGATAAAAACAGAACAACATATTATTTCGTATCCTGTAATGGAACACTTTTACACCCTACAGGGTGAGGGGTACCATACCGGTAAGGCGGCCTATTTCATAAGGCTGGGTGGATGCGATGTGGGCTGTACGTGGTGCGATGTGAAGGATAGCTGGGACGCATCTAAACATTCCTTGATGACTACTGCAGAGATAACAGGCCTGGCTGCAAAGCATAAAGGTGTGATCGCGGTCATTACTGGTGGTGAGCCAGCTATGCATGACCTTACCGCTCTTTGCAATGCACTGCATAAGGCAGGTTTTAAAACACATATCGAGACATCGGGGGCGCACCCACTAAGCGGCGATCTGGACTGGGTAACGCTTTCGCCGAAAAAATTTAAAGCCCCGCTGCCTGCGGCTGTGGCGGCGGCAGATGAGCTGAAGATAGTAGTGTATCACAAGTCGGACTTCCAATGGGCGGAATTTCATGCATCAGGAGTGGGACCGGAATGCAAACTGTACCTGCAGCCTGAATGGAGCAAGCGGGAAGCGATAACCCCGCTGATAATAGAATATATCAAGCAACATCCGCAGTGGCAATTATCTTTGCAAACACACAAATACATAAACATCCCATAACATGACGTGGATACAATCTGTAGTAATAGCTGTAGTAGAAGGCATCACGGAGTTTCTCCCCATTTCTTCCACAGCGCATATCAAGTTTACAAAGGCTATCATGCAGATGGACCCGAAAGAGCCATTCAGCAACATGTTTGATATTGTTATCCAGTTTGCGGCAATACTGGCGGTAATCATACTATATTGGAAAAGGTTTGTAAATTTTAAGGAAGTATCATTTTACATCAAGCTGGTTATTGCTGTTATCCCCGCGCTGATCTTTGGTGCGCTGCTGAAAAAACATATTGAACATATCCTTGGCAATGTGGCAATAATTGCGTGCATAACACTTTTAGGAGGCGTTGTGCTGCTATTTGTTGATCAATGGTTTAAGAAACCAAGAGTGCATACTGAAGAGGATATTACTTATCCGCAGTCACTGAAAATAGGGTGCTTCCAGATACTGTCTATTCTTTTTCCCGGCCTAAGCCGCAGCGCGTCAACGATAATCGGAGGCCTTGCATCTGGCCTGGACCGGAAGGTGGCCGCCGAGTTTTCGTTTTTCCTTGCTGTGCCTACCATGGCAGCAGCTACGGCAAAAGAACTGCTGGACACGTATAAGGAATCGCCGGAGGTTTTCCATTCCTCTAACACCACCATGCTCCTAGTAGGCTGCCTTATTTCATTTGTGGTTTCTTTACTGGCTGTAAAATCTTTCATCACCTACATACAGAATCACAGTTTCCGTGCATTTGGGGTGTACCGCATCATTGCAGGCATTGCGGTACTGGTGATGATCTATGCAGGGGTAATAAAGAAAGAAGAGACACCTGCGAAAAGCGCAGCAACTGAGCAGGTGATCAGCACGTGTCAAAAGGCTAGTTAAATAAATACCTGGCTATCCGCCTTGGCCAGTCCTGGCTAAACAAAAATATTAAAAAGTACGCTTTTTGCGTACTTTCGCCTAATTTACATCCGGATGAAGATCCACCTGATCACAAAATGGACAATTGAGAATTATGCCCGTTTTCATGCAGGCAGCAGAGGTGCATTGCGTTTTTGGCAGCTACTGATGAAAGGGGCAGACTGGAATAGCCCTCAGGATATTCTCAATACATATGGTGCTGCAGACTTATTAGGAAATGGAAGTGACAGGGTTGTGTTTGATATTGGAGGCAACAAGTACCGTATGATATGCCATTATGTTTTTGGAGACAAGCAAGTGCATTTATTCATTTGTTGGATGGGCACCCACGCGGAATATACAAAGCTCTGTAACGACAATAAACAATATACCGTTAGCGATTATTAAACAGCTTTTAGAATGGAAACCTTACTTTATAAAGTCGTTAAGACTAAAAAGCAATACTACGAATATTGTAAAATGCTCGAAGAACTTGTAGTTGTTAAAGCAAAGAGCAAAGAGCAAAAAGATGCTATTGAGCTGTTAACCCTTCTTATAGAGAAATGGGATGAGGATCATAACACATTTTCTGATGCTGACCCGATAGAGTTGTTACGTTACCTAATGGAAGTAAATGTACTGAAGTCAACAGATATGGCCTCTATTTTGGGAGTTAGCAAAAGTCTTTTTTCTGACATCTTGAATTATCGTCGTGGGTTATCTAAGGAAGTCATTCGCAAGTTATCCGAGCGATTCAAGGTATCGCAGGAGTTATTTAACAAAACCTACAAACTGGTAACACCACTCAATTCACATCTTAAAGACGCCAGTGTTATGAATACACGAAAAAGCCTTAACGCAGCGTAATGTCTAATCCCCCGTCGGCGCTATGGCGCTGGTTTCTACCATAAGCATCACTGTTTTCTTAAGCGCCCGTGGGCGGTGCATCACACCCTTTGTTATCGTAGTTCCCTGGTTGGGGTTTAGCTCTACGGTCCGGTCTTCCAGGTCTATCAATAGCTGGCCTTCCAGCACGAAGAAGAACTCATCGTCGTTATCGTGCTTGTGCCAATGGAACTCACCTTCTACAATGCCAATCCTTACTACACTTCGTTTACCTGTGTTAGCGTATAGTTCTGCCATTTCTCTTTGCAGGCAGCGACAATTGAGGGCACATCTATCAGCTCCAGGTGCTGAAATTTGGTATCGAGGTTGATGTTGTAGTTTTCCATGATAAAATATTATGAAGCCGGACTATCCGGGGGCATTATCACATTTGCATATTATCACACTTGCCTATTGTCACGCTGCTTCCCAGGTTTCGAACAAGAGGTTGAGATAATAGTTTTCTTCTTTAGTGATCACTTTATCGGCCTTGGTGAGCTTGATGGAGAATTTTATCAGATTCTTGCGTTCTTCGATGGTGGCATCATCGTAAAAATCATCCATCATTTTGAGATAATGGCTTTCCCATTCATCTGGTTTCAGCCGGCTTATGACTTCCATCTGTTTGTCGAGGTTCACATTGAACGGGAATTCATTTACGAGGTATTGACGTATCACCATATCTTTTTCACCGCTTATCCTGAAGTCAACGGCAGAAAGTATCATTAATAAATGATATCCTGCAATGGCTTTATTCAATCGCTTGTTGGGCATACAAGTACGTACGAGTTTAGACCGGTTTTAGCTTTGCGAGGCAAGCAAAAGATCAAGGTCGGTGTATTTAAAATTAAAACGTTTGGCTATTGCGGCGCTGGTCACACATCCTTTATACATGTAAACGCCTCTCCTGATACCGCTTTTAGCCAATATTATGTCTTCAACCCCACCCATATCGGCAGCCTGCTGCAATATGGGCATCAGCACATTGCTTATAGCCCTTGATGCAGTGCGGGAAACCCCGGATGCAATATTGGGCACGCAATAATGTATCACATCGTATTTTTTGAACGTGGGTTTTTCATGTGTGGTAACGCGCGATGTTTCAAAGCAGCCGCCCCTGTCCATACTCACATCAATGATCACGGAGCCAGCCTTCATATTGCTTACCATCTGGTCGGTAACCACCACAGGGGTTATGCCATTTACAGGCTTCAAAGCGCCAACGGCAACATCTGCACTTCTCAGCTGTTCGGCGAGGGCCACAGGCTCTAATACCGATGTAAAGCATCGCCTGCCAATGTTGTTTTGCAGCCGCATGAGCCGGTAAATAGAGTTATCGAACACAGCCACAGATGCACCCAGCCCGAAAGCGGCACGCGCTGCGGACTCACCAACCACCCCGGCGCCAATAATGAGCACCTGCGCCGGCGGCACACCAGATATACCACCCAGCAATACGCCCTTGCCATTATCCGGATTACCAAGGTACCTGGCAGCGGCCAGTATGGCATAGTTGCCCGCTATCTCGCTCATGGAGCGCACGATAGGATATGTACCCGCATCATCTTTTATAGACTCGAACGCAATAGCTATTATCTTTTTTGCGATCAGCTGCTCCATGATCTCTGCCTTGAGCAGCGGCATGTGGATGGGCGAGATCACTACCTGGTTTGGCTGCAGCAGACCTGCTTCCTCATCAGAAATGGGTGCGGATTTTATTATAGTTGTTGCTTTGTATAGCTGCACCTTGTCATATACAATGTGTGCACCTGCTTCACTGTAGTCATTATCGAAGTAAAACGAGCCGTCGCCGGCGCCATGCTCCACCGCTACCTCGTGACCATCATTTACCAGGACAGACACAGCATCGGGAGTAAGGGCAATGCGGTTCTCCTGGAAAGAATTTTCCTTGGGTATCCCTATAAATAACCGCTTCCTCTTAGGGGTTATCTGCAAAGTCTCTTCTAAAGGAACATAAGAAAAGGAAGGTGATATGTATGGTTTTTTGGTCATGCCTGCACAGGAACGTTTGATACGACAATATACAATTTATGTTCTTATAAAAGAAGCATTTGCGGAACAAAAACAGCAGTAAATTAAATATTGTTGAGGCGCAAGGGGTTATAATGCTGTTTTGTGGCTTTAAATTTTATTTTTGCATTAGCGGCTAAGGTAT
>CAIRTW010000167.1 GCA_903881585.1 uncultured Bacteroidota bacterium | reverse complement strand
ATATGTTTTTAGAGATTTGAACTCATACTGATACCCGATAAGCGTTTCAAAAGACTATGTTGTTAGTTCGTGTTAGTAAGTATTAATAGTTACACATAGCAAACCGCCACCTTTCCGCCACCTCTTATTTTAAGCAATATTTTCACTGCGTTTCGTAATACCTACCTTTCACCAAGATAGCCGCCACATTCATTTCAACACATATAGCCCATACTTCTATTGCAGTAAGTTTATCGGCATCTACAACATTAAATTTGTGTATTGTTTTCTGTGTCTGGTGTTGAATTTTAATAATCATACTATCCCTCTTGTTATTGATTTATAAACCTTCTTACCTGTTCGGGTCCGAAATGATTACCCCGTGAGGTTTTGAACCCGGCTTCATTTAGTTCTACTGCTATTTCTCTTAATGATTTACCGTTTTTACTTAACAGGTTGACTATTTTCTTCGCTTTTTGATTGTTTGGATTTGAGGCGGCTATCTGTTTCAGTTTTACAGTGCCCATCTTTCGTACCCGGTCTGTAAAGTTCTCCGGAGTACCCAGTTTAACGCCTCTTTTCTTCAACTGGGTTAATGCTTCTTTTGTACGGCTGGATATGCGTTTCCGCTCCCATTGTGCCAAAGCAGCGAAAATATGTATGGTTAGCTCGTTGGCGTCCGGCATATCAGCACATATAAATCTCACTTTGGCGTCCATTAATGTAGATATGAATGTAAGATTGCGTGAAAGCCTGTCCAGTTTAGCGATAAGTAAGGTGGAGTTAGTTTTCTTCGCTAAATCTATTGCCTTTAATAACTCCGGGCGGTTATCATTCTTCCCGGTCTCTATGTCCGTAAACTCTGCTATTAATGCTCTGTTATGTAGAAATGATAATACTGCGCTCTTTTGTGCTTCTAAACCTAATGCTGATAAGCCTTGGCGTTGGGTGCTTACTCTAAAATATGCTATGAATTGTTCCATGAAGGCTAACCTACGGAGGCCCCGCCACATTTCGGAATCCGTCGTTTACAATTTGTGGCTATAGTTGTCCACATACTTTTTGTGCGGTAGGGGCTCTCCATTTTGGTACTTTTTCTAGCTATGGGTTTATAATGGAATATGTTGAGGCTGGTATGTAAATCTGCGAAAGCTATATATATTTGTACCGCATGATACGATTTGTATTGATATTGCTGATCAGCGGCACTAGCATAAAAACGCAGGCGCAAGTAAACCTTATCCGCACGATTTGTGGCAAATGGGGTGGAGCGGACAGTGGCGCATATTGTTGCGATGGGGGACCTGCTATCAATGCGAGGCTGAATTATACATGGGCCATATGGCTTGACAGATTCGACAATATTTATCTAGCAGATGCATTCAACCAAAGAGTGCGGAAAATAGAAAGCAGCACAAAGATTATCACAACTATAGCAGGTACTGGCACAGGCGGATATTCAGGTGATAATGGTCCGGCCACAGATGCTGAATTATTCATTCCTTCAGCTGTTATTGTTGATACAAATGGGAATGTCTACATATCAGATGCGGAAAATATGGTCATTCGCAAGGTAGATGGTACAACGAATATTATTACAACTTTTGCTGGCACTGGCGTATCTGGTAGTTTGGGAGATGGAGGACCTGCTACTGATGCCCAGCTAAATGCTCCAGCCGGTCTTTGCTTTGACAAAGTAGGAAATATTATTTTCGCAGATGCTCACAACAGTAAAATAAGGAAGATTGATATTTCAACTGGCATAATTACTACGATAGCAGGAACAGGAGCCTTTGGCTATACAGGAGATAACGGCCCGGCTACGCACGCCATATTAAATGAACCATGTTTGGTTTTTACCGACAGCGCAGACAACATCATTTTTTCTGATGGCGGAAACAATGTAGTGCGAAAAGTCGATCATCAAACTGGGATTATCAGAACAATTGCTGGTAATGGAACTGCAGGGTATGCAGGA
This sequence comes from uncultured Bacteroidota bacterium, assembly GCA_903881585.1. Taxonomy (GTDB): domain Bacteria; phylum Bacteroidota; class Bacteroidia; order Chitinophagales; family Chitinophagaceae; genus Nemorincola. Next base: position 816 of record CAIRTW010000167.1, on the reverse strand, counting down.
GATAACGGCCCGGCTGTCGATGCTGAGTTTTATTACGCATCAGGAATATACATTGATAAACAACAGAATATTTATGTAGCCGATCAGGGTAATGGTGAAGTGAGAAAAATTGATGCACAGACTGGCATTATAACAGCTGTTGTTGGCACTGGAATAGTAGGACAATCCGGAGATGGTGGCCCTGCCATTGCAGCACAGGTAATCCCTTCTGATATTTTCTTTGACAGCTATGGGAGCATGTTTATTGCAGATCAAAATTGTATACGCGAAGTGTATAACCCGCTGGGGGTGCATAATGTGCCAGCAGGTAAATATGCGGATGTGCAGGTTTATCCTAACCCAGCTATGGGTAGCTGCACTGTACACGGCGCCAAGGGTTCGCAGGTCGTGGTCTATGACCTTTTGGGGAGAACGATGAAAAGGATAGATTGCAAACAGGAAAATGAAACGCTTGATGTAAGCGGGTTGCAGAGCGGTATGTATATCGTAACTATCATGGACTCGGCGAGCGGGATTAGCGAGATTAGGAAAATAGTGAAAGAATAGCTATTCAATAATAGAACCTTTCATATAAATTGGTAAAGACCCGCAATCCATTCATAGATTAGAGGTTGACGGAATAAATTCTATATATTTATGCATCCTTGAAGTATGCAAAGGTTTAGAAATTGACATTACAGAACTTTTAGATAACCTTTAATACTTGTATTATTAGGTATATGGCATAAAAAAACTTCCTATTGTTTTACAGGAAGTTTTTTTCTTATTGGAGCATGGATTATTGCCACATGGTTTTAATATCTGGGTTCTTCTTTT
>CAIRTW010000166.1 GCA_903881585.1 uncultured Bacteroidota bacterium | reverse complement strand
AGCTGGTTAGGACTTATGTATGCTGGCTTCGCTGCAAGCTTTTTTGGCCGTTTGTCGCTTTTTCCTTGCATCTAAATACTGTTTTATCTCCCGAAAGATAAAACAGATAAGGATTGGAAGGTTATTTAGCAAGCCCTAAATAAGAAAGTTCTTCCAATCGAATTTGTAATTTTTAGCAAACAAAAAATTAGAGCCGAACTATACATAGGGCTGAATAAATTGGGCATTTTATATCGAATGCTCACTTTGAATACTGGCCAAACTACGATGTCTAGTAGACATCTAATGGAAATATTGTATCTGGATTACGTAAATACCGACATCAATGGCGTCTATTTAGTGACAGACAAGGAAGATAGACCCTTAAAAGATGATACATCGGAATTTAATTTTAAGGATATGCTTGATGGGTATTATTCATTTATTGATGGCACAGAAATCCCGATTGAAAGAGCTGATATTCTCGAGAATATTCAATCGCTAAAGGAACTTGAAAAAACAGACGAAGAAAAAGAAGGTTTTCGCATTTTTTTGGATACCTACAAAATTGTTATTGATAAACTCGTTGCAATCTCAGATGGATTTACATACAATGAGGAAGTTATCAATCCAGAGTATGTCCTTTCAGGGCCACCCTTTGGAACGAATGCACTCGAAGTATTTAGAAAATCTCAAAGTTTAACTGGGTTTGGGTCTGCTTTAAATTTTTTGAAGAACAGACGATATAAAGATTTTGTCGCGATTCAAAACGACGTATCTCAATTAAATTTAGAAAAGTCCACTCCGCAAGAATTTTTCTACTTGTTAAATAAACACTTCGATTACATTAGGAATAAGTCTAAGAAGGTCGGACATGATCAGAGATTCTATTTTAAAGTATTCTTTCAAACAGTTTTCGACGCTGAATCTGATGGATATCAAAAACTTGATTTTGCTTCCGAACAAGCATATAAACGAGTTAAGGAAAAACTTGAAGATTAATGCAAATTCACTTTAACAATGAAACTTCTGAAGAAGTTCTACTGATTCTTGATGAATCTCAAAACCGACTTCAGCTAAAATCTCAGAAAAGCGGTGATCAGCTTTTAGCTGTCGATCTGCCCTTTAAAATTAGTAAAATACCCCCACAACGTCAAGATTTAAATCATATACAGGAAGACGTAATCGTCTTTAGAAATAAATACTTTTCTCAGTTTGATATTTGTGAAGTAAGGATGGGCTCAGGTCAAAATAAGAATCGGCGTGGGTTTCTATTCAAACCCTTTTTGATTTTCGAAAACGATGGTAACTACCTATATAAAGATGACAGGATTCTGCAAATCGCCATTTTTAGAGCGATAGCAATGTTACTTTTAGGGAAAGGCACACTGGAACCTGACATTCTTGACGCTTCAAGACAAAATGATTATCTTCTAAAAGATTTATTCCCTGAAGATATTATCGTTGGTGTATTTCCTTACGAATGGAATGAAGGAAAAAAAATCAATTTCGTCGAAATTTCATTAAACTTATTTCTCTATGGATTCTATGCTTTGTCTCAAGGTAACGAGCGCAGCTTTATTCCCCCGGATAATAATCTCCAGCGCGAAAAATTAGCATCAATAAAATTTCAAAGCAAAAGCCACAGGCAATATTTAGACATTCAAAAGGTCGAAAAGGTTATTACCTCTAACGGCTATTGCCTTTATTATCTTCAAAACCTTACCAAGTTAAAAGAAAACGTAGCCACACAATTCTACCAACTATATGGTTTAGTCGAAATTTTCAAAGACGAGGCGCTAAAATGTGAACTTTCCGAAAAGATGGCGAACCATCTTAGTAAAGCTACCGGACATAAAATTCAACAATTAGTTCTTCAAATCTCTAAAGACCAATATTGCGTAGACAAACTTATTGATAAATATGGGCACGCGCCAAATGAAATAAAAGATCTAGCTTATTGGGAAACACTTTATTTTTTAGAGAGTTGTCGAGATAAATCCGAAACCGATAAGCTCATAGACTTCCCTCAAGCTTTTTATTATTTGAGAAATATTCTAGTTCATGATATTCAATTCATTTTTAAAGATGGCAACATGAGTTCTGCCACTCTTCGAGAAGAACTATACCGAGTATTTATCGTCTTGGAGTATGTCATACTCAATACGTTGCAATCTGCGCGATTTTTACACAATGGTTCACTCGGCTAGGCCGGCTGTTGTTGTTAATTTTCCTAAAATTAAAGTAGTCAGGGTTGTAGTTTTTGGTGCAGCTTTTTGCTCTTGTGGAGCGGCACATAAATAGGAAGTGCTTTTAGGAATGCAGAACAATGAGTTCTGGAAATACGCTAAATTTGTACAGAATTAAAACGCTATGACAACAAGATCACTGGATGCGGAGATTAATAAGTTTTTGCCATTGCTAGGCAGTGAGGAGAAAAAATCCTTGCTTGGGGTAATTAAATCATTTATGCATCTCAAAAAAGAAGAGATCACCCGTATAAATATAGCGCAGTATAACGAAGAGATCGATGAGGCATTGGCACAGGTGAAAGCGGGGAATTATGTGACCCAGGAAGAACTCGAAAAAGAGATGAAGCAGTGGTGAGAAAAACGTTATTGATTTTCCATTTCAATCGATCAACAGCAGTACTTTATTCGGTAGTCATGGTTCGGCGGGGCTCACCACGACATAACTTTTTCAGCTTTTATGAACTCTATTAATGTGCAGATCATTATAGTTCGTGTTCGCCACACAAGCATGGAGCCGTATTCTTATTAATCCTTTTATTTCTCCATGCCTTCTCACTTCACAGGCGGCTTATAAGCCCTGATCTCGTCTTCTATGTGTTCCACATTCATCATGGTAAGCTGCTCGTTCTGGGCCATGATCACCAGGTACTTTCCATCGGGTGAGCAACGCACCACATCTATATCCCGCCGGGTATGGAATATGGGCATGTGCTTTGATCCGTCGGCCAGCCAGGCAAAGACCTTGTTGTCGTTAGATCCGGAGAACAGCACCCTGCCTGTATTGTTATAACATACATCGGTGACCCAGCGCTTGTGCCCTTTTAGTTCAGCAGTTATTGCCCGTTTCTTCAGGTTGAACAGGTACATCTTCCGGTTCAGGCTGCCTATAGCAAAAGAAACGCCATCAGGCGCCACATCAAAATGCTCCATGTTGCCGATCTCATAATTTTCGGTTTCCACACCGGCATTCATATCATAGAACCGTAACCCACGACTCAGTTCTGTGATGCCGGCAATGACGGTGTTACCATCAGGCGTTACATACAGCGACTGCACTTTGCCAGCCCTGCGACACGGGAGGTTGTGCAGGAGGTTGCCGGTGGCGGCATCCCAGACTTTTATCGTCTTGTCCTTACTGCCGGTGAGCATTAGTTTGCCATCGCTGGTGAAGTATATACAGGTGACGGCCTTCTTATGTGCCTGTAATCTGTACAGGTCTTTACCGGTCACATAGTCGTGCAGGAGCACATTGCCTTTTCTGTCGCCACTGGCCACCGCAGTGGTCCCCGGCCTGAATTTGGTGCAAAATACGTGTTATTCGTGGGCAATGTATTGGTTCGTTACAAAGCCTGAGTCTGTATTGAATATGACTACAGTGCCTTTATTATAACCAACGGCCAGTTGCCTGCTGTCGCTGCTAAAGCCCACCTGCTGCACCTTTGCATAGTCGTCATTGAACTTGTTGGCCCAGATGACAGGGTGGTCCTGGGCCAGAGACAGTTGAGTATATAAGACCACAATTGCGGTAGCGAGGTTTTTTAGTGCGGACATGGCACAAATATATAGCTATCAACCGAAGTGCAACTGCGCCCGTCGAAAAACAGAATCCCGGGAGCGCATGATAACGTGCGTTCCCGGGATGATTCCAGTGATTGGGTGAAATAACGGTCAGACCAGTTGGGCTTCATTCAGCACAGTAAGCAGGCGGTGGCGCATACTCTCGCTCAGGCCCTCTACCTCATCTGAAAGTATGTCTTTGAGGTCCGCTAATTCTGCTGCGCCTTTGCCGGCCATTTTGTACAGATTCTTTTTCATTTTTTTAGCGTTGTCCGCTATGTCTTCACGCAGGTCTTCACCTTTTTGAGGCGCTAATAGCAGCCCTGCAGCTACGCCCAGAAGGGCCCCGGATATAAAGCTTGTCTTGCTCATGGTTTTATGTGTTTTGGTTGATTAAAAATTTCAGTTTTTTTACTTACCGCCGATCTTCGCAACGATGAAAATGATCACTGCTACCACCGCAACAACGGCGAATATGCCTACTCCAACACCTGCTTTAAATATGCCGCCGACTACCTCGCAGCTGCTGAGTGTAACTAAAAATAACGATACTAAAAATACCTGGAGCGATCTCATAAAATATGGTTTTGGGTTGTTATCAATCTCACTGGTTCTCAACATCATTGAGGCCAATAAAAAATCTGTGCCAAGAGGGACTCGAGGCAAATGGAGGGTGTTGCACGATTATTGTAAATACAAAAACTGAAAAAGGTGTGGCACACTTTGGAAGTGTGCCACGCCTTGGGATAATCTTTAAATCAGGTAAATCTAGGTTCAAATTTATTCCACAGTCACCGACTTCGCCAGGTTGCGGGGTTGGTCCACATTGCAGCCGCGCATGATGGCTATGTGGTAGGCGAGGAGCTGCAGGGGCACAATGGTGATGAGCGGGGAGAGTATCTCCTCGGTTTCGGGCACCTCTATGATGTGGTCTGCGAGTTCGCGTATCTGGGTATCGCCCTTGTGTACTACGGCTATGATCTTGCCTTTGCGGGCTTTCACTTCCTGCACATTGGATACGATCTTTTCGTAGGCGCTCTTGTTGGTAGCGAGGAACACAACGGGCATGTTCTCGTCTATGAGCGCTATTGGGCCATGCTTCATTTCGGCGGCAGGGTAGCCCTCGGCATGTATATAGGATATTTCTTTTAGCTTCAGAGCACCTTCCAGGGCTACAGGGAAGTTGTAGCCGCGGCCCAGGTAAAGGAAGTTGGTCGCGTCTTTGTAGATGGCTGCTATCTCCTTTATCTGCGCATCGAGCAGCAACGTCTCTTCTATCTTTTTGGGGATGTTCTCCAATTCGTAGAGTATCTCGCGCAGCTTGGATGTAGGGATGGTGCCCTTTACAATAGCCAGCTGCAGCGCAATGAGTGTGATAAGCGATATCTGTGTAGAGAATGCTTTGGTGGAAGCAACACCTATCTCCGGCCCGGCATGGGTATATGAACCAGCATGAGAGGCGCGTGCTATGGACGAGCCTATGACGTTACAAACACCGTAAATGAGCGCTTGCCGGTCTTTGGCAATATCAATAGCGGCAAGGGTATCGGCAGTTTCGCCGGATTGTGAAATGGCGATCACCACGTCCTTCTCAGAGATAATGGGATTGCGGTAGCGGAATTCGGAAGCGTACTCTACCTCTACCGGTACACGGGCAAGGTCTTCTATCAGGTACTCACCTATGAGTCCGGAATGCCATGATGTGCCACAGGCGGTGATGATGAAACGTTCTGCGTTGTCTATGCGGTTGATGTATTCGTTTAGGCCACCCAGCTTTATCCAGCCATCGCGGGCGCTCATGCGGCCGCGCAGGGAGTCTTCTATAGCGCGTGGCTGCTCGTATATCTCCTTTAGCATGAAGTGCTCAAAGCCGCCTTTCTCGATCGTTTCCAGCGAGAATTCCAGCTTCTTGATCTCGTGAGATTTCTCTACGTTACCAAGGGTGCGTATGGAGTACTGACCATTGCGGTTGATAACAGCATATTCCTGCTCGTCGAGATAGACGACGTTCTGGGTGTATTCTATAATAGGGGATGCGTCGGATGCGATGTAAAACTCGTCATCGCCAATGCCTATTACCAGCGGGCTGCCTTTGCGGGCGGCTATAAGCTGGTCAGGGTTATTGCGGTTGAGGACAACAATGGCGTAGGCGCCCACCACCTCGTTGAGGGCTATGCGCACTGCATTGTCCAGTGTTGTTTTTTCGGTTTTCTGTACTTCCTCTATGAGGTTTACCAATACCTCGGTGTCGGTATCAGAGTGGAAGGTGTAGCCGCGCTTTTTCAATTCGGCCTTTATGGAGGAATAGTTCTCTATAATGCCATTGTGGATGACCGCGAGGTCGCCCGACTGGGACAGATGCGGATGGGCATTTATGTCGTTCGGTTCACCATGTGTGGCCCAGCGTGTGTGGCCTATACCTATAGTGGCGAATGTATGGTTGTGATCTACTATTTTTTCGAGGTCGCTTACCTTCCCTGCTTTCTTAAAAACGGTCATACCGCCATTCAGTAACGCAATCCCCGCACTGTCATAGCCCCGGTACTCCAGGCGTTTCAAACCTTTTATCAGAATCGGAAACGCCTCTTTGTTTCCAATGTATCCTACAATTCCACACATAAGATGTAATGATGTTAGTTATTCAGCTTTGAATATACGACAATTAATTTAGGACGGTAATTTGTGTCCGCGTATGTTCCGCCGCCGGCTACCATTTTAAAGGCGCCGTAATAGTCCTGTGTGCCGCTTATGTGTAAGTGTATGGTGTCGTTTTTTGCGGCAATGGAGTTAAGCACTTCCCTGGGCAGGTTGATGGTATAAGCTCTCTGGCTTATGCCGTTTACGTTAAGCACATGGAAGAACCCATCCATATATGCCAGCGGGCTCAGGCTGGTAACCGGGTATCTGTCGGCAAGGTTGTATTCTGTGCCGGTTCCCACACCGCTGGGGTATGTGGAGCCGCCAATACCAATCGGGTACATGCGTTCAGGGAGTAATGTTGTGTCCAGGTTATAACCAGGCAGCAGGTGTATCTGCAGCTGTGCATTATTGATAACACCTACCGGCAATGACTTGATGCCCGGTATTATCACATCCAGGCTGGCGCCGGGCTGGTTTTGCATGGCTATAATGCTGTCGTTTACAGTAGTTGAGTGCAGCAGATTGTTGACCGGGTAGCGGCTGTATGAGCGTGTAATGCTGTTGAAGTGCGAGCAGATGCTTGGGGCAAAATAATATTGCTCTAAGTAGTCCGTATCCTGCGCAGGTACTGTTGCTGGGTCGTGATAGTAAACCAACAGATTTGCCTGATTGTACGCATTGGTACCGTCCAGCCGGAAGTAGGGAATGGCGGTTGTTCCCTGCCTTGCATTGGCAGGCATTACACATATACCTTTGAATGCATTCAGGAAGTCCTGCGTGGGGTTTGAGCTTGTAGCGAGGATATTGAGTGCAGGGTTAAGATGACTCATTAAAGCAGGAAGCCTGAGTTTTATGCGTAATGAGGGATAGTTGATGGCAAGCCCACTTGTATCGAAAACGTTTAGCTGATTTAATAGCCCGTGCAGGTTTATAGTAGTGGGGTCGCTGAGCGGATTAGAAAAGTCAACCGGCTTAGTGCTGTTAGCGTAATAAGTGACCAGGTTGGGGTCTCCCAGGCTGTCCAGCATGTAAAAGACCTGGTAGGCCTGTGTAAGGGCCAGGTTGCCGCTGTCGCCGAATGTATAGCCGCTATATGGCAATATAAGCACTGCGGAATCTATCGTCTGATCAGTGAATACGTTGTAATAGTCGTTGGTGGTGAGGTTGAAATAAGTAGAACCAGTCATCGTGCCGAAGAAGGGATCGGTATAAACACCTACTCCCTGGAAAATAGGGATGCCGCCGATGTCGGTACTGGTAATGGCAAATGGATCGTAATAGGTATGCGTGATGCAGGGCAGGGAATAAGTCTTCAGGCCCACGGTATCGTTTGCCGGTAATACTTTGGACCGTATAAGTGTGTTCTCCCTGCAACCTGTCTGGATAATAACAGCTGCGACGAGGGCGGCTATTATTAAAGGAAGGCTAAATAAATGACGTTTCAAGCTGGTACAATTTAAGGGCTAAGATGGCAAAAGAAATACTAAGACTCTGTTAAGCTTTTATATAGCTCTAAAAGAGGGGTAACATCTTCCTTCCATCCGGCCTCATATTTCAGCACTTTTTTGTAGCGGCCTGGCTTTAGCTCGTCAACCACTTTCTTTTCCATTTTCTCAGAACCGAAGATCACAACGTCGGCACTTTTGCCGGCGCCAATGGTGAGGGCTGCATTGGTACAGTCCTTGAACGGCTCCAGGTCTTTTTCTTTTATCTCGTTGCTGATGAGGGCCTTCTTCATGAAGTTGGGGTTCAGCTTTTCCTTGAACTGGTTGGCCTGTGCAGTATATATGATCTTGGAGTATCCGAAAACGGGTTCTTTTTTGTAGGTCGTTTTGAGGTAAAGCGGCACAAGAGATGTCATCCAGCCATGGCAATGGATAACATGGGGAGGCCAGCCGAATTTCTTCACGGTTTCCAATGCGCTTTTGCAGAAAAATATCATACGCTCTGCATTGTCATCGAAGAAGTTATCCTGGTCATCACGGAATACTGCTTTGCGCTTGAAATAATCCTCGTTATCCATAAAATAGACCTGGAGGCGTGCATTTGGCAATGATGCCACTTTGATGATCAATGGATAATCATCCTTGTCAATAATCACATTGATACCGGAGAGCCTTACTACTTCATGAAGGCGATGGCGGCGCTCGTTGATCACTCCGAAACGGGGCATGATAACCCGAACTTCAAGCCCGGAATCAAACGTCTTGATTGCCAGCTTGTTGAGTATCTGGGCAAAATCCGTGAACTCGGTATAGGGGGATAGTTCGTTGGCGATTATTAAAACACGTTTCTTTGTGTCTGCAGACATGCGGGATAATTGATTATTAATTCGGAATAAAATAAAACAGGCTGCAAAATTACGAAAATATTGAATTCCAACCGTACTTTGTGGCGTTTAGGTTAAAATAGTTGTATGGTTATCTTCAAAAATATTAATGATATTAAAAATTATATATCGTTAAAGAAAGACGGGAAACACAGGGTGGGCTTCATTCCTACCATGGGAGCATTACATGCCGGGCACATCTCGCTGATACAAAAAGCGAAGGAAGATAATGTGCTGGCGGTGTGCAGTATATTCGTAAATCCGACCCAATTTAACGATAAAAAGGACCTGGAGAAGTACCCGGTGTCAACAGAAGCGGATATAGAGCTGCTGCTGGATGCGGAATGTGACGTGCTTTTTTTACCCAGTGTAAACGAAATATATCCTGATGGGGAAGGCAACTTTAAGACCTACGATTTTGGATACCTGGATACCATATTGGAAGGGGCGCAAAGACCGGGGCATTTCCGGGGGGTGGGGCAGGTAGTAGGCCGGCTGCTGGAAATAGTAACGCCGGACCACCTTTACCTGGGCCAAAAAGATTACCAGCAATGCATGGTGCTGAGAAAACTGGCGCCGATGATGGGCCTCAATGATCTGAACGTGATCATATGTCCCACTACCCGTGAGGCGGATGGGCTGGCTATGAGTTCACGCAACCGCAGGCTTACGGAGCCTCAAAGGGTGGTTGCCGCGGTTATTTACCAATGCCTTGTGTCTATACAATCAAAACAATTTACTAGCAGTTTTGACATAGTAAGGAAGGAATGCGAGGATCTGCTGGCGGCAAAAGGCTTTGCAACGGAATATGTGGCGCTGGCTGATGCAAGGGACCTCACTCTGTTGAGCGATTATAAGCCTCATACGCCGATGGTAGCGCTGATAGCAACAAGGATAGGGGAGATAAGGTTGATAGATAATATGCTGGTGTAAAGTAGATCAGTAGATAGTAGACAGTAGATAGTAGGCGAGACTTTTCGCGAGGCTTTTCTTAAAACGTATGTATAATACCAACACCATTTCCGCTTACATGGATCTCATTCATAATGCGGAACCAGAGGGGCGCGTAGCGGGCATGGGAGCTATACATAACATTGTCGAACAGCAGAAGAAAGGCGCCTTGTAATGCAATAGACTTTCCGAAACCGCTGAACAGGGCGGGATTGTTTTTTGTAGTTTCTGAATATTTGACCAGGCCGATGCCGGCGCCCATGTACACTACATCCAGCCCGCAGTTGATGAGGTATATTTTTTTGCTGGCATGATAACGGGCATAGGCCTGCTGGAACGTTAACCTTTCCTTACTTTCTCTTCGTGCAGCAGATAGGCTTATTGCGGCTATGCCGGTGTTTACAGCACCCCAAAGTGCATTCATGCCCTGGAAGCATTTCCACTCATCCTGTTTGGCGGTAAAATAGCCGATGCCGCCTTCTGCGATATTGGCAATGCCCCATGCTCCCAATACCTTCATCCCGGTTTTGTTGATCTTCATCCGGATGCGGTTGTAGGACGCGACTGTATCATTAAATGAGATCACCTGCGCATGAGCATGGTGTGGCAGGAGAAATAAAAAAACGAGAAAAATGTATTTGCTACGCACGGTGAGCTTTATGTAGCAAAGCTATAGGAAAATGATAAGGAAATAAGCTCCGAAGTAGAATCCGGGATGTTTTGAAATGAAAACCCCGGCCAATGCCAGGGTTTTAAAAAATGGGTAAAAGCCTTATTAGCGATTATGCTTTCAGTATATCCCTTGATATTACCAGCTTCTGTATTTCGGATGTTCCTTCGCCTATGGTGCAGAGTTTGCTATCGCGGTAATATTTTTCAACAGGGAAGTCCTTGGTATAGCCGTAGCCGCCAAAGATCTGTACTGCTTCGGTGGACACCCTTACGGACATCTCTGATGCGTAGTATTTTGCCATAGCAGATTCTTTGGTCATTTTCACGCCGCGGTTTTTCATATCGGCCGCTTGATAAATGAGCATTTCGGAGGCTTCTATCTGCGTCGCCATATCGGCAAGCTTGAAGGCTATAGCCTGGAAATTGGAGATCGGCTGATCGAATTGCTGCCGCTCTTTTGAATACTTCAGAGATGCTTCGTAAGCTCCTTTCCCGATGCCCAGTGCAAGTGCAGCGATAGAGATACGACCACCATCAAGCACTTTCATAGCCTGGTGGAAACCGTCGCCTACAGGCCCCATTCTTTGCGCATCTGATATGCGGCAGTTATCGAAAATGAGCTCAGTTGTTTCGCTGGCGCGCATGCCCAGCTTATTTTCTTTTTTACCTGCGGAAAAGCCGGGAGTGCCGCGCTCCACTATGAATGCGCTGATGTTGTTTTTTGCGCGAGGCTCACCTGTACGGGCCAGCACAACGGCTACGTTGCCGCTCAAGCCATGGGTGATCCAGTTCTTAGTGCCGTTCAGTATCCAGCCATCGCCATCTTTTGTGGCAGAGCAACGCATATTACCGCTGTCGCTGCCGGTGTTGGCCTCGGTAAGCGCCCATGCGCCGATCCATTCGCCGCTCGCCAGTTTGGGCAGATATTTTTTCTTCTGCTCGTCGTTGCCGAAGTACAGGATGTGGCCAGTACACAATGAGTTATGTGCTGCCACAGAAAGGCCTATAGAGCCACATACTTTAGCTATTTCGCTGATAACGGTAACATACTCGAAGTAACCAAGGCCCGAGCCGCCATACTCCGTGGGAACGAGTACACCCATAAGGCCCAGCTCGCCCATTTTATGAAAAAGATCAACAGGGAATATTTGTGCTTCATCCCACTCCATCATTTTCGGGCGAATGTGTTTTGTTGCGAAGTCGCGGATCATCTCGGCAATCGAACGTTGTGCATCGGTACTATTAAAATCCATAATTTCTATATATCAAATAAATGTGAGGCAATTTTACAACTTTTTCCTGAATGAAATAAATAAAAGGTGCAGATATATGGCATGAAAGTTATGAACGGGAGTTACGCAGCGAATGGTAAGGCATGTTTATGTGCGCCCCCGTAATATGAAAATAGCAGATACTATCTGAAATTATCTATCTCCAACACTCAAATGCTTTTTCAGTATTTCAAATGTTGCGGTGGGCATTGAGGATACTTCCATGAGCTGGTTGACGCTGGTAAACAGGCCTTTGTTTTTTCTGCGTGCTACTATTTTGCTGGCGGTCGCAGGGCCTATTCCTTTCAGTCGGACGAGTGTTGCAGAATCGGCGGTATTAATGTTGATGATATTGGGAAGGGGAGTTGCGTTATCGTCTGATGCATCTGCATATTCACTATTGTCCGCAGCATCATTTGTTTTTGGAACAGGCTGGCTGCGCTTAAAAACCTCCCACGCGGCGACTAGTTTTTTCTCTTTCTCTACATCTTTATCTGTATGTACCCACAAGTGCATAGTACCGCGGATGGCGATAAGAATAATGAGCAGTGCAGATAAAGCCACCAAACCGATGCGCTCGATGTATGTGAATGAGGTGAATGATTTTATGGGTTTTTTCATTCTGAAGGGGCTAACTATTTTCTTTTAAACTTGTCCTTCGGATTACGGCTTTTATGAAATACTGCATACACAAAAACCTGTGTTTTTTATTATCTTAAAGACGACGGCATAAGGAAATTTTCTTAATTGCAAACGCCTGTATCTGCCATCTCTTTTGCCATATGAAGTAGGGAATATTCCCAGCTTTCGATAATGTTCATCCATCTCTTTCAGTAACATGTCGCCAAGACCGACTTTCTGCATTTCATACCAGGCTTTAAAATAACGGTATTCATTACATTACTTTTTTACCGCGGATAATTTCTTTTGCTTCTTCCCAACTATAAGATTTGGTTTTCCCGGCAAGATGTAATTCATGTTCTCTATCCAATATAGCCAAATGTTCTTTGGTTAATTTAAATGAGGAGCTTTCCTCAATTTCACTTTCCAGCAAGGTATAAAGTGCTTTTACTTTTTTATCATCAACATCATCAACATCATCAACGTACGTTTTGATTTTTGTTCTGATGGCGGCGACTGTCATAGTTATATCTGTTTTTCAATGAAATTGTTCTTTCAAAGGTACAGATTCTTAAATTAATTCGCCTCTGGGATAAAACGGGAGGGGCATTGAAATAGTGCACGGCATTGCATTAGCAATACATGCTCCGCGGACGTGAAAGAAGCGACTGATTTTATGGGTTTTTCATTCGGAAGAATGAAGATTAGTTGCCTCGGATTATATCCATAGCTTCTTCCAAGCTATAAGATCTGGTTTTTCCTGCGAGGTGCAATGCGTGTTCATTATCTAACAGGGCCAATTGCTCTTTAGTAAGAGTAAAGGGCGAGCGATCGGGAACATCTCCTTCGAGCAGCGTATAGAGTGTATTGAGGTGCATATCATCGATAGCGGATGCCTGCACATTTGCCATTTCCCGGTTCATTTCCACTGTCATTTCGCGTAGTTTTTATGTAAATCAGTTGCAAAGGTAAGGATTCTATTAATTAGTTTGTGTTATGTGTTGCTGCGGCAAAAAAAACGTTTTGAGGTACAGTGATCATGTAATCGCAGTAAACTGCTGCAACAAATTATTTACTTTGCAGCATGTACACCGCTCTAGACGAAAAACGCCTGTATGAGCAGGCAAAGCACTTATTAAAACAGGATGCCGGAACCGCCGGAGATACCATTGCGCAGTTGCGTGAAGTTATCAATTATGCCGACTGGAAGTACTATGTGCAGAATGATCCTACACTATCTGATTCGGAGTATGATGGAGTGTACAAGCAACTGAAAAACCTGGAGGAAAAACACCCTGAACTGGTGACTGAGGATTCTCCAACACAGCGTGTTGCAAAAGGCCTGAGTGAGCGGTTCCCGACCGTGAGCCACCTGGTGCCAATGCTGAGCCTGGACAATACTTATAACGCAGATGACCTTACTGACTGGGACCGCCGGTGTCGGGAGCTTGCCGAGACAGATGATATAGAATACTGTGTAGAGCCTAAGTATGATGGTGCAGGTATATCGCTGATATATGATGATGGTGCGCTTAGCCGCGGCGCTACGCGCGGTGACGGGGTAATGGGTGAGGATGTGACGACCAACATCAGGCAGATACGGGCGATACCGCTATCTGCGGCACTCCTGAAGTACGGTATAAAACAGATAGAAATACGCGGTGAGATAGTGATACATAAAAAGGTGTTTGACGCATTCAACAAACAGCGAGTGGCGGAGGGGCTGTCGCCGCTGGCAAATCCGCGCAATGCAGCCTCCGGTACATTGCGGATACTGGACCCGACAGAAGTGCGCAAGCGGGGGTTAAATTCTATTCTGTACCATGTAAGTAATTATACGTTGACTGAAGGGGCTGAGCGGCCGAAAGAGTTAGGTACACATTACGATACGCTGAAACTACTGTATAGCCTGGGGTTTCCTACGCCGGCACCAGATATGAAGGTGTTTAAACATGTTGATGACGTGATCAAATACTGTCATGAATTTGAAGGCCGGCGTGACGACCTGCCGTTTGAAGTAGATGGGCTGGTGATAAAGGTGAACGACTTTGCGATGCAGGATAAGATGGGCTCAACATCACATCATCCTCGCTGGGCGGTGGCTTATAAATTCAAGGCGCGACAGGCTACGAGCAAGCTGGTGGATGTTGAATTCCAGGTAGGGCGAACAGGTGCGATAACGCCTGTGGCAAAGATAGAGCCAGTGCATATAGGCGGTGTTACGGTGACTTCTGTATCGCTGTTTAACGAGGATGTGATACGGGAAAAGGACCTGCACATTGGCGACACTGTGCTGGTAGAGCGTGCGGGCGATGTGATACCCTATATAGTAAAGCCACTTGCGGAGCTGCGCGACGGAAACGAGCGGGAGATAAAATTCCCTACTCATTGTCCGGCATGTGAGAGCCAACTGGAACGGCAACCGGAAGAAGCGGCGTGGCGGTGTATCAATATCAATTGCCCGGTGCAGCTGGTAGAGCATATTATTCACTATGTAAGCAAGGATGCGATGGACATAAGAGGGCTTGGTGCAGCGAATGTGCAGAAGTTTTATGACCTCGATATATTGAAAGACATTCCCGGCATATACGATATAGATTGGAGTAAACTAAAAGGCATGGAGGGTTTTGGAGAGAAGTCGATAACCAACCTGCAACAGGCAATAGAGCAGTCGAAAAAGCAGCCTTTGAACCGGCTGATCTTTGGGCTGGGAATACGTTTTGTTGGTGAGACGACAGCCAAAACGCTTGCTAATGCGGCGTCGGATATCCGGGAGTTTTATACCTGGGATGCCGGCCGGTTTGCGACGCTTGAAGATGTGGGGCCTAAAGTGGCCACATCTGTCGTTGATTTTTTTGCCCGGCAGGAGAACAGGGATGTCATACAAAAACTGGATGAGGCAGGAGTAAACCTCCTGAACGAACATAAAGGACAATCGGCGGCGGATGGCGAGCTGGCGGGGAAAACGTTTTTATTTACCGGAACACTTAGCCACTTTAAGCGCAGCGATGCGGAGAAGATGGTGGAGGATAAGGGCGGTTCTATATTGGGTGGGGTGAGCGCTAAACTGAACTACCTGGTGGTGGGAGAGGATGCAGGGTCGAAACTGGACAAGGCGAAAAAACTGGGGACAGTGAATATTCTTACAGAGCAGGAGTTTTTGAAGCTGGTGGATGGGGCGTAAGCGCCCCGCAAAAAATGCATGGCACAGTAAAAATGGGTTTCTCGCAAAGAAAAGGTTTTCTCGCAAAGTCGCCAAGTTCGCAGTTCCCTCATTTTGGTTTTAAGACCGCCAAGCGGGAGTTTGAATAATTGTTGGTCAAAAACAACCTAAGATATCGGGTTTGCACCTGGAGAAATAAAGACACTATATTGACGTGTCATAGTATCATATAGAGCTTCTGCGGTATCTAGGTTTAGCGATTCATTTGAGACGCCATAAATGTCTTCGCCAATATTAAAGAAGGCTATTGCTTTGGTAGGTGTTTTCAGGATGTGCTTATCATTTATTACACGGTAGTCATCAACTAATAACTTAATGCCTTCCAATTCGAACTTATACCCGCCTTCCTGCACCTTAACGATTTTGAAATGATACATTTCGCGCTTTTTGATTATCACATAGTATTTGCAAAAACCGTGCTGAATTTCAAAAAGTAAAAAATAATTTTTATACTAATAAAAATAAATAATATTTACTTTGTTTAAAAAAAATCTAACTAACTGATTTTAAATTAATTACAGCTGGCATGCAATTTTCGATATTGATGTAGTGTTTTAGAATTGTTAACGAACAAGATAAACCAGACTCATTAGTTTTTCGGAAATTGGGGAAAATAATTCCCATTTTTATAAATAATGAGAAATGTAATATTAATTAGAAGTTAGTATTTAATGCGATTACTTTAAGGAAGAATTGCGGATGAGCTTGTAGATCTTAATAGCACTCATAAGCAGGACAACGAATAAAATTAATCCAGTGAGCCCCCATATGAAGCTCATAGATTGCTTCACTACGGCGAGCATAACTATGGCAACGAGAAAAATAGTGGCGACCTCGTTCCACATACGTAGCTGGCCGGAGGTGAATTTGAAAACGCCTTTAGCCTGTTGTTTGTAGATGGTATGGAGCGTAAAGTGATACGCATATAGGCCAACAACAAAACACAGTTTAATAGCCAGCCAGTTGTCCAGATGTCCCCACAAATACCACATCCATGGGCCGAAAATAAGGGTGAGCACAGCTGAGGGCCAGGTAATGCCAAACCACAACCGGCGGATCATGATATTGAACTGCTTCTGTAAAATGCTTTTTTCCGGCTCGGGTTTTTCATT
Source organism: uncultured Bacteroidota bacterium (assembly GCA_903881585.1). Classification (GTDB taxonomy): domain Bacteria; phylum Bacteroidota; class Bacteroidia; order Chitinophagales; family Chitinophagaceae; genus Nemorincola. Next base: position 10,191 of record CAIRTW010000166.1, on the reverse strand, counting down.
TGCTTCCGTATTGTAAATGAACAAGCGCACGATGTAGAACATACCGCTGAACCAGGTAACGATAAAGATGATATGGAGTGCCTTTATATAGAAATACATCTTTTTTTGTATAGGAATTATGAATTTGAAAATCTGTATTAATAATTAACAAATATGATGTTGGAGATTTTATTTAATGCTATATCGTACAAAAGTACAAGGCGAAACAATCCCAATTCCTAATTACCATTTCCATTTCCGACTAACTGTGCGACTGCTTTTACCCATCCTGGCTGCACATTCATGCAGGGAATAAAGGTAAATGATTCGCCGCCGGCAGCAAGGAAGTTCTCTTTTTCGCGTATAGCTATTTCTTCAAGTGTCTCCAGGCAATCGCTTACAAATGAGGGACATACGACCGAGAGATTTTTTATTCCTTCCTGCGGCATTTGGGTCATTCGCAGTGTTGTTGATGGCTTTAGCCATTCAGATCTGCCGAGCTTGGATTGGAAAGATACACTGTATTGGTATTTAGGGATGCCCAGGTATTCGGTGACGAGTTTGGTGGTCATAAGGCACTGGTGTCGGTAGCAATACCTGTGTGCTGCGGACGGGGTTTCGCAGCAACCTGGCGACTGCAGGCAATGATGGCCGGTCATGTCGCTTTTGTGGATATGCCGCTCGGGAATGCTGTGGTAGCTGAAGAGCAGGTGATTTTTGCTGTTTTCCAGGTAGGGTTTCATGCTTTCTGCCAGTGCTGCTATATAGTTGGGGTCGTTGTAGAAGGGTTTTACGACTGTGATACGGAAGCGGTAATTACCTTTACTATGAACAGTTTTTGCGTGGGCCACAGCAGTTTCGTAGCTGGACATGGCGTAGTGTGGATATAGCGGTACCAGCACCACTTCTTGTATTGCCGGATGTTTAGCAAGCAAGGAATCGTAGGCTGTTTTCATGGATGGGCTACCGTAGCGCATGGAGACCTCCACAGGTTCGTTTATTTCTTTTTCTAATGCGATGCGAAGTTGTTTGGTGATAGAGACCAGTGGAGAACCTTCATCTGTCCATATGGATTGGTATGCTTCGGCTGATTTTGGGGCGCGAAAAGGAGTGATAATGCCTTTTACTAATATGGAGCGAAACAGGTAGGGAGAGTCGATAACACGCTCATCCATTAGGAATTCGGTAAGGTAATTCTTTACATCCTTTACCCCGGTGGAGTCCGGAGAGCCAAGGTTCATCAGTATTATTCCTCTTTTTGTTGGTGCCGGCATTGGTTGTTGATTGGGATGCAAAGAAAACAACTAATAGTTTACCTGAATATGGCATGATCAAAATGATCGTCTAAAATGACTGAGGTATGACATTGAAATTGTGATGCAGAAACATACAAAAGTACCTTTGCGGCGGAATTTACTTTTCTAAAAAATTGATGCACAATAAAGACAGGCAAAAGATCGAGCATTTTTGGGTAGTTGGCATCAACTACAAAAAGACCGATGCGTCAGTGAGGGGTTTATTTGCTGTAAACGAGGGCCAGTACAACCAGCTGTTGGCATTGGCCCCTGCCCAAGGGCTTAAAGACCTGTTTGTGCTTTCTACCTGCAACAGGACCGAGATATATGGGTTTTCTGAAAATGCGGGTGTATTAATGAATTTACTGGCGGGAGTTTGTGCAGGCGATATACATGAGTTTGAGCGCATCAGTTATTCAAAAAACAGTGGTGCGGCAATAGAGCATTTATTTAATGTTGCATCCGGGCTGGATTCGCAGATACTGGGCGACTATGAGATACTGGGGCAAATAAAGAATGCTGTAAAGACCGCGAAAGCCGCTGGCTTCGTGGGGCCGTTTACGGAGCGGCTTATTAATTCTGTATTGCAGGCTTCAAAAGCTATAAAGACACATACTGCATTAAGCGGGGGAACGGTATCGACCTCATTTGCTGCAATTCAGTACATCAGGGAATATTTTGAAGGGCCATCGGTAACGCCGGATATGAGGTGCCCCGCTACGAAGCATATAATGACAACTGATGCCGCACCTGCAGTGGCAAAAGCTGTGGAGGAAAAGAAAATAGTGGTGCTGGGCACAGGGAAGATAGGGCGTACCACTTGCCGCAACCTTGTGGATTACCTGGATACCCGGAATATAACACTGATTAACAGGACTGGGGAGACAGCGGCAGCGATAGCGAAAGAGCTGCACCTGAAATATGCACTGATGGAGGCTATGGATGGTGAACTGCGCGATGCAGATATTGTGATCGTATCAACCAGTGCTTCAGAGCCGATAGTTTTTAAAGAGCATATTGAAAACAGAGGCAAGAAACTGGTGATAGACCTGTCTGTGCCATGCAATGTGGATAAGGCTGCGCAGCAATTGCCCGGCATTACCTATGTAGATGTGGATATGCTGTCTAAGATAAAGGACGAGACCTTACAAAAGCGTATGGCGGAAGTTCCCAAAGCGGTTTCTATCATAGAAGAACATATAGCCGAATTTATGGCGTGGTATGAACTACGCAAGTATGTGCCGGTACTGAAAGCCGTGAAAACAAAGCTGAAGGCGATATACATAGATCCGGCGATACTCGGGAACCGTAAATCAGAAGATGCGGAGCTTGCTGAAAAGCCAGACGAAAAAATACAGAAAGTGATCAATTCACTCGCTATAAAGATGCGGCAGGACAACGCTCCCGGCTGTCATTACATAGAAGCCATAAACGAATTTATTGCCTAGCATGGAAAAAATCCGGATAGGGACGCGTGAGAGCCAGCTTGCTGTATGGCAGGCTAGCCTGGTGACAGACCTGCTGTTGCAGCATGGGTACGAGTCGGAGTTGGTGTATATAAAAAGTGAAGGGGACACAGACTTAAAGACTCCACTATATGAAATAGGGGTGCAGGGGATATTTACACGGGCGCTGGATATAGCACTACTTAATCAAGACATTGATATAGCGGTACATTCTATGAAGGATGTGCCTACGCAAATGGCAAAGGGCATTGTGCAGGCGGCGGTGTTGCCTCGGGCATCTTACAAAGATATTTTTGTTCCAAAGGGTGCAGCGGTGTGCAACACCTTTGAGGTGCAGCACACCTGCCGGATAATAGCTACCAGCAGCATAAGGCGAAAAGCGCAATGGCTGAACAAGTACCCGGACGATACAATTGAGAACCTGAGGGGAAATGTAAATACGCGACTACGGAAGGTGGAGGGAAGTAATTGGGATGGGGCGATATTTGCAGCAGCAGGATTGGAGCGCATAGGGTTACGACCTGACAATGCGTTGGAGCTGGATTGGATGCTGCCCGCACCGGCACAGGGGGCTATATTGGTTGTATGCAGGGATGGAGATGATATTGCGATAAGCGCGTGCCGGAATTTTCACGATACAGATACAGCATTGTGTACTGCTATAGAGCGCGATTTTCTGAGGGCGTTGCTTGGCGGGTGCTCTACGCCTATTAGTGCGCTGGCGAGGGTTGACGACGGCGCAGTTGTCTTTGAAGGGAATATACTAAGCAAGGACGGCAGGCAAAAGAAAGAAATATCTAAAAGAGTGCCTGTAAGCGAAGCCGTAGGCCTGGGACATGCAGTCGCGCAGGATTTATTGCGAGACGGCGGGCAACAAATACTGGAGGGGATTCGGAATGGCCAATAAAATACAAATACTCAGTACCGCTTCCCTTGGCCAGCCATTAATATATAAGGCTACCGAAATGGGTATTGGTCTTGATGTGGTGCCGTTCATTAAAGTAAGCGCTATAGAAAGTGAGGAACTGGCGGAGCGCGTGGTGGATCTGTGCTACCTGCCGATAACGGCGGTGTTTACCAGCGTGAATGCCGTGAAGGCGGTCTCGGATATCATAATGTCGGCAGACCCGGGGTGGGATATTTACTGTATCGGGAATGCTACAATGGAGGCGGTGAAGGGCCAGTTCAGGGCAGCGGAGATAATCGGCATTGCAAAAAATGCTGCTGAGCTTGCTAAGATCATTATTGAAGACGGAGAAGAAGAGGTCGTATTCTTTTGCGGGGACCAGCGGCTGGATACATTGCCGGACACGCTGCGGGAAAATGAGATCGATGTGTATGAGGTTGTGGTTTATGAAACTGTAAGAATACCCACCGTCACCGGAAAGGTGTATGATGGTATTATGTTTTTTAGTCCCAGTGCCGTGGATAGTTTTTTTAGTGTGAATAAGATAGCTAAGCATGTGGTTTTATTTGTCATAGGCAATACTACCGCAGATGCTACGAAGCGGCATACGGACAATAAAGTGATATTCAGCGAGACTGCCAGCAAAGAGAGCCTGCTGAATTATGTGATCGAGTATTTTAATAAATAAGCATCCGCGAAAAATAAAAAAGACCGATGAGCGAATTGAAAAATGATCTGTTATTAAAGGCATTGCGAGGCGAGCAGGTATCGCGGCCACCGGTGTGGATGATGCGCCAGGCGGGCAGGTACTTGCCGGATTATATAAAACTGCGTGAGAAGTATGATTTCTTTACCCGTGTAGAGACACCTGAGCTAGCTTGTGAGATCACCTTGCAACCCGTGGACCAGGTGGGTGTGGACGCGGCTATTATTTTCTCAGATATACTGGTGATACCACAGGCTATGGGGCTTACGGTGTTGCTGGAAGAAGGGAAAGGCCCGATGCTACCTAAAGTCGTTGCGACTAAGGCCGATGTGGATGCGCTTATTACTACGGGTGTTGAAGAGCGGTTGAGCTATGTGATGCGGGCATTGGCGATGACAAAAAAGGCACTGAACGGGCGCGTGCCGCTGATCGGTTTTGCAGGTGCGCCATGGACGCTGCTCTGCTATATGATAGAAGGGAAGGGCAGTAAGACGTTTGATAAGGCAAAACAATTCTGCTTTACACAGCCGGAACTGGCGCATACGCTGCTGCAAAAGGTAACGGACATTACTATAAGCTATTTAAAAGCGCAGGTAAATGCGGGAGCAGACCTGGTACAGGTGTTTGATAGCTGGAGCGGAATGCTGAGTCCAGCGGATTTTAAAATATTTGCACAGCCCTATTTGATACAGATAGCTGATGCGGTAAGTAAGGATGCGCCGGTGATATTGTTCCCGAAAGGGAGCTGGTATGCGCTGGGCGACCTGAGCAGGAGCAGTGCAGCCGGGCTGGGGGTTGACTGGAGTGTGACGCCGAAGCTGGCCCGACAAATGACCGACAACAGCATTACACTGCAAGGAAATTTCGACCCTTCAAAACTGCTTGCACCTATCAGTCAGATAAAGAAGGAAGTGACAGAAATGATCGATGGCTTTGGGACACAACGGTATATAGCGAACCTGGGACATGGTATATTGCCGAATGTGCCTGTGGACCATGCGAGGGCGTTTGTGGATGCGGTGAAGGAATACTCTTCGAAGTAAAAGCCAAAATTAGAAAATCGAAAATCCAAATTTCAAATTGGTTATGATGACTACGAAAGATCAATTTATTAATTACATCCACAACCTACAGGATATTATTTGTGCAGCACTGGAAGCGGAAGACAGGAAGGCTGTGTTCACAGAAGAAATATGGGAGCGGCCTGAAGGTGGTGGCGGCAAGACAAGGGTTATTGCTAATGGGAATGTTTTTGAAAAGGGTGGGGTGAATACCTCTGTTGTTTATGGAACCTTGCCCGCTGCTATGCAAGTCGCTTTTAATGTACCGGAGAGCGATTTTTTGGCGGCAGGCTTGTCGCTGGTGCTGCATCCGCTTAATCCGTATGTGCCTACGGTACATGCCAACTGGCGGTATTTTGAGTTGTATGATAAAGAAGGCAAACGGCTGGATAGCTGGTTTGGCGGAGGTACCGACCTTACACCTTACTATATTTTTGAAGAGGATGCCCGGCATTTTCATGCTAGTTTGAAAACCGCTATGCTGCCGTTTGGTGAGCATATTTATGAGGAGTGCAAGAAACACTGTGACGAATATTTTGTAAACAAGCACCGGGAGAATGAGATGCGCGGCATTGGTGGCGTATTCTATGACTACCTGCGCCCGCAGGATGATGCAGATGAACTGCGGCATTTTGATTTTCAGCAGGCGAATGGTAATGCTTTTTTAGAGGCGTACCTGCCCATTGTTGCGAAGAGAAAGGACACCCCATATGGGGATAGGGAAGTGGAGTGGCAGGAAATAAGGAGGGGGCGGTATGTGGAGTTTAACCTGATACATGACAGGGGTACATTGTTCGGATTGAAAACAAATGGAAGGACAGAGAGCATATTGATGAGCCTGCCGCCGAGGGCGAGGTGGGAGTATAATTACCATGCTAAAGAGGGGAGTGTGGAGGAAGGTATGGTGAGGTATTATAGGCCGATGGAGTGGGTGTAAGGAGGATGGTGGTTTTTTTCTTAAATTTGTAGTGCAATATTACCGCAAATGGAAAACCTATTATTATACAATAAGCTATCGTCTTTGCCAGACCAGATGAAAACGGAGGTTGCTGATTTCATTGATTTCCTTGTTACTAAAGCTAAAAAGGATAAAAAAGATGAAGAAAGACCCCGTGCAAAATTTGGGAGTGGCAAGGGTATGTTTGTTATTGGCCCGGATTTCAATGAGCCATTGGAAGACTTCAAAGAATACATGTAAATGAACTATTTACTGGACACTCATACATTTATCTGGTTTATTAATGGTGAGGAGGAATTGTCGAGTCTTGCACGAAAAACAATTGAACATAAAGACGCAAATAATTTTATCAGTATTGCCAGTCTGTGGGAAATAGCAATCAAGTTAAGTATTGGAAAACTCAAACTGAGAACCCCTTTTGCCGCAATCCCTGAACAGATAGCTAAAAATGGATTCCAGATCTTACCGATAACATTTGAAGATACCTTGAAGTTGTCAACTTTGCCATTTCATCACAGAGATCCTTTTGACAGGCTTATAATAGCCCAAAGCATGACGAATCAGCTCACTATAATTTCAACAGATGAGCTATTTCCGGATTACGGGATAATTACTATCTGGTAGTTTTTAACCCTGACCTTTCATTCAAAATAATTAAGAGAAATGCACCTGAGCAGAAGAAACCGTATTCTCCGTCTATCACCTGCCATACGTGCAATGGTGGCGGAGACAATATTGAAGCCGAGTGATTTTATTGCCCCGTTGTTTATTATTGAAGGTTCAGGGATTAAAGAAGAAATACCTTCTATGCAGGGATATTATCGGAGGAGTATTGACCTCACTGTTCAGGAAGTGAAGGAACTTTGGGCAATGGGAATAAAGAGTGTGCTCCTGTTCATAAAGTGCAAGGATGAACTAAAGGATAATAAGGGCACTGAGGCGCTGAACCCCAACGGGCTGATGCAGCGCAGCATAAGGGCAATAAAGGATGCCTGCCCTGATATGGTGGTGATGACGGATGTAGCGCTCGACCCATTCTCTACTTATGGGCATGATGGTATCGTAGATGGTGATGAAATAGTGAATGACCCTACGGTGGAGGTGCTGGCTAAAATGAGTGTGAGCCATGCGCAGGCAGGTGCGGATATTGTAGCGCCAAGCGACATGATGGATGGCCGCATATTGGCTATTCGGGAAGCGCTGGAACAGAATGGACTTACCAAAACTGGTATCATGGCATATAGTGCAAAGTATGCGTCTTGTTTTTACGGGCCCTTCAGGGATGCGCTTGACAGCGCTCCCGGCTTTGGTGATAAGAAGACTTACCAGATGGATTATGCCAACCGCCGCGAGGCGCTGAAGGAAGTGCTGATGGATGTAGAAGAGGGGGCAGACATAGTAATGGTAAAGCCTGCTATGGCCTACCTCGACATAATAAGGGAAGTAAGGGATAATGTAGATGTGCCGGTGAGCGCCTACCACGTGAGCGGTGAATATGCCATGATAAAGGCCGCAGCGAATATGGGCTGGCTGGATGAAAATAAAGCCATTATTGAATCGCTCACAAGCATTAAGCGGGCAGGTGCAGACCTTATAGCTACTTACTTTGCCAAGGATGCGGTGAAGTTGATTAATGGATAATTGTTTAATTTTGTTGCTAAATTAGTCACATGGCATATCCTGCGTTTGATTTTGTTACTCCGGATGAGTATCTGAACATAGAAATAAGAGCTGATAAAAAGCATGAATATTTCGATGGGCGTATGTATCCAATGGCTGGGGCGGGCTTGAATCATAATTATGTAGTCTCAAATTTAATTAGCAATATAGGCTCCTTTTTAAAAGACAAAAAATATGACATTTTTGTTGCTGATTTAAGAATAACTACGCCAGGATTTGATTCTTACATGTATCCCGATTTAAGCATAATATGCGATGATGTTGAAACACAGGAAAACAGTTTTGATACAGTTATTAATCCTTCAGTTATCATAGAAGTTATGAGTCCTTCTACGAAAGGTTACGACATAGCCTTTAAGTTTCATTATTATAAGCAGATACCGTCTTTAAAAGAATATATTTTGATTGACTCAACAAAATGTTTTGTTCAGATTTATAGAAGAGATGGAGACAGGTCGTGGGCAGACGCCCTGAATATCGAAGACATGAATTCATCTCTTGGTATCAATACCGTTGGAATACAATTGCCACTTACCGATGATTACCGCAAAGTCTCTTTTGCAAAATAACAGCACCTTTTCCTTTATTAATTTATTTAAACACACCTGATATAGGTGCATATTATTATGGCACAATACAATACAAAAAGCGAAGAACTATTCGAACGCGCGAAGAAGACCATTCCCGGTGGTGTGAACTCACCTGTGCGGGCATTCAAAAGCGTAGGCGGAACACCCATTTTTATGGAGCGGGCCAAGGGCGCATACATGTATGATGCCGATGGCAAGCGATATATAGATTACATAAACTCGTGGGGGCCTATGATGCTGGGACATGCTTATGAGCCAGTAGTAAAAGCGATACAGGACAAGGCGCTGTATTCAACTTCGTTTGGAGCGCCAACTGAGCTGGAGATAGAAATGGCGGAGCTTATTGTGAGTATGGCGCCAAATGTGGATATGGTGCGCATGGTGAGCAGCGGCACTGAGGCTTGTATGAGTGCGCTGAGGCTGGCAAGAGGATATACCGGGCGTAATAAATTCATCAAGTTTGAGGGCTGTTACCATGGCCATGCAGATGCATTTCTCGTGAAAGCGGGGAGTGGGGTAGCTACTTTCAATATTCAGACCGTACCGGGCGTTACGGCTGGTGTATCAATGGATACGCTAACTGCGCCTTACAACGACCTGGCTGCCGTGCAGCAATTGGTAGATGAGCATAAAGGTGAAATTGCAGCGATCATTATAGAGCCGGTGGCTGGCAATATGGGTTGCATTATTCCTGGGCCGGGCTTTATGGAGGGCTTGCGGGCTATTTGTGATAAGGAAGGTATTGTGTTTATTTTTGATGAGGTAATGACCGGGTTCAGGCTTGCCGCCGGCGGAGCACAAGAGCGCCTGGGCATTAATGCAGACCTTGTCACCTATGGTAAGGTAATAGGCGGAGGTATGCCTGTAGGCGCTTTTGGTGGCAAGGCAGAGATAATGAAACATATTGCGCCGCTGGGGAATGTTTACCAGGCCGGCACGCTGAGCGGTAACCCCATAGCCATGATAGCAGGATATACTATGCTGAAAACCCTAAAGGATAACCCTGGTATCTATAAAGAACTGGACGATAAGACAGAATATCTGCATAAGGGCCTCTCTGGTGCATTGAACGATTGTGGTGTGCCTCATGTTATCAATCGTTTTGGGTCTATGATCAGTGTACACTTTTCAGAGCAGCCGGTAAACAACTTTGCAACAGCTGCTTCGGCCAATAATGTACTCTTCAATAATTTCTTTCATGCTATGCTTGAAAATGGTGTATACCTTCCCCCGTCTCCGTTTGAGACATGGTTCGTTAGTACTGCATTATCTTTAAAAGACATTGATTACACGGTGGAAATAGCAGGTGAGTTTCTTGCCACTTTACGCTGATCACAGCTATACTTCGCATTATAAAATAAATTCTTTGAAAATTTTTCAAAAAAAAGTTTGGATTTACAAAATCGTGTGTTACTTTTGTTATCAGATGGTTAACGAATAACAAATTAATTGTTAACAGAAGTGCTAAAAAGAAAAATAAAAAAGATAGTAAAGGACATGTGAAATTGGTATTTGGGGCAATAATAGTTTGGGGATTCTATTGATTGCT
>CAIRTW010000165.1 GCA_903881585.1 uncultured Bacteroidota bacterium | reverse complement strand
CCTTTAGGCCAACGTATTTCGAACAGGTAGTTCCAGCAATCGTCATCAGTTTTGAACTGTACAAGAAACTCCTGGAAATCTTTCGGATAGCTTTCTGGCATACCGCAAATTTAACTCAACCGAAGCAGATAAGCAGTTAATAAATTTCGAAATGAATCATGATCAATTCAAGACTGATGTACTTAGAGGTAACGTTCATTTTTCAAATAAATTTTCTGTTAAGGTTGATATGACTCAGATAAGAAAAATTGACCAAGACGGAAATATTAAAGCGACAAACACAATTGTAAAACGAGTAATCGCTACAATTGAAAATGGAGTTGAGAAAGAATTTACACGGTAATTAAATTTGCAAACTTCCCCGTCCCAGCCAGGTCTCCTCCCTTCGCCTCACTCGGTGGCTATCAGGATACTGGAATCGATATTTATCCTTTCGTCGGCATCTCTCCCGCCCTATAACTTTTCCCAAGCCCCCTATAAACAAAAGGTGTTGGAGCGTGTTCTTTTTATACCGACATTTGTGCCGGATTTAAGCCTTTTTCCTGCTCGGCTGTTTTATAAGATCCCAACTAAAATTTTTCTCGTAAATCTGCCAACTATACAGCCGGCTGCAAACTGAAAAAGTGGGGCATAGATGAGGCTTCACTGGGACATGGCCTAATACATAACCCGAAGAAAATCAATCGCTTAAAATTTAAAAATGCCCCATATAACCGTTTATTTTATTTCACGCAAAATGGGACATTGAAAATAATCGGTCGAAAAATCTAAATCAAAAAAATCAAGCAAATCTAGGTTCAGACAGACGATCTCTTATAATACTCCAACCCCATCTTAATTTCAGTATAACTATAATTATCCCCGAGCAAGTCCTTAAGCGGTTTTAACGCAGATGTCTGGCCAGTGCTTTTTATTATAGCGAGAATCTTTTCAAGCTTGGGTTTAGATACCAGCTTATGGATATCCAGCTCCCCGGACGCGACAAAGAAGGCGAGATGGTTGTCAATTGTGGCTGTGGTAAAGCCACGCAGCACAGCAATTTCCGGCACACCTATGCCCTCACGGAACATCTCCAGGCTGGCCATTTGAGTGGCGCTGGCTGTAGCTTTTACTGGCGCTTTCTTTTCCTTTTTAGGTTTCTTAAAGTGGATCTTCGATACCAGGTTGTGTTCCGCGGCATACTGTTTTATCACCCTCAGGAAGTTAGCGCCATACTTGCTGATCTTGTAATCACCAAAGCCCGATATATGTTTCAGCTCATCGAAGTTTTCGGGCAGATAAGTGGCCAGTTCTATAAGTGCGTTATCGGGTACTATGTTGTAGGCAGGCACATGCTCACGCTCGGCCATATCAGCCCGCACACTGCGCAGGTCATTGAATAGCTGCTTGTCGTACTCCTGTTCTGCCAGCTCGGCTATTTGCTCTTTCTCCTTTTTCATCACCAGCTTCAGCTCAGATTCGCCCTTCAGTATCTTCCACCCTTTCTCATTCAGCTTCAGGGTCACATACTCACCGTCAGATTTGTCCAGAAATTTATGATATACCAGCTGCTGCACCATCCATTGCCACTCTTCTTTTTTCAAGTGCTTGCCTATGCCATAGGTCTTCAGCTCCTTGTGGGCTGGCTGTATCTTCTCGCTCGCAGAGCCACGCAGAAAGTCTATCACATAGCCTGCACCATACCGCTCACCCGTCCGCACTATCGCCGATAGCAGCTTCTGGGCATCCACTGTTGCGTCCTTCTCCTCCAGCGAGCTCATGCAGTAGTCGCAGCTACCGCAGTAAGCCGGAAACTCTTCGCCAAAGTATTGCATCAGGTATTGCCGGCGGCAGCCCTCATGCTCACAAAACTCCTGCATCAGCTGCAGCTTCTTCTGTGATATCGCCGCCTGCTTAGGGTCATCGTTCTGTATAAATCGCCTTAGCTTTATAATGTCGCCCACAGAGTAGAAAAGGATAGCGTCGCTCCGCAACCCGTCGCGGCCCGCGCGGCCCGTTTCCTGGTAGTAGCCCTCTATGTTCTTAGATACATCATGGTGCATCACATACCGCACATTCGACTTGTCGATGCCCATACCAAAGGCTATCGTAGCCACGATCACCTTATACGTATCGCGCTGAAAGGCCTCCTGCACGCGGCTGCGCTCCCCACTATCCATGCCGGCATGGTAGTAGGCAGCCTTCACACCGGCCTTGTGCAGCCTCCCGGCAATCTCTTCGGTAGATGCCCGTGAGAGCGCATATATGATACCGCAGTCGTCCTTATGCTTTTGTACATACTCCAGTATGTGCCCGAATGCATCGCGCTTCGGCTGTATGAAGTAGTAGATATTAGGCCGGTTGAAGCTGGATATAAATATCTGCGGCTGGTGCAGCGCCAGGCGCACCACAATGTCTTTCTGCGTCACCGTATCGGCGCTGGCAGTAAGGGCTATCACCGGTATGCCGGGGAACTGTTTCTTCAACACCGCCAGCTTCAAATACTCCGGCCTGAAATCATGCCCCCACGAGGAGATGCAATGTGCCTCATCGATAGCAAACAGCGACGGGTTCAGCGACCGCAGAAATATAAAGAAAGATTCACTATTAGCCGGAATGCGCTCTGGCGCTATATACAGCAGCTTTATGTTGCCCGCCTGTGCGTCTTTTATTACCCTGCTCTGCTCCTCATTAGATTGCGATGAGTTGAGGAAAGCAGCATAGATACCATTGGCCACAAGCGCATCTACCTGGTCTTTCATCAGGGCTATGAGCGGAGAAACCACTATAGTGATGCCCGGCAGCAGCATAGCCGGCAGCTGGTAGCAGATGGACTTACCGGCGCCAGTAGGCATTATAGCCAGCGTGTCTTCCGCATTCAGCACGCTCTCTATTATAGGTAGCTGCGTGAGCCGGAACTCATCGTACCCAAAAAAATGCTTCAGTGCCTGGTGTAATTTCTCCCGCGAATATGTACTCATCTTTTGTTCCTTTATCTGCCGCAAGATAAATATTAATATTCCGACTAAAGAAACATACGCAGCTCATAGAAATTGGTCAATGATTTCATCCGGATAGCCATCCCGGCCAAATTCCCGCAAAAAAAGATCAAACTATCAATTCAATTTTATACTTTAGCGTCAAACAAAACCAATATGAAAAAAATCATTTGCATTGTAATGTCCCTGCTGATAATGGGTACTGCATCATTTGCACAAGACAAAACAGCTAAAAAACCAGCTAAGAAGGAAACTGCTAAAGATGCTGCTAAGCCGCAAAAGGCAGTAATGACGCCAGCTCCGCCACAGGGAAAAATGAAGAAAGATGGCACACCTGATATGCGCAAAAAGGAAAATAAAGCTGCAAAGCCCGCTGCCGGCCCAACCAAAAAGGACGGAACACCTGATATGCGCTACAAAGCAAACAAGGATGCTGCCAAAAAAGACGGCGCTAAACCAGCAACAGCACCAAAAGATGCCCCGAAGAAGAAATAATATACTTAACTCAATAACAACAACTGATTTGCAGTAATGCTATTGCAGATCAGTTGTTGTTTACAGAACTGATAAGAGATGATCTTGATAGCAAATCTTTATCACAGCAATTAAATACCTTTTATGCGCACCATCGTGAAACTTACTGTTATTTGTTTGGGCATCTTCATTTTGTCTTCTTGCCACAGGAACAACATCCCCTGGGAAAAGTACACGTCAAATGAGGGAGCGTATAGCATATTTATGCCGTCGCCGGTCAAGAAAAAAGATCAGAAAGGGTTTTCCATTTTCGGCAGGCAGACTATCTCCCACCTGGTGTTTTGGGACCCGCCAACATTCACCATTGATAAGTTCAAGCTTTTCGAGGTTGCATATACCGATTGCCCGGCAAACATATGCCGCGACACCGCGTTGCTCAACGTCATGCTCGACAGCGCTATTATCACACGCAGGAGAGACTACACAGACACAGAGATACCGATCCAGAACATAGAGTTGAACGGCTACGCCGGAAGGGCTTTTTTCTATGATGGCGAGGGAAATATGCTGGTGAGCGTAAAAACATGCATCGTCAACGACCGCATTTACGATTTCATTGTGGTATCAAAAAAGAACTATGCTACCAATAATGAGGTGAGCGCATTCTTCGACTCCTTCCTGTCTCTGAAGTAGCCGGTAGCGGCTTCGTTATTCCCATGGAAACTATAAGCCTATGCTGTTTAATACAACAGGCTTCGCCATATTCTTCTGCGTCACACTAGCCGTATACTGGCTGGTATGGAAATGGCGGAACGCACAGAATATGGTTCTGCTCCTTGCAAGCGGGTATTTCTATTATTGCTTTCGCAGCAGCCTCCCTGTCTATTTATATTGCGTTATCGGCGCAGGATACCTGTCAGGCATACTGATCAGTTCATTGGGCGAAAAGTCTAAGCGAAAGGCATTACTGGCGTGCAGTATCATTATCATCGGCGCTGGGCTCACCTACATAAAGTACAGCGGGCTGATATTTGGCAATATCCCCGGCCTTGACAAGTGGCAGGCGTCTATGCTTAAAGTCGTTACGCCTATCGGCATCAGTTATTTTACGTTTTCATCCATAGGCTATATCACGGAGGTTTACAGGAAGACCATTTTGCCCGAGCTGAATTTCATCACCTATGCAGCCTATATCAGCTATTTTCCGCACATTCTTTCGGGCCCCATACCCTCTGCCGAAAAGATATTACCGCAGTTCCACAAGAACTTTATCCCTAACCCGGTACAGATAGAACAATCAATGGGAGAGATCATCTGGGGCCTGTTTAAGAAGATGGTTGTTGCAGATAATGTAGTGCTCACGGTAAACTATGTTTTTGACCGGTACACAGACCTCAATGGCAGTACCCTATTCCTTGGTACTACCCTGTTCAGCCTGTATTTATATGCCGACTTTTCGGGCTACTCCGAGATCGCCATGGGCACATCGCGGCTGCTGGGCATCGAATTGGCTAAGAACTTCCGTATGCCTTTTTTCAGCCGCAATCCCGGGGAGTTCTGGCGGAGGTGGCACACCTCGCTCCGGAAGTGGTTCCTTGATTATATTTATATGCCGCTGGGTGGCAAAGAGGGCTCCATGCTGAAATATATACTGCTCATCCTGTTTATCTTTAGCTTCAGCGGGCTGTGGCATGGCGCCAACTATACTTTTATCTGCTGGTGCTTTCTTAATGGCCTCTACTTTGTTCCTTACATACTCACCGGCACACTCACGCGATACAAAGAGCCTGTTGCAGCCGGAAGGAAATTGCCTACGGTAAAAGAGTTTTTCCAGGTGCTGCTAACCTTCAACCTCGTTACCATCTCACGGGTATTTTTCCGGTCGCCGGATATTCATGTAGCCGGAGATTTCTTTTCAAAAATATGTTCCATGAGCTTCTTCCAGGCGCCGCTGCACCTGGTAACTACCAATGTACTTTGGTGTATGCCCATGCTGGCAATAGAATGGATGCAGCGGGAAAAGGACTATGTGCTTGAAGCCAGGAAATTGAATATTTCCATCCGGTTAATTATCTTCGGAGCAGTAATAGCATCTATCTGGTATTTTCATAAACAAATGAATACGACCGAGTATTACTATTTTAAGTTTTAGTATTAAAGCCAAACTAATCATGAAAACAAAACTCATCATTGCCGCCGGCATTTTGTCCATTTCACTTTTAAACAGCTGCCAGGACAGCTCTCATAAGAGCACCACTACTGCTGCAGACGTTGCTGCCGATAACAACAAGAAGAAGATCGACGAGCTGAATAAACAATACCCCCGCATACCTGATGACAAGATATTAGAAAATAACGGCAGCGTCTCAGCGTTATATGCCGAGCTCAAAGGGCGTTATAAAGATAACCTTACCAAACTAAAGCAGGACGTGGCAGCTTCGGGCGCACAATTGGTTGTGATCATCATCACACCAGAGGCCGGCAAGCAACCTACATTGCCAAACGTTTACGGCATACCGTTTATTAAATCCACATGCAGCCAGCTGGGTGTAGAATGTGTAGACATGAGCCCCGCCCTGGCAACACAAGACCTGAAGGTAATAACACAAACACCGAAGGACGGGCACTGGTCTAAAAAAGGGGCTATATTTCTTGCCAGCCAGCTTGCACCCATCATTAAGAAGCACAGCGATGCCAAAGGCACTGTGATCTATAAAGATTCCGACAGGCCGGAAACATTCGGCGACCTACCGCCGAATGATGATGAAGTGCTGGATGGAGGAAAAAACCTGCCCTACCACCTGACGGCAAACGCACAAGGTTGCCGCATGAGCCACAACCTCAAATTCCCAAAGACAAAACAGCATGTATTATTCCTGGGTGGCTCGCAGATATACTCGCCCTTCCTGGACAATGAGTTCATCGCTACCACCCTGCTGGAAAAACAATTTCCCAATGCAGAAATGATAAATACCGGCATGATCGCATCCAGCCTCGACGACTATGTTTCCTTATTTGAAGAGAAGGCAAAGTATTGCGAACCAGACCTCGTTATTGTACAAACAAACGGCGGGGACATCACCGATTTTTTCTTCTCCAACCGCAACCACCTTTCGCGGCTCCAAAAGCCCCGCCTGCCATCGCCCGCAGAGGACAAATTTTACGCACAGGTTTATGGCAAGTAACCATTAAAACAGCAACCCGATATGCTTAAGAAGATAACACTCGCTGTTCTTTTTATTTTCGCTGCGCACAGCGTCAACGCACAGCTCAATTTCTCTGCGTCCAACACTGGTTTGCCGGCAGCGTTTGTTATCAACGACTTCCAGGTAGCGGGAGCTGATATTTGGGGCGCAGGCAGTTATTTCAATGGAAGCAAATTTGAAGGAAGAATATACAAGTCGGCAGATAATGGTACCACGTGGGCTCAGGTCATTACAAGCGGCCTTGACAGTCTCAGCACTGGCAATGCACTGTTAAACTACAGCGGAACACTGCTGATCTCAGGATTTATATCGGGTAATAATTATTCGGTATTTGCAAGCACTGATGGTGGATCGACCTGGTCGGTTTCCAATACTGGGTTGCCAGCCGGATTTGTCATTAATGAATTCCGGCTGGTGGGAACGGATATCTATGGCGCCGGAAGTTATTTCAATGGAACGAATTTTGAGGGACGGATATTTAGATCTGCTGACATCGGAGCAACATGGACACAAATTGCAACAACAAGTTTGACCAGCCTTTACACCGGGAATTCACTGTTATATAATAGTGGACAATTGTTTATTTCAGGATCAATTTCAAATACTACCCAGAACTATTCGGTATACGTAAGCAGCGACTATGGCATGACCTGGACGGTTTCCAATTCCGGATTGCCATCGACATTTGTTATCAATGAATTCAGATCAGTTGGCGCCGATATTTATGGGGCCGGCAGTAATTATACCGGATCTGGTTTTGAAGGAAGATTATACAAATCGGGCGACAACGGCGCAACCTGGACGCAAATAACAACAACAGGATTAGATGGCCTGTACACAGGTAACGCGCTATTATTTAACAACGGCAAATTATTTGTTTCCGGGTCGGTGTCGAGCACATCTCAAGGATACTCGGTATTTGTAAGCAGCGATGTTACCAAAATTGCAAATTTGGTGTCAGAAGAATTTTCGATCTATCCAAACCCATTTCATAATGAGATACGCTTTGACTGCACAGGCAATGAAGCCGGATACGTGAGCGTGTACGATATTTCAGGCAACATGGTGCGAAAGGCTGCTATAAGCGCCACGCAATCTTGTTTGGATCTGTCGGGTGAGAAAAGTGGTATTTACTTCATCCAGGTTTCGATCGGGCAGCGGGAAAATAAGCCGGTAATAATGACTAAGGACTGATTATAGCTATTGGCATCCCGGCAGCGATATCCAATCTGTGTTTTAAATCGGGATAATGAAAGTATTTTCAGTATAAAATCATTGCTGTCCGACAAAAAAAAGGGATTTGGGGTTTGAGGGATCTCAAACCCTTGTAAATGCTGGAATATTGTGTTATTAGTTAAAAGCAGGGGGTCATCCTGAATTGAACAGGTCGATAACGACTTTGGTTTTTGGATTGCGGTAGTGGTCTATGAGTGT
>CAIRTW010000164.1 GCA_903881585.1 uncultured Bacteroidota bacterium | reverse complement strand
TAGCCTCCATAGTAATGGTATTAAACCTGGTCAAACTGGCCGGGCAAATACCTTATTATCTCTTGTCTGAAATGATTACCGAAATTATTTTTTTACTGAATTTAAATAAACGGGGTGGGCTGACTTAAACAGCAGGCCCTACATAGGAGTTGACCTTGTCGTTGGTAAGTTCAACGAAATAGACGTCATACCCGTTACCGCCCCTGGTGTCAATCCACAGCATAAAACGCCTTTGTTTGGGTGATAATTTTAAATATTTTGGTTCCTCGATAAGCCCTACGTTAATACTATATTTATATCCGCCGATGGCCATATCTGGCCTGATTCTATTTCCTGTTTCTACGTCTGTAATTTCGAGTCCCTCATTTGGCCTGCATAAACTGTCTTCCATGCAGTAAATAATTTTACTATTGAGCAGCCCACTCGAAAAAATGTCAATATACTGGCGTGTGTCTCGTCCCAACCCAACCCGAACACTATCAAACCGGACGTATTGAAAGCTATCTATAGTTATTAAACTTATTGAGCCGGAATATCTCGAATATGTTGCTGGTTTATAACGGCACTTAAAAACCATTCGAGCTTTATATTTTTGCTGGTCCTCATTGGTTTTATATTCCCTGACACGGTATTGTTTACCATTAGAATCAGTGATTTTCGCCCAATTGTATTTGCAGGAAGATAAGATCAAAGTAAGACCGAGAAGTATTTGCAAAATCCTTCGCATAATTGGTCATTATTTTTTAAGATCAGCAAACAATTGTGGCAAAGATTGTGCTTTGTGAGTTTTGCCTTTTCTTGTGTCGGTTATTGCTTTTTTAGATGCCGCCACTTGCTCCTTGCTTTTTCTCATTATACAGCATTTTTATCAGCCCATCTGCCAGGCCTATTTTGGGAACATAGATCTCGTCTGCCAGGGCCCAGCGCATGATGGAGATATAGACCTGTAGTGCGGGTACGATCACATCTGCGCGGTCTTCGCGGAACTGGTAGAGGTGCTTGCGCTCATCGAGCGTGGTGTAGCTGAGTTCTTTGTAGTAGTCTTTAAGAAGGTCGAGCGTTAATGGCCTCCCTTCTTTGCGCTTCGACATGGAAAATATCTTATTGATATTGCCGCCTGTGCCTATGGCCTCCAGCGGCTGGTAGTCGCGAGCATAGGTCTTTATGTACCACTTCATGTGCTCCCACTGCTCATCGGTTACCTTATTGTGCAACATGCGTATGGTACCAATGTTAAACGACTCTTTGAAAATGGTATGGTTTTGCGAATAGAGCGTGATCTCTGTGCTTCCACCGCCTACGTCAATATACAGGTAAGATTTGTTGTCGCTTAGTTTTTCCGCGATGTGGGTTTCGTAGATGATATTGGCCTCTTCCTGGCCGGTGATAATGTCTATTTTCAGCCCGGTCTCGGCATATATCTCTTCCAGTATCTGCGGGCCATTGTTGGCATCGCGCATAGCTGAGGTAGCACAAGCCTTGAACGCTTCCACATTGTATATGTTCATCAAAAGCTTGTAGGCTTTCAATGTTTCTATCAGCTTCTGTTTCTTTTCATCGGTCACGGCTCCTTTATCAAACACATCGAACCCCAGCCTGAGCGGTATGCGCAGCAGGCAGAGCTTTGTAAAGTCCACAGAGCCATCCTTATACACAGACGTCTCAGATACCAACAGCCGTGCGGCATTGGACCCAATGTCAATAGCCGCTAGTACCACTATTTGTAGCTTTTATGATGTAAGTATTTATAAATGGCCTCCTGCGAACGTACTTCAGGTTTATGCTCCTGTCTTTGCACATAATTGTTGCTTTGTTCGTTATCTAATATACGACCTTTCACATTCTCAGCAAGCTGGATATTTAAAATATCTATCAGCTCCTGCTGAATGTCTTTGTCATATATGGGGCAGGCGGCCTCAATGCGGTGGTCCAGGTTGCGGATCATCCAGTCGGCCGAGGATATAAATACAGCGGGTTCTTTACCATTGCCAAATACAAATACCCTGGCGTGTTCCAGGTAGTCGTCCACTATGCTGATGGCATTCAGGCGTCCCTTGAAGGCGGCTTGTTCAGTATATGCGCAGCAAATACCGCGTATCACCATCTGTATGTTCACACCGGCTTTTGCTGCAGTGTATAGCTTTTCTATCAGCATTTTATCTACAAGGCTGTTCAGTTTAATGACAACGGAGGCCGGTTTCTTTGCCTTGGCAAGCCTTATTTCCTTGTCCAGGTGCGCCAGCATAGACTTGCGCATGGTTACTGGTGATATAGGCAGCGTCTTACAGTTTTTCAGGCTGGCCAGCTTTTTCAGGGGGTTTTCCAGGAAATCAAAAATCCTGTTTATGTCGGCGAGAATAGCCCTGTTGGTAGTGAGCAGGCAATGGTCACCATAAAATTTCGCGGTATTTTCGTTGAGGTTGCCGGTGGACACAAAACCGTATTGCTTGGTGCGGTTGAACTCCCGCTTTTTGATCACGCATATCTTGGCGTGTACTTTCATGTTGTGTATGCCCAGCACTACTTTCACGCCTTCTTCTTCCAGCTGTTCCTTCCACCGCATATTTGCTTCCTCGTCAAACCTCGCGCGCAGCTCCAGCACCACTGTCACCTCCTTGCCATTTCTTACGGCGTTAATAAGGGCGTTGATGATCTTGGAGTTTTTCGCCACCCGGTAACAGGTGATGCGTATGCTTTGCACGAACGGATCAATGGCGGCCTCCCTGAGCAGATCTATGATCGAATCGAATGAATGATAGGGCAGGTGCAGCATTACATCCCGCTTCTCTATCACATCCATAATGCGGCAAGGCTGTTTCAGCAGGGGGTGTATAAATGGCTGCTGGCGGGCCTTTATATCATCAAATATAGAAGCCGGGAAATCAATGAAATCTTTAAAATTGTGTATCCTGCCGCCGGGTATCAGGTTGTCTTTTTTTGTCAGGCCCAGCCGCCGGGTGAGGTAGTTGAGCAGTTGGGGATCTATATGCCTGTCGAAAACAAAACGTGTGGCGCGGCCCCGCTTCCTGTTTTTTAGTCCTTTTTCCAGCTCGTCCAGCAGGTTTGTATTTACATCATTGTCCAGTTCCAGTTCTGCGTCCCGGGTTAGTTTGATAACGTATCCCAGGAACCTGTTGAACCCAAAGGGGGCGAACAGGCTGGGCAGGTTGAAGCGGATAATGTCTTCCAGCAATACGATATCGGTCTGCCCTTCTTCAGACGGCAGGATCACGAAGCGGGGCAGCACTTTGGTAGGTATCTCTATCAATGCATAACGCTGTATCATAGAAGCCTTGGTATTGCCCAGCACACAGGCAAGGTATATAGACTTATCGCGCAGCAATGGGATGTGCGGTATGGTCTCTATCATCAGCGGAATGATCTGGGTGCGCACCCTGTCTTCAAAGAATTTCGCCACAAATTCTTTCTGGTGTTTCGACAACTGTTTTTCATTCTTTATGAATATCCGTTTGCGTTCCAGTTCTGTTATGATATCAGAATAAGTGCGGTCGAATTCCTCCTGCTGGGTCATCACCGTGGTCTGTATCTTCCTGAGTATCTTGTCCGGGTTGGCTTCCAGGTGCATTTTGGCAGCCTTGCCCAGGAGCACCATTTTATTAAGCGCCGCTACGCGTACCCGGAAAAACTCATCAAGATTATTGGAGAAGATGCCGAGAAAGCGCAAACGGTCCTGTATATGGTTGCGGGGATCATTTGCTTCCTGCAATACGCGGGCGTTAAATGCCAGCCAGCTTATATCGCGTATAATGGTTTGTTTCGTTGTTTTCTGCATAACTCTTCTGGGCAGCCGCTAGTGTGTGCTAAAAATACTTTCAAAATCACGGGGATAAAAATTATTTAAAAAACTTAACATTAGGAAGCCCTAACTTGCAGCACTAGTTACCAGTATATGAACAAAAGCGGCCCGATTATAGTAATAGAAGATGATATTGATGATCAGGAGATACTGACCGAAATATTCCAGAAGCTAAATTATGGAAACAAGGTTTTCTATTTTGCAGATGGCAACGAAGCTCTTGAGTTCATCAACCAGACGGATATACAACCCTTCCTGATACTCTCAGATATTAATATGCCCAGGATAAACGGGTTTGAACTAAGAAATAAGGTTTTTGCAAATGAAAAGCTGCATACAAAATGCATCCCATACCTGTTCTTTACTACAAGCGCTACTCAAAAGTCAGTAATAGATGCCTATGCCATGTCTGTGCAAGGTTTCTTCATTAAAGCCGGGTCTATGCAAGGTTTGGAAAATACCATACGAAAGATCGTTGAGTACTGGAAGGAGTGCATTGCTCCAAGTGAGTTTGAATGAGCAAATCGTTTTGCCCTGGCCGATTAGAATATCCGTAAATGGAAAAGTTTGCCGGAGTTTTTCCGTAAACTTTTCCAACTATCATTGAGCCCTGCCGGATTACTGCCTTGCATCCGATTGCCTGTCGGCTGATCTTTGTTCCTTATCTACTTTTCTTTGCTTCTTGTGCATTTTCCTTGTTTTTTTATCTAGCTTTTCCTGCTTTTTTTCCTGCTCGTGGTGGTTTGCATCGACCTCACGCTGTCTTTCGTCTGCTCTCTTCTGTTCCCGGTCGTCTTTTTTTGTCTGAGTCTGTGCGGTTGCGGGGGTATACGTTGATCCGATGGCCATTAAGGCCAGAATGATGTACTTTTTCATAACTTTTTTGTTTGAAATACTTGCTGTAACGATTTAACTCGCATTTTGACACAGCAGTTCTGTAGCAGATAAAATGAATGGTTATAACCTGATAATAATCAAGGTGCAATAACCATGCCACCGATTTACCTGGCTATAATAAGCTGCCTGATTGAGTTGAAACCATTTGCTGAGATATGAACAAGATATACGCCATCGGCGAGATCGTCGCCTGGGTTTATTGTCGCTTTCAGCGCTCCGTTTTGCAGCGATACAACAGTCCTGTAAACCGTTTGCCCCAGCAGATCAGTGATGTCTATAGTTGTTTCCTTGTCACTGGTAGTAAGGGTGCCTTCTATAACAAATGCACCATTTTCCGGGTTTGGAAATATTTTTACATTGCCCTGGTTTAGTTCTGCGTTTTGAATGGCAGTAGTGTGCATGGTATCCGTAATGACCGCAAAAGCGCTGGCAGGCATACCACCGCAAAAATTGAGGCTGGTTACTACACAGGTTACTGTATCGTGATTGGCAAAAGTGTTGCTCACAAAGGTATCAGACGTAGCGCCGGGAACAGGGGTTCCATCTATTTCCCATTGGTAGGAAAGAGCTGTACCGCCATTTACGACATGAGCCACAACAGTATCACTTTCGCCAACGCCTATTGTTGTGCCTGGGTTTGCGGTAACGGTCACTGTAGGCACCAGCAGCGGCAGCACCGTGACGTTTATATTATTGCTGCTGTATGCGGAATCGACGGTAAGGCATTGATAATCGCTGTATAATACACAAAGAATATTGTCGCCATTAGCCGGGAGGTAGCTGTAGCCAGGTGCTATGGTAGCGGTAACGCCGTTTTTGATCCACCGGTAAGTAGGCGATGGGCCGCCCCAAATGGGCGCAGCAATAAGTGTGACCGGGATAAACTCACATACCGAATCGGAGGGAGCAATGGAAAGGCTCACGGATGGGGTTTGTCGGGGGAGTATGGTGACGGTAACTGATGTATCAGCTGTGCCGGGTATAGCGCAAACCGCATCGCTGTATAGCGTTACAGACACTACATCGCCGCTTGCAGGCAGGTAGCTGAATGTGTCGGTAGGTGTAGCTATGCCCATAGCTGATCCGTTCACGTACCACTGGTAGTAGGGTGTAGCGCCGCCGTTTACGGGCACTACTGTGAATGTGGCGCTGGCGAATACACATACCGTATCTCCTGTTGCAGAAAGGATACTGACATGTGGAATATTCAATGGGGTAATACCTATAGATGCAACGCCCGACATGTGGCTGCTGCAGCCCGTAACGATATTGATGGCGGTTATGGTATAGTTTCCCTCAATGGCGTAAGGCCCGTAAAATAATTCGCTGCCTGTGCCGTGCAGCGAATCTACAAATGCCGTATCGTTGTTATAGAGTTCGTAGTTGATGCCCGGATCGGAGCCATTGAGGCCAATAGTAGCGCCCGGAGTGCCCGCGCAATAGTCGCCGCCACCAAACACATAATAATTGAGCGGGAGCGGGTTTACTACCAGTGAGCGCTTGCGGATGCAGCCATTAGCAAGCGCGTAAGTGATGATGGTATTGCCGGAAGCTACGCCAATTGCTGCCCCTGTGCTGGCATTGATGGTGGCAACGGATGCATTACTGCTCGTCCAGGTGCCGCCGGTAGTAAGGTCGCTTAGTGTAACAACCGATGCTACACAGACCGCAGTATCGCCGGTTATGGGCATCAGTGCATTTACAACAATGTTTTTGGTAACAAAACAACCCGCAGAAAGCGAGTAAGTAATTGTAGCATTGCCACCCAGTACACCAGTTACAACTCCCGATGCATCTATAGTGGCCAGGGCAGTATCGCCGCTGCTCCATGCACCGCCGGCGGTAGAGTCGGTTAGCAGGATAAGGGAGCCTGCACATACTGTGTCCGGGCCAGATATGGAAGCAAGCCCCGCACATGGCGTGGACTGCGCCTTTACACCAGATAAAGAACCTAAACAAAAAAAGGCAACAGCAATAAGGAAAAGGTACTTTTTCATATTACCAGTATCACAAAGCAAATTTAGGGGTTTATAGTGTCTTAGCTCGGATGGCTGCCGGTTTCACCGCATCAATTAACACTACGCTAAGATTTTTTTGAATATATTGGATGTGTATCCTAACTTTACGAGAGTAAAAACACTGCATATGAAACCCGCTGCACAAAGAAGGTTTGTTTTTGCCGCCAAATCCATGATGTGGTCTGTTTTGCTATACACCGTATTTATGCTGGTGTTCAACTGGGATGATGTGAGCAATAAAGTGAGGGGCATTAACCCTATAACCATTGTAAACAGCATTTCCGCTCAACCGTCTTCTGTAAATAAGCCATCGGTTATTATACCGGCTATTTCCCGCAGCACAGGCATCATCAAAGGGTTGATAAACCTGGTAAGTTCGCTGCATGTTTCGGCGAGTATTATCAGGAGTAATGTAGCTGACTAAAATAGATTAATCCAGCTGGCTCAGGCCATGTGAAACTAACTACTCCTTCACGATCTTATAAGTAGTTACTGCTTTATCGCTGCTCATTATTCTTAACAGGTACATACCGGTGGCAAGTTGTTGCCCCGGAATAATTACTGTGGAGTTGCTTTCGTTATTGTCGCTCCACAGAACGCGGCCGGTAATGTCGGTAACCGTAAATGAGCTGTTAGCAGGCACGTGGTCTGCCCGCCAGCAGTTGGTGGCGGGGTTAGGGTACAATTTAATTTCGGGCAGCGACAGCTGCTGTGTGCTCAGCAGCGGGTCTTTAGTGATGCTGTTAAGTGCATAAACTAGCCAGTTATCAGGGTCCAGGGCCATTCCGGTCATGGCCTTGCTCCAGGTAAAATGGCACAGTTGCGAAGACTGGTTGTTTACTATCGTTATTGTGGTATCCCCGGCTGCCGAACGCAGCTGGATGTCAACCGGCAGCGTGAACAATGGCACCGATGATGGCACGGCCGTAGTTTGCAGCATATTTACATATACATCGCTGCCCGACTGGTTCCAGGTGATATTGTAAATAGGGAATCCCTGCAGGTATGCCCACTGATTGAAAAAGGAATCAAGGTTAATGCCGTTTACGGTTAAGCCCAGTACATTCGCGGCTACATTTCTAAAGTCCAGTATCGTGCCGGTACTGTCCTTCATTTGCTGCTGGTACACTTTGTAAACCTGGAAAAACTCACTATCATTATTTATTATCGAGCGAAGCATGTGGAGCAAACTGGCCCCCTTCTCATAGGTAAGGCGGTTGTCAAATACCCGGTTCTGGTCTGTGGTGTCATCAACATAGACGGTTCCGGTATCGAATGACTTTACGTCCGTCTGTTTCAGGATAATATCGCTGAGCATTTGCGTATGCGAGCGGAAATGGTCGATAAAGAGGTCCTCTGTATAAGAAGCGAAACCTTCGTTCATAAAAATATCGGCCCAGCTTCCGCAGGTCACATTATCGCCAAACCACTGGTGGCCCAGCTCATGGGCAATGAGCGTACCTTCAAAATAGCCCAGTGTAGTCATGGTCTGGTGTTCCATGCCTCCGCTTATCGGCGACATACAGTGGCCATACTTTTCCTGCCAGAACGGGTAGCGTCCGTATAAAGTTGAGAAGTAATTTATCATCATTCCTGTACTGTCTATGATGCTTTTAAAGTGAGGCAACGTAGCAGGATTGTTATACACATAATTCTGAACCAATACCGAGTCGGTGCTGCCGGTGAAATGGGCATAATAAGAGTAATCCACATAAGGCGCCACTGCGGCGGAGATCAGGTAATAATCGATCGGGTATCTTTCTTTCCATTCGTAGCGGGAATGGGCAGTGTCTATTGGGGTTATTGCCTGCAGTACGCCATTGCTGCCTGCTTTCAGCGAATCAGCCACGGTGATCCACATGTCTACTGAGTCTATTTTGTCGCGCAGGGATTGCTTGCAGGGCCACCATTGGTTTGCGTCATACGATTCGCTGAGCGTGGAAGTTACATGCGCGCCCCATGTTGGTGAAACCATATTGCTAATGCCGCTAAAGAAGGACGCGCCGCCACTATAGGTGCCGTTATAAAAAACCTGTGTGGTAAACATCGAGCCCATTGGCAAAGAAGGAGAAATAGCCACGGTACGAACCACTCCTGATGTGGTCAGGGTTTGTGGGGTGCCGTTTATTAATACAGAATCGATGGTGTATGCCGGGTCCAACTCGAAAACATAAGCAGGAAGCGAAGCTGAAACAACCTTTGCGACTGTGGTCACATCCCCGCTAAGCGTGGTGGATGCATTGGTCATATTAAGGTTGAACTTCAGATACTTGACGTCGTAATTGTCTTCGGCAGGATCAGCCACGGTAGTTCTTTGGTTATGCTTGTTTGTTTTCCACGAACAATGACTGCCGGATGCGCGCTCCTGGCCATAAGAACTTGCGCAGGAAGCAATTAGCAATGCGGACAGGGCGGCGATCAATTTTTTCATTTCCTGATATTTCCGGCTAAGCTAAGATTTTTATTACATCTGTAGCTTAAAAGGAACAGGGGCAAAGTAAAAGAGCATTGTCCCGTTGTGCGAAACAAAGCCCTCAAATAAAAAACAACACAAAATAAAAAATATCATGGTCAGGCTTCTACTAAAGCCATATGCTCAGAGCTCACCATTTGCAATGCCAGGCTCTTTATAGATGGATAGACCAGCTCATAAACGCCTTTTTTGCTCGGCGGCACATCGGCCTCCTGCATGGCTACGATATATATTATGGACTCGGGAATATCGAGTACTTCACAAACCTTTGTAATAGTTCGCTGGCTGGGGCGCTTCACGCCCGTTTCTATCTGTGAAAGCGAAGTTTGGGACAAGGCACATTTTTCTGCCAGCTCATATTGGGTTATCGAGAGCTTCTTCCTGATCGACTTAATAGCTATTCCGATGTTCATCCGATAGTTTTTAGTATTTTTTAGGCAAATGAAATGATAACTAATGAATTATCAACTTTCATTTAAAATCGATACTACTTAATAAGACAGGCAGAAACCGAAAAGCGTTGGCTGTTTGTAAATTTTTGCTGATCCCGGTACCTGGTTTATCCATTTGCCTACCTTTGGGCGGTGGCAAACAGCTTCTCCCAAACGTTTATCTTTGAAAAAAAGCCTTTACTGGCTACCATCATACCGCAATTGCGCAAGGATGGTATGTATTATGAAGTAAATATTAAGGGCTATCCGCGTTTCTATATGCTGTGGTCGCCCCTGGGCCGGTATGACGTGGCAGAGGGAGACGAGAATAACCTGCCTTACCAGCTGATATTGGCGGTGAGCGATGTTATTGAGCAGCGGGTTAAGCGCAGGTAATACCAGTAATACTTCAAAATTCGGCATGGCGAAGTCGCGCAAAAAAGGGTCTCTCGCAAAGGCGCAAAGCTCGCAATTCCCTCATTTTGTTTTTAAGACCGCCAAGCGCGAGTATGTTTTTTATGCCGCTTTTAATGTCCCCAAGGCATAAATTACTTATCAAC
>CAIRTW010000163.1 GCA_903881585.1 uncultured Bacteroidota bacterium | reverse complement strand
TCATGGCTTTTTGGAACAACAAGAACCGACTTTATTGATTGTCAGAAAAATTTTGTGCAAAACTTACCTCTCAAACCACCATCTGTCTATTTTTCAACATCATTGTGGATTGGCATGGCTATTTTAATGCGTTTGCCCTGTCTCGTGAAGCCACTGCTCATCATTTTCTCTTACAAATGCACTGCTCATACTTTATCCTTTATTTGTTGTTCCATTTCATTTATTTCGATCTTCTCTTTTTTAATATCCTGCCGCAGAAAGCTAAAAACGCTCATATAGATATTTGCGATCCACACTAATGAAAAACCGGCTATTATATATCCCCGCCAGTCAGCCATCAATAGTTTATAGCCGGTGAGCAAAAGGAATACAATAGTAACATAGTGGCTAAAGCAATACTCGCAGGTAAACAAATAAAAAAACTTTCTCGCTACAAGTGTTTTGCTGTTCTTACACCTCTTTGCACAATACTCGCGCGGTTCCTTGAACACCTCTTCGTGGGTAACAGTCCATGCAACACACGCAATGGGCAGCGCCAGTATAAAAAGCCAAATGAGCTGAACAGGTAGCACCATAAAAAATCACCGGTTAAAGTAAACCAATACCCCCATAACAATTACTACAAAACATATGCCCAAGTATGAAATGGAAGAAACACTTGTCGTTTTATATGCCGGAGGCTCGGTGTACTTTAACATGGTTTTTTATTTATAATCAGTTAAAATGCTATTGCCGCTTCTATCATCACGCCTTCAAACTGGCCGCCGTTAAGTATATTATTTACCGGGTAGTTGAGATATACCTGGTTGACATACTCTGCCTTCAGGGTAATGTTTTTGGTAACAAACCAGCCTACCGAGCCAACTTGGCGATTGATGACAATATCTGTTGTATAGCCGTGAACGGCAGCCGTTACTGAATTGTAGCGAAGCCCAACCCAGAAATTTTTATTACGCTCAGGGAACCTGTAGATCAGGTCTGCGGCATATTGGGTAGCCTGGCGCTGTGTGGTTTCGGTAATGCCCCGGCCTTTTGCATTTTCATATGTACCAAAGAATTCCAGCCCCCTGTAGTTCATAAACAGGTTGCCCATAAAAGCATTTACTTCTTCGCTGAACCCCGGATTATACCTGCCGGAAAATGGGCTGTAATCATTGGCGTTGGATAGTGTTGTGCCGTTCGCCACATTCTGATTTTCCATTACATCGTAGTAATGTGAACCCGTGCGATCGCCGCCAAACAAGGTATTGCTATTGGCGCTGTGGTCTCCATAATACGAACCGGAAACTCTAAGCCGGAAGCTTTTATTTAACTGCTTGTCATAACCCAATTTTCCATGAAAAGCAGCCATGTACTTATTTACCTGCCCCGTGGATGAGTCTATTTTAACAGGCGCTACAATCGTGGGATCAAGTTCCCCGTTCGTGATACCGCCCATGGCGAACAAACCGGATTTGTGATGATAATAAATCTCACCACCAATCTCTGTAGCAAACTCATCCATGATATAATTTTCCACAAAGGGGTTGTAAATGGTGTTACCACCGTCCGTTCTCCGGTAGTGCTGGTCGCCATAGTCCACATCAAATTGGCCGACCTTTATGGTAACGCTTTTCATGATCTTATCAATGAGACCGCTGTGCATAAAAGCAAGTTTGTCAAACTGGATATAGCCGCCCTTTACCCACGCATCTTCGTGATGCCTTGAAGCAAGATACACGGTCAGATCTACACGGATACCATCTGCCAATTGCGCATCCACAACCAGGTTGGCCATAGCCAGGTCGAAACCATTTGTAAGCGGCATGAGATTATTGACATTGCCAGTAAATCCCGCCTGCGTAGCAGGCACAGCAGTATTCTGGTCCCTGAGCATCTGGAAGCTCTGCTCAAAATTGCCACCCACTTTTACTTTCATGTGATTAAATGGCGTGGTGTCGTTCTTGGTGGTCTCATATACATTGAGGCCATTTTTATCGTTATAGCGGAAATACTGCATATCCTGCTTCTGAGCAATAGCAGAGAAACCACCCGCCAGTAAAACAACCGTTGCAATTCCCTTAAATAGTTTGTTTGGATCTTTCATTTTTATGCGTTTAATAATGGGTTACTTATTAATGGTAAAAACTGTTTTAAAGTGTATGGCGATATCATCACCCGTTCTCATTGTGCCCAAAAGTGCTACCGGAGGCTTTATGCCGTAATCGGTCATCTTTATCGTCTTAGTACCTTCAAACTCTATATTGCCGTGCGCCGTAGCTACGGCTGTTACCGACATATCAACGGCTTTTGTAACACCTGCAATAGTCAGGTTGATCTTTGCGGCTATAGTATGTGTGCCAACGGGGATAGCTTTGACGGGGGTGATCAGTGCAAAAGTTATCTCAGGATGGTCATCTGCCTTCAGGGCCTTGTAGGTGTTTTTGTCCATCATAGCCCCTTCGGTGCTTTTTATAGAATGCACCTCCATCTTTATGTTCAGCGCGTTCAGGTCGAAACTTGCGTCGCTGGCCCAGTCCACGGCGCCATCGCCGGTCACGGTCACAACATTTTCATCCCAGTCGTGCAGGTTGGACGTGCCATGTATGCCCACGGCATAGCCCTTGGAAAGCGTATAGGTATTTTTAGTGTCAGTACCGGCGCTGGTAAGCATAGCAGCCGCAGTGATGAGCAAAAAGCATCTGAACAATTTCATGTTTTTTCTTTTGATTTATTTATGGATTCATTTTTTCAAATACAAGGCCCGCTATCGTTCCCTGCAACAAAGCCAACACAAACCATGTAGCCACTATTGCAAGTGAAACGTTCATTGCACTATAGATAAGCACCATCATAGGCAGTGTGGCGATCAATGTATAGATGGCGCCAAACTCGATGCCCCGCGATATGAAGGAGCCAGTAAGCACGCCTTTAAACCGGTTCCAGAACCACGAGAGCGCCATGGCGATAATGAAGGGGTGGATATAATACAACATCACCCTACCTGATTCGGTACTGAAAGCAGGATCGAAATACTGTGCTGCAAGATTGGGTAAGAACCATATGGTCATGTATAACCCGAGCACACTGAGTATAAGCAATAAAGCCCCGGCAACCAGGCCGGCTATGATTATCTTTTTCATGATCTCTTGTTTTTGGATGAGTGTTTACTCGTTCGTCATTATTACTTTCAGCGCCTTTTCCTTCGCCGCATTGCCAAATGTGTCGTACGCTTCAATGATCTGGTCCAGTTTAAAATGGTGCGTGATCAGTTTTTTAGGCTCTATCTTTTTAGACTGAACGGTCTTGAACAGCATAGGCGTAGTAACCGTGTCCACAAGACGGGTAGTGATGGTTATGTTTTTAGACCAGAGTGTTTCCAGGTGCAGCGTCACACTCTTTCCGTGAACGCCAATGTTGGCAATATGCCCGCCGGGGGCAATGATAGCTTCACACATTTCAAATGTCACCGCAAGGCCCACGGCTTCAATAGCCACATCCACGCCCTTTTTATTAGTTAGCTCCATTACTTTTTCCACGGCCTTCCCATCAGCGCTGTTAATGGTTTGTGTTGCACCGAAAGTCTTTGCAACAGCCAGCCGGTTATCGTCTGTATCTATCACAATGATCTCTGCGGGCGTATAAAACTGCGACGTTAATAATGCCGCCATACCTACAGGACCCGCACCTATAATAGCTACCACATCACCCGGCTTCACCTGCCCATTCAAAACACCGCACTCAAAACCGGTAGGCAGAATGTCGCTCAGCATTACGAGCGCTTCTTCATCAGCGCCCGCGGGGATATGATAGAGGCTATTATCAGCGTGCGGTATCCGCACATATTCTGCCTGGCAGCCATCAATCATATAGCCCAGTATCCAACCGCCATCTGTGCAATGAGAGTACATGCCCCGTTTACAATACTCGCATTTGCCGCATGAGGTAACGCAGGATATAATAACATGATCGCCCTTTTTGAAACCACTTACAGAACTGCCCACTTCTTCTACTATACCTACACCTTCATGCCCTATGATCCTGCCATCTGCAACCTCCGGCAGGTCGCCCTTCATGATATGCAGGTCGGTACCGCAAATAGTTGTTTTCAATATCTTCACAACAGCGTCTGTTGTTTCGCTTATTACCGGTTTCGGTTTTTCTTCCCATGCTTTTTTGCCGGGGCCGTGATACACTAATGCTTTCATGTGTTTTGTTTTGGTGAAGAATGATTGGAATGACAAAGGTGCCGGGTTATACGTTTTTGAAACATGACCACCATCAATACAGAAGATGACATGTATCATACGCGGCAAAGGCCGTTTAACTGTTTTTCAGCATTCTATTTAACTGGAATAATTGGGAGCTATGATCTGCAATTCCTTAGCAGTATTGATTATAGCTCAAAAAGGTGAGATGACCGTATTGTTTCCGTAATAACCATGCCATTAAAATTGGTGAATGGGGCTTCGCATCTTAAATTACAGTAACGTCGGGAACATTCAATCTCATATTTCATTTAGTTATTAAGCTATTGGGTAACTTTTTGTACATTAACGGTTTAATTACCCCGAAATCTTAAAACCAAACTCTAAATTTTATGTCGTTCTTCTTTTCTAATGCCGGCGTATTTGTGCCGCTGATCGTTTTGCTTTGTATTGGTTTGATAAGGCCATTAAGAAATTTCATCTTCCAGCTGCTGTTCGGCGTAGTGTATGTGCCTGAGCATTGCATCGGCCTGATGATAAAAAAATTCACAGTAGGTGGCGCACGGCTGCCCGAGGGCAGGATAATAGCATCCAACGGCGAAGCTGGTTATCAGTCGCGCACACTTGCGCCCGGCTTGCACTATGGCTTGTGGCCCTGGCAATTTGAAATAAAACTACAGGAATTAATTACCGTACCAAATGGCCAGATATGCCTTATATCGGCTAAAGACGGTAAAGAGTTGCCTACGGGCCAGCTGCTTGCCCGTTACGAAGACTGTAACATGTTCCAGGATGCAGACAAATTCATGCAGACCGGCTGCAAGGGCAAGCAAACCAAATTCCTCACGGCCGGCAGGTACAGGATAAATACCCTGCTATTCGATTTTGAGCTGGTAGAGAGCACAAAAGTAGGCGCTGGCAAAGTAGGAATTGTTACAGTAAAGGACGGCGCCCCGCTCACAGATGGCGCTATAGCCGGTATCCTTATTGATGGGCATAATAAATTCCAGGACCCGGATGCCTTCCTGAAAAACAACGGGCAGCGCGGGCTGCAAAGCGATGTGATCCTTTCAGGCGAGTATTACCTCAACCCATGGTTCGTATCGGTTTCGGAAGATGATATGACTGAAGTGCCGATAGGCAATGTTGGCGTTATTGTCTCTTTCTTTGGCAAGGAAGGAGTAGATGTGAGCGGGGATAGTTTTACACAAGGCAACCTGGTGAAAAAAGGAGAGAAAGGCGTGTGCGTTGATGCGCTTGAGCCCGGCAAATACGCACTGAATACAAAAATACTGAAGGTAGAAATTGTTCCAACAACAAACATTGTTCTGAACTGGGCCAACGCGCGCACCGAGAGCCACCAGCTTGATGCAGATCTGTGCACGATCACGGTGAGAAGCAAGGACGGATTTAAATTCAACCTGGATGTCAGCCAGATCATTCACATCCCCATGAAGCAGGCGCCTATGGTTATTGCCCGCTTCGGCAACATGAAGAATCTTGTATCACAGGTATTGGAGCCTACCATCGGCAACTACTTCCGCAACAGCGCACAGGGCAGCGATGTGATCGCATTCCTCAATGACCGTGTTACCCGCCAGGATGAATCGAAAAAGGCCATAAGCGCTGTGCTGTCGATGTATAACGTAAATGCGGTGGACACACTCATAAACGACATTACGCCGCCGGAAGACCTGATGAAAACCCTTACCGACCGTAAGCTGGCGCAGGAAATAAACATTACCTACGAGCAAAAGATCATAGCCGAAAAGACGCGGCAGGAACTGGAAAAAAACACCAACCTGGCAAATATACAGGGGCAAATAGTTACCGCCGAGCAAGGTGTAATAATAGCTAACAAGAACGCTGATGCGGCAATTAAGACCGCCGAAGGAGAAAAGCAAAGCATACAGCTGAGAGCCGATGCAAAGAGCTACCAGACCGCGAAGGAAGCAGAAGGCCAGGCAAACGCAACCAAGGCGCTGGCACTGGCTGAAGCCGATAAGATAAAAGCAATAGGCGATGCAGAAGCAGGTAAGATAGAGGCTATCGGAAAAGCTACATCTGAAGCATATGACGGGCAGGTAAAGGCTATAGGGCAGAATAATCTTGCGAAGATGAAGATCATAGAAACCATAGCAACCAATAAACTGGAGCTTACGCCCAAGGTGCTGGTAGCGGGCGGAGATAGCGGTAACGGAGTTATCAGTTCCATGCTGGGCATGAAACTATTGGAAGACCTGGAACGAGGGCTGCTGGATGGCAATAAAACAATCGCTTCCTGAGCATATGTGGCCTGAAAATTCGAATGTCATTAGTCAAACTACTTCAATTGGAACAGAAATTATTTATGGTAGTGCTGGGCTGCACACCACCCGGCCGGGCAATAGAACAGCACGATATATTTTTTGGCATAGCCGCAACACTGGAAGAATTGACTCCCGCCATACAAGCCTACTGGCCGGAAGGCAGGGTACATATAGACTCGTGGCGTGAAGTATGCTATACGGACGGATACCGGATTGTTGTAAAACCAAGGGGGGCTAGCGGTGGCGAGGCAGCAGCGTATACAAAGCTGTACTTCATAAACCTGGGCGGCTACAAACCCGGAGACCTGGAAGAATATCACTACAAGATCATAATTGCCGCGCCGGATAAGGGCGCGGCTGTGCGAATGTCAACCAAGACGGCATTTTATAAACACACGGGATTCAAAGGGGCGGAGTCGCATGTGGATGATAAGTATGGCATAGACGTTGACGATGCCCACGAAATCGGCGATCTGTTGTCTGCGCATGACAAAGCTTCATTCAGCATTCATCTGCTGCCTGTAGAAACAGCAGTTGAGGACGAGTTGCACATTGGCTATATTAAATTATCATAGTTCTCTCGCCAGCAATTTATCTATGTAAGTAGAGCTGGTTTCGCCGCGAATGGTGAGCATTTTATTATTCTTGTCGAGTGATATACCCATAACGTGCACTGACTTATCGTAGGTCACTTTAAAAAGGGCGACATCGTGATTGTTGTCGCCGTCGTCCTGCGCCAGGTATTTGAATTCGATTAACCTCCCGTATCCTTTCATATCATCAGTTATTCTATCAGATCTGAAAATGGTTTTCTTATGCTCACCCCAGTCGTCAGATACAAGATTGGTTAAGCCACTTGTATTTTCCCGGTTATAGCAGGTTTTGTATTGCGCCATAACTTGCTCGTAGTCTGTGACCGACCTTGCGATATCTTCTGGTTTAACCGGTATTTCGTTCGCCGGAGGGGCCGCCCAAAAGGCTGCAGGGCTGTTAGTGAAATATAGCTGATAAGTTGCAACTCCATGTTTATCCTTTTGCGATTCAGGGGCAGGATGTGTTTTTCCCGGCAATAGTGCAACATATGCTGTGGCTTTATTGTCCCCCTTCGTTTCATAATTATATTCGCTGCTGATGGGGCATTCCAGTTTGTACAGGTTTTTAGACATATAGTAACCGAGGTAGTCACTGATGGTCTGCCGGACTGCATGGTTGCGGTTGGCATCCGGGTTCAGAATAAGTGGCTTGCCAGCTATGAGCCGCGCCCGCACCTCTTCAATACTAAGCAGCCCGCCGTCTTCATTCATCACATAGGCCATAAATGTAGGGTCCATCCACAGCCATTTTTTCAGGGATGGCGACCAAACCACATTGATCACATGGCAATCATTGTCGTTTATGTCTTTGGGCAGGCAAGTCACAAACCTTGACTTAAAACCCTCGGCGAGATAAACCTCATTGAGCAAAATAGCAAGCCCACGGCAGTTGAGCGTCTTCCCATCTTTTTTGCACTCTTTGATCATGCTCATAGCATTTTTCACTTGTGGATTTCCTTTTGACCCATCGTGAGGAACGAGGTAATGCACCCACTCCATCAGGTTGATAATCTTTGATACATCGTCACCGTTTCCAGCCACCGAATCAAGATTGAAAGCAATCTTCAAAGCTGCCAGGTTAGGATCATTGGCGGACTGATATGTAAACGCAGGTACTTCGTATTTTTCATCAGCGTTATATGCTTCCGCTTTTTGCAGTGTTGTGGTATATTCTGAGCGGGGCTTTTTTGAATCAGCAAGGAATTTGAGAAAACGAGGTTCTTTGCGAAGATGGTCCAGGTCGCGGTCCTGCGTTAATTCATCGTAGTCATAGTTCTCAGATTTGAACAGGTAGTCGATGGCGATTTTCTTATCTCCCTTTACTGCATAGGTGCAGGCCATCAAATAATATTCTTCCTGGAGCTCAAATTTATACCGCTCCCGGTCTTTATCGTTGAGCGTCGCATATTTCGCTACAAATTCATTGAGATATTTCTGAAAGCCAGCAACGTCTTTTTGGGCGTAGGCTTTGAGCATGTGTATCTTTTCTTTCTTAGCGTACGCATGGAAATCATTTTCCTGTCCATATGTGTTTGTAAATGTCGCCGCAAAGAGCATTAGAAAAAAGCATACCTTTTTCATATCGTGAGATTTTAGAAACAAATACAAGATATGCTGTTTTTATATAACCCGTATGGCCGGAAACAATATTTTTGCAAATAGTGCAGGCAAACATAAAATGGATCAGGAATTATTCTGGGCGCCAAACTATTTTATTTCCGGGTTAGCGGTAGCTTAATAATGACTTCTGTACCAGTGCCGGCTTCGGAATTGACCTGTATTTTTCCGTTGTGTTGTTTGACGGTGCTAAAGGCGATGGACAGCCCCAAGCCCGTACCCTC
Organism: uncultured Bacteroidota bacterium; assembly: GCA_903881585.1. Classification (GTDB taxonomy): domain Bacteria; phylum Bacteroidota; class Bacteroidia; order Chitinophagales; family Chitinophagaceae; genus Nemorincola. The sequence goes on along the minus strand of CAIRTW010000163.1, from coordinate 2,260 downwards.
GCCCAACTTCCTGGTGGTAAAGAATGGCTCAAATATCTTTTTGAGCGTAGCCTTATCCATTCCAATTCCATTATCTGCGATCCGTATAACAATGTTGCTATTATCGAAGGCTGTTGAAACGGTTATTAACCCGCCGGGGCTATCTCCGAATTTTTGCTTTACGGCATAAATAGCATTAGAAATTACATTCAAAAATACCTGGTTCAATTTTCCAGAGTAGCAATCCAATAAAGGTAACTGCACATATTCTTTATTCACATTAATAACATCGCCACCACTGCCGAGCCGTTCATTTACAAACGCCAGCGTGGAGTTCAGCCCTTCGTTGATATCTACTGTTTTAAGATCCCCCTCATCGAGCCGCGAAAACAGGCGCAGCACCTTCACCACTTCAGCCGTGCGGGAAACTCCTTTTTCAATACCTGCAAGCATCTCTTCAATTTCCTGTTCCAGGTAAGCAAAGTCTATTTCATCTTTATATTGCTGTGCCTTGTTGTGCCGCTCTGCAGTTGTACCGTCTTCTCCCATGATACGTTCAAATACTAAAAGTGCATCAAGAAGCATACGCACATCGCGAGCCAGCGGCTTAATGTTTGAAGATGCAAAATTTATTGGATTGTTGATCTCGTGGGCTATGCCTGCCGTAAGCTGGCCAAGAGACGCCATTTTTTCCGACTCCACCAGTTGCAGCTCAGCTTCTTTTAGCTCTACCAGGGCTTTGTTTAGTGACTGATTCGACAAAACCAGTTCGTTGGTCCGCTCATTTACCATTCGTTCAAGCAATACATTCTGGCCCTGTACAATGCGCTCATTTTCCTGCACGGCAAGCAACTCTTTGGCTTGCGATGCAGCCGCCTCCTTTTTAAGAAGATTTATCCTGTCGGCAAGCGCAAACGACAGCAGCAATACCTCCATCGCAGAGCCAACGGGCATAGTATAGACAGTATAAACATTGTAAGGAAGGATACCCAGGTTCTTGAATACAAAAATGAACACACCTACCAGGAACACAAGCCACGAGATCATGAAGAATACCGCAGGCCGGTACCCTTTCCTGCTTATTACAAAACCCACTGCCAGCACATATAGCGAGAGCACCCCGGCGGTCATATCAATGATGTGCAAGCCACTTGTAAAGTTACCAAAGCAACCCACTACCGTACCGAGCAAATACAACCCGACAAACACAAAAAATACCCTGTCGGACTTTGGCAGGAAGGACTTTGTTTTCAGGAAATTCCGGATAAACCCTACGGCTGCTATTCCCGCCAGTACAGGATTGAAAATGGCGCTGTACTTCGCAACCAGCAGTTGGTTGGGCCATAACAGCTGAAATGCGTAACCTGATATGGTTATCTGCGTCACTACTACCGTGAGCACATACACTATGTAATACAGGTAGCTATCATCGCTTGTAGTGCTGTAAACAAAACAGTTGTACAGCAGCATGGCCAGCATAATGCCAATATAGATGCCCCAGAAAATGTCTTTGTACTTATCCTTCTCGAAGATGGAAGCCTCTGAGCCTATGGTCAGCGGTGTGAGCAACTCCGCGCCGGTGGCTATGCGCAGGTACACATACTTTTCGGTATGGGGAGGAAGCGATACAGTAAAGAGATAATCTGAGCTTAAATATTCGCGGTGGGCAAACGGCACTGATTGCCCGGTATGATATGCACGGAAAGAATCCTGGCCCATTTGTTCGTAATAGTCCACGCTATCCAGAGCCGGGTTAGCCAGTTTTAGGATCAAAGACGGAAGGTTGGTCTCGTTCTTTATTTTGAAGCGGAACCAGAAAGCTGAATTGGTGAATTTTTCGTTTGGAATACCATCTGGGACTTTTTTGAACGCCGCACTTTTAAAAACGAGTTGGGCGGGAATAGTATGGGTAGCGTCTTCAAGGTATTCTATTCCTGTAGTGATATGAACAACCTCATCAGTGCCGGCTACTGCGAGAGGAGCTATAGATTGAGCATTTATTGGGGCATTACATAAAACGATAAATAAAAAACAACAATAAAAGTAGAGTCTCCGCATGAACAACCGCCTTTAGAATTAATTGCAATCGATTAGTTAATACGAATCTACGCTTTATTTTCACTGTTGAAATTGCAATTTATTAAACTGCTTATCTGCTTCGGTTGAGTTAAATTTGCGGTATGCCAGAAAGCTATCCGAAAGATTTCCAGGAGTTTCTTGTACAGTTCAAAACTGATGACGATTGCTGGAACTACCTGTTCGAAATACGTTGGCCTAAAGG
>CAIRTW010000162.1 GCA_903881585.1 uncultured Bacteroidota bacterium | reverse complement strand
GGACATCGAAGAAACCAATCCACGGCTCATTGCTCAGTTCAATCAGCAACAATTAATAGCCGCCGCTTAACCCGAACTCAGGTTATGAAAAAAGAAAAGAGTAAAAAGCAAACCGGGAAAGAGGAAAAAAGCAATATCGAACCGGGAGAGATGGAGACGCTGAAAAAGACCATCGAAAACCAGAAGCAGGCTGCAGCCCATCATGCTGAGGCAGCAAAACATAACATGGACGCAGTGAAGCATTACGAAGCAGGCGACCGTGAAAAGGCAGCACGCAGCACATTGTTTGCCCACGGGCATCACGCCATTGCCGGCCAGTTTTTGAACGATGATGCCAAACACCATGCACAAACGCTAAAGGAAACCAATTATAAATAGCAGACTGAATGCAAATCTGGCGCGAAAGCTGCAAAAAGGATGATGTTTAGTCATCCTTTTTGTGGTTGATGCGCTCAACTCGTGGCTGTCTGGTCGTGAGCATCTTTCGCATGGCTGAAGAAATCAACCATGATCGGGAGCGCCTCCGGGCTATGCATCCATACCGTATTTTCCATGGTCTCTTTTCCCACTTCGGCAAACCGGGTGTGCATCCCTGTTTCATAAGCGGCAATCGCTGCCGGGATATTCGCCATAGAGTCCCTGAGCAGGTATTGGCTTAGTTCCAATGCATCCAGCATGGCCATGTTCACGCCTTCGCCGGCATAAGGTGGCATTATGTGGGCTGCGTCGCCTATCAGCGTGAGGTTAGCCAAGGGCTGCCAGGTCTCTTCAAGGGGCATGCAATATTGCGGGCGTGGGACGAACGGGCCGGTGGCATTTTCAAACAATTCAAGCCATGCATCGCCCCAGCTGGCAAACTCTTGTTGAAACCACGCCTTCACCTGGGCCTTATCAGAAAAGTCAATTCCGCTCTCCCGTGGCCATTGCTCGGGTAGGTGGCAACCGGTATAGAATACGAGGCTACCGTCCCCTTTAGAACTCACAACCAATGTTTTGGAATCGCCCAGCGCAAATATTTTTCCGCCCCTTAGCAGTTCGTGCATCTTCGGAATTGTAGTAGCCGAATCATAAACAGCGCCTTCCAGCACCATATTGCCCGAATAAACCGGTTTCAGATCGGTGACATAAGTACGAACCTTCGAGTTTGCGCCATCTGCGCCAATCACCACATCAGCATGTATAGCAGAGCCATTTTTAAACGTCACCCTGATGCGGCTGCCTTCATGAGCCAGGGATGCAAACTGCTGGTCCCAGACAACGGTACCGGGTTTCAGCGAGTTGAGCAGTATTTCGTTCAGCGGGCCGCGGTCTATCTCCGGCCGGTTAAATCCATCATCGCCATTTATATCTTCGTCAAATCTTATTTGTGCGTCTTTATCCACCACGCGCATATAGCCAGCCTCGGGCCGGTAGTTGGCCCTGAATTCCTCCATTAGGCCGGCTTCGGTAAGCGCCGCCAGTCCCGATTCGTGATGCAGGTCCAGGGTAGCGCCCTGTGGGCGGGCATCTTTGTGAGCATCACGTTCATAGACGGTTACATCGGCGCCGTTCATTTGCAGCAGCCGCGCCAGGGTGAGGCCGCCAGGCCCACCGCCTATTATGGCTATTTTCTTATTGGCTATCAGTCCGGTTGTCATCTTTTGAGATTCAAATTGTCTGGCAAAAGTCGGAAATGTGTTTTTTCCTGCATAGTGGTAATCGGTGAAATGGGGGTTCAGGGCGGTGGGTGGCTCCGGGGTCCTCACTGTTTTCCTGATCAGGCTGAATTAATTTGATTCGTATTGTTATTCGTATAAACCTCTTCAGAATCACCTAAAATGTGTAATTTTCAGCAACGGCCCTTTATTAAGTGGATAAATTAATATCAAAATTGCACCGCCCGGGTTACGAAACCGGTGAGTTTTCGAAAGCAGCTGCGCGCACACTTGAAGAGACGAATGTGCTCATAAAAGATTACCCGTGGCAGGAGGACTGTGCTGTAACTTATGTGGGCCTGGAGATGGCGGGTGTGGTTATTGAAAATGGCGCTGGTGGTTATCTGAAAATCGGCAATTATTTTCATAGCCAGTACAAGCTGTACCTGTACACGGCACGAAAATATTATCTTAAGATCGTAAGAACCATTGAGGACGCACTGGCTATCGTTGCAGATTTCTTTAATGGGAAAGATATTACTGCCGTATTCAACAAGGAGTGGGACTGGGCGGTAAAAAAGCATTTTGTTTCAAAAGACTTTATTTACAAAGTAACGGGCTTACGAATATTATGGTTTATGTTGCTGACCATTATGTTCAGTATTCCTTTCACATTCTTTCTTATCGCGTTTATTGGGTCGCCTTATTGCTTTGGTATGTTTCTGATTTGGTTGTTTATATGCGGAATCAACTGGTTACTTTTTATCAATTATTTCTTTCAGAGTTGGAATCTCTTTCTTAAAGTCTCAGAGGGGCAGCGCAAATTTCTTTTTGGTACCCGCAGCAACTACCAGGAATATGATAAGGACGACATTGACCGGTTCTACATCTATGCTTGCAAGGGTGGTTCCAAAGGCCCGCCGTGGTATGGGTTTGAGGTGTACAAAATGGTGTTTAAAGATGGCACGGAGATCAGGTTCACTAGTTTACTGATCGGTTCGCTAAAGATGCTGTTTAAGTTTAGCGATGTGCCTACCACCAATGTCCGGAAATTTCTGCCGTTTAGTAAAATGGGAAAAGTGGTACGAAAGTGATTTTGTGCGTTTCGCCTGGCCGTTATGCTCCTTTTACAGCAATGGCGTACAATATATAAGACTGAATGGCAATAAAGGCAATCAGACGATTGCCTTTATTGCCATATCGAACAGTGGTAAGCCGCTCCATCACGTGCATAGTACGGTTGCTATCAATGATCCTTCAGGCGTCCCAATACCTTATCCAGTGATGATTTTAATTTGTGAATAGCGCCGCTTACGGCCTGGTCATAGGTGTTGGCGTGCTCTGTAACTGCTATGGGTGGCCTGCCTTCAATGCGGGCCTCAATAATGCACCGCTTGTCGCTATGCCCTTCCTTGTTGCCATTTTCATCGGCAAGATGTACTTCAACACGGGTTAAATGTTCGCTGAACCGGTTTAGTTCATGAGTTATCTGTTCCTCTACGGCGGATTTGAATTTTTCAGTGCCTGTGGTATTGTGATCTGTATTGAGTTGAATAATCATAATTCGTGTTTGTTCTGTTATTGGCGGTAATAATCGTGCCGTGCGGGTGGTAAATGTAATATTTTGCTAAACAAAAAAGACAACCATTTTCAGGATCACTTGCTTCTTCACAGGTGGGCGGGTAGAGAGAACAGTTCTGATAGCTATTGGAAAGATCCAAGTCTTTTTTTTTCGGAACCTACTTCGCTGAACACTGTGTCTCCGCAATAATAACATGGCTTGTCGTTACTACAGTCTTTGTATTTTTCGCTGAACAGCGCCTGTGCTTTAGCGCTGGTCGTAAAGAGACTAAGTAAAAGGCATAAATATTTCATGCAGGTAAAATACAAGTTTTTCAGGAAGAACATAATTGGCAGCAATGCCTAGTACAGCGAACGCACCTTAATTGTTCCCTTCACCTTACCAAGAAGCTCGGCGACCTCGCGGGAGGCTTTCTTATCTATATCCAGCACCACATACCCGATCTCATCTTTTGTTTTGAGGTACTGCCCCAGGATATTGATATTATGCAGCGACAACTCAGAGTTGATGGCAGACAGTACGCCCGGCACATTTTTATGGATGTGTAATATCCTGTGCGTATTTTCCTGTACGGGAAGAGTTAGCTGTGGCACAGACAGTGAGCCGGTAGTAACGCCCGTATCGAGGAAGGCAACTAATTTAGCGCTCACGTCCTGGCCTATGTTTACCTGCGCCTCTTCTGTGCTGCCGCCTATGTGCGGGGTCAGCAATACGTTCGGCATTTGCTGCAGCGGGCAGCTGAATGCCGCGCCATTCTCTCCCGGCTCATCAGGATAAACATCAACTGCTGCACCCGATAAAGCGCCTGTTTCCAGGGCTTGTCTCACCGCGTTCAAATCAACAACTTCACCCCGCGCGAAATTGATCAGGATAGCGCCCTTCTTACATTGTGCAAGGGTCTTTTTATTGATCATATTGCTGGTGCTGGCGCCGGCGGGTGTGTGTATGGAAATAATATCCGCAACCTTCAGCAAGTCGTTTAAGCTGCCTGCCTGTGTGGCATTGCCAAGGGGCAATTTTTTCACCGTATCATAAAAGATCACTTTCATGCCCAGCGACTCCGCCATAATACTCACCTGGCTGCCTATATTGCCATAACCTACAACGCCAAGCGTCTTACCGCGCAGCTCGTGGCTGTTGCGGGCATCCTTCATCCAGGTGCCCTCGTGCATCAGCTTATTCTTCTCTGGTATGCGGCGTATGAGCATGATGGCCGTGCCGATCACCAGTTCTGCCACGGAGCGGGTATTTGAATACGGTGCGTTGAATATTACCACACCTTTCCGCATGGCTGCGGTCATATCCACCTGGTCCGTGCCGATACAGAAGCAGCCAACTGCCAGGAGTTTTTCCGCTGCTTCAAGCACCTTGGCTGTTACATTTGTTTTAGACCGTATGCCCAGTATATGCACATTGCCTATGCGGCTCACCAGCTCCTCTTCTGTCAGAGCGGTTTTCAGATGAGTGATATTTTCATAGCCGTTTTGCCGGAACTCCTGAACGGCTTCATCGCTTACATTTTCCAGCAGCAGGACCTTCAATTTACTCTTGGGATAACTTGTGGGCATAGATAGGGGTAAAGGTAAATGGAATTGAGGAATGGATTGGCGCGTATTTTTTTAATGTGAGCATATGCTGCTGTTTCAGTTGCGCTTGACAAGGGAAATGTCGAACCTAATATTTGAAGATTAGATAAAATTTACGCGTCGCAAAGGAAATTAACTGCGATACTAAAGGCAGAGACTAATTGAAAAAGTAACATATTCTTAATTAGACGATCATTTTAAATTCATAGAGAAATTGCTTTTAGAATCGTGTGTTTTCTTAATTTGCAACGTGTCAAAACATAATACTATTATGGTTATAATTTTGACGATGATTATGTGAATCATTTTAATGACTTTATATCTTGGATTGTTTTGTGAATATTGACTATTTTCGCTTTTATTTTCTACCATCTATTAAAAGTTAGCTTTTTAAAATATAGACATAGTAGATATGCTCGCTATGTTTAACCGCAAATTCATTTAAATAATGGAAAAAATCCCTGATATTAATGTTATTGTTGACAAATTCCGTGCTGTAGAACACGCAAATATTGCAATAAACGGCATTACTGTTGTAGCTGGTGAAAATGGATCTGGTAAGAGCTCTATTTCTAAACTTCTATATTTTCTTTATCGAACTGTCGCAGGATACGATAAGATCGTAAAAAGGAAACTGTTACATGACTTGCGAGACATATCACAGCTTTTAGATATCATGTTTCAAGAATACCGGATTTCTGATACCTCGGATGTTCGTGAAAGCCATAGAAGATATTCTCAAACCCTAAAAAAGGGCGTGATGGAATCGGAGTTTTTAGGCGATGAAATCTTTAAGTGGCAAGATGCAATTTCTACAGTGGAAAATTATCATATAAATTCAGATGGTAGTGAGATATCCCCACTAAAACAAAATCGAATTAATCGCATCTTAATTGATGTTCTAAAGCCAAAGGAAAATGATTTGAAAATGCAGGAATCCTTTGTAGCGCTGAGAACATTTATTCAAGAGCAATTTACCAAAGCACAGTCTATTATAAGTTCACGTCCTACATCGATATTCATTGAAGAACTAATAAGAATATTCTCAAAAGAGGATCTTCCGCAGAGATTCGAAGTTTTAGAATATGGTAGTCCTATCGTTGCTTTAGATAGCGAACAACTATCAATTCCTTATAGTGTACAAAATGCAATTTATATTGATTCTCCTATGATATTTTATGGGGAAACAAGCTCTAATCAGCACTGGGATGACTTGCTTGAATTGATGCAAAGAACAGGTAATGAAAATAATAGTATAGCAAATTTAATTAACTCGCAAATTATACAAGGACAAGTCACCTCTGATGATACCGTTTATTCAGCTGAAGATTTCAAGTTTCATCGTACTGACGGACAAATTTTCAACCTTCTTGACGTAGCAACAGGAATAAAATCATTCTCTATTTTACAGCTATTATTGAAAAATGGTTCAATCAACGATAAAACATTGATGATTATTGACGAACCAGAATCACATTTGCATCCACAGTGGATAATAGAATATGCAAGAATCGTTGTAATGTTAAATAAACATTTCGGCGTGAAATTTTTCATAGCTACACACAATCCGGACATGGTAAGTGCAATTCGTTATATCTCCGAAAAGGAAGGAACGCTTGATAAAGTAAATTATTATTTGGCTGAGAAATCTGAAGAAAAGTTTAAATACAATTACAAGTCATTGAACATTGATATTGATCCCATATTCGCGTCCTTCAATATTGCTCTTGAGCGAATAAATCAGTACGGCATCTAATGAAATACTCGAAACAGGCTACGTCAGATTACGCTCGCGCTATTAATAAGGAAGAATGCTTGGAATCGGTGGACAAGTTAATAAAAAGGGATGGCTATATTGGGCAAGACTTGGGCTTTGCTGGTGATGAAGTGGTTCTTAATATGGATTGCGTTGAACACCGAATTGCTTCAAAAGAAAAACGTAAGACTGTCAAATCAATGGATTCTTCTTTTATTACCGATAATGGCGAAGTGGTATTTATGGAATATCGATTCAATTACGAAAATTTGAAAAATTTAGATAGAAAGGAACTCTTAGATAAGGTTACGGGATCAACTATTGCCTTATACAGTCCTGAAAATCTACATGGAACATATTATTTTGTATTCAACTCGAACTTGAAACAACAGGCTATAAGTCGATTAAATAGAATGAATCCTAAAATTCCTCAAAACTATGCAGCTATAGATATGTCTGACGTAATGGCTCTTTTCTTTTAAAACGTCCAATCCCGCAGAGTCTCCGCTTTTCGCGGGACTCAGCGGTAATCAAGGCACAGGAGCTGAATTTTCAGTCCCCGCAGAGTCTCCGCCCTTCGCGGGACTCGGCGGTGACCCTAAATAAAAAATAGATCGTTCGGCGGTATGTTCACTTAATGAAGCGTTTACGGTTCTTAGCCCACCATGGAGCATTTACTTCGGGGTTGCTAAATAACTCAACATTCGCTCATTAGTAAAATGGATGTATAATAGTGCTGTTTTATTAGCCATTGGTATAGGGACAGAAGTGCTTGCCTCGTCATATTGACGAGGTTGAGCACTAAGGCTAT
>CAIRTW010000161.1 GCA_903881585.1 uncultured Bacteroidota bacterium | reverse complement strand
TTTGAGCTTATTGATGGTGAGCGTGAGCTTGTAGAGGGCGTTGACCTCCTGGTAGGTTGGCGCTTTTTCGCGACGCTCTTCAGATAAAATGTCTTCCTGCATTTTAGCCATGATGAAGTAGCAATTCTCTGCGAGCTGCGAGGGGATGTGCTGTGCGCTCTTTTTGATGTGGTCCCAGTTGTAATCGCGTACCCAATAGCAAAGGGTGCGGCGGCTGATACCGAGCATGGATGCGATCTCGGTTTTGCTGAGATCTGTTTGAAAATAGAGGCGCTGCGCCTGCTCTTGTTGTTCCTGTTTCATGTGCCTGTTCTTTGTTGTTGTGAGGTGGAAAATCTCTCACGAAGGCGTAAAGGTTTCTCGCCAAGCCGCAAAGCTGTTTCCCTCATTGTGTTTTTAAGACCGCCAAGCGTGAGAAAACAAAAGTAGGAAGATGGAAATTAGGGATACTCACAAAACGCGAAGCAAAATCGAGTAAAATGCAGGATGGGCAAGGGTTTTCGGGTTTTTAAAATTGTGATTATCTTTTTTATTTTAATATGCGCGGGCTTTGTTTGGCAGGTGAGATGCTTGCAAATGTTTGGACGAAGCGGGGTTTCGATGAGTAGGTAGCCCTGCCTTAGCCCCCCCCCCGGCAACCGGGTGGGCTCGTTGTTGCTGCCAGGCCTGTGAACAGTAAAGGAATAAAGAATTATACCTGAAAAACTCCTGCTAATTCGTTTTTAAGATTGCCCTTGCTATTTTTGCCGAAACTTTAGTACCGAATGTCAACTCCATACGAGGCCACCCACGAATACGCAAGAGACCAGGACCAGACCGATATATTATTTCCCTTCCGGGAGCGCTTCCTGTTTCCGCAGCACGAAGGGGAAGATGTGCGCTATTTCTGCGGCAACTCGCTTGGCCTGCAGCCAAAGAGCGTAAGCTACCTGATGGACAAAGAGCTGAGTGACTGGGCAAGATATGGCGTAGAGGGGCATTTCAAAGCAGGTTATCCTTGGTTTTCGTACCATCATTTTTTTGCAGAGCGGCTGGCTAAAATAGTAGGCGCAAACAAGGACGAGGTGGTTGCAATGAATACCCTCACGGTGAACCTGCACATGCTGATGTTATCTTTTTATCGCCCTTCCGGTAAGCGCTACAAGATACTTATGGAGGCAGGCGCATTCCCATCAGACCAATACGCAATAGAGACACAAGTACGCATGCACGGCTATGACCCCGAGGATGCAATAATAGAGATAACACCCGCAGAAGGTGCTAACCTCATAGAAGATGCCGATATCATCAACGCGATCAACGAAGCCGGCGACTCACTGGCCCTGGTAATGATAGGCGGGGTAAACTACTATACCGGCCAGTTCTTCGATCTCGAAAACATCACCAAGGCTGCCCATAACGCCGGCGCATATGCAGGCTTCGACCTTGCTCATGCGGTGGGCAACATACCCATGAAGCTGCACGACTGGAATGTGGATTTTGCCTGCTGGTGCTCTTATAAGTATCTGAACTCAGGCCCCGGAGGTGTAGGCGGAGCATATGTGCATGAGCGCCATGGTAACGACCCTACCCTATTCAGGCTAGGCGGCTGGTGGGGAAACGACGAGAAGACCCGCTTCAAAATGCAGAAAGGCTTTATACCGCAAAAGGGAGCTGCGAGCTGGCAGATGAGCAATGCACCGGTATTCAACATGGTAGCGCATAATGCCTCGCTGGACATTTTCGACAAAGCCGGGATAGATACACTCCGGGAGAAAAGCATAAAGCTGACGGGCTACATGGAATTCCTGCTCCGGCAAATAACACACCTTCCGTTCGAGATCATCACCCCAACAGAGCCATCCAGGCGCGGCTGCCAGCTATCCATGCTGTTTGGCGATAAAGGCAGGGAAGTATTTGATACCCTAACCAGCAAGGGCATCATAGCCGACTGGCGGGAACCCAACGTAATACGCATAGCCCCGGTGCCGCTGTACAATACTTTTGAGGATTGCTATAAGTTTTACGAGGTATTGGCCGGGATTGAATAAAAAAATGCTTGCAATGCGTAATAAACTTGTATTATTTTTATATTTTCCGTTAAATTATCATTGCAGCGTATGGATTTCAACAATATAAAAATTGTGTCGGCTTCATATAAAGAGGATGGACTTAGTTGTGACGACTATAATCCAACAGAATTGGAGTTCATTTTCGTTCTAAACGAGCAGATATTTATTGCCAAATGCATTGGAAGAGACATACTTGAACCCTTTAGCTATAACGTACTAAAAAATCTCAACTTTTATACTTACGGAAAGAGAACAGTAATGGAAGAGGATGGAAAAGAAAACGATGTTTCTTATTGGACATATTTTTCAAATTACTTTACCTATGACGATTGCATATGCATAATGAAATCCATATTAAGCACCCATTACATTCCGGTTGAATTACATCAATTGATTAAGAAATCTACAATTAATGATAAATGTGTAGAATATATCGAGAGCTCGCATGGGAAATTACCTACGACAAATCTATTTTATAAGTATAAGGGAAAAGGATCAATACAATCCGGTAAGAAAATATCGGAAATGGCACCTACAGAATTGCAACTTTTAAATGATTTGGTTCTGAATCCCAAAATAACTATTTGGACTAGCATGTTTCCTCCAGTGGAGCATCGAGCTTTAAAATAACTATTCCAAAATCGATCATTTAAAACTATAGTCATGATATTTATCGTCAAAGACAAAAACGCACAAAAATTTCGGGAAATTTTGAACCAATGCTTTGTGTCAATTGACAATAGTTCTTCTCGAGCAGAAGAGCAAGATAACGGCACTTGGAAATTTGAAATTAATGAAACTATTATTGAGAAACTTCGTTTGAATCAAATAAACAAACTAACAAGTTTTTCCACTGCTGTTCTATAAAAAATGAAGTCCTAACTGCCCAAGAGAGTGCCTGTGTCCCCGAAAAAATTACAAATGAATAACGAAGTATCTCATATAGATGGTTACAGCAACCTATTAACAAGTATATCCGGAGTTTATACTAATGCCCAGGCACAAGCAGCAAGAGCTGTAAACAGCTATTTGATTGACACCTATTGGCAAATAGGCCAATACATTGTCAATTTTGAGCAGGGTGGTAAAGCAAAGGCATCATATGGTAAATCTTTGCTCGAAATTCTTTCCAGTGACCTTAGTAATGTGCATGGCAAAGGTTTTAGCCGATCTAACCTTAGCTATATGCGGCTGTTTTACTTACGCTATCCAATTTGTGAGAAGGCTTCACACAAATTGAGCTGGAGCCATTATGTCGAATTGGTTAAGATAGACGACGACCTGGAACGTAGCTTTTATGAACAACAATCTATACTTGAAAACTGGTCAATTCCAGAACTTAGGAGGCAAAAGAAAGCCTCTCTTTTTCTTCGCCTTGCAGCATCAAAAGATAAAGAAGGTGTTCTAAAATTGGCAAGACAGGGGCAATTAATTCAAAATCCAGCAGATCTGCTTCGAGAACCATATGTACTGGAATTTCTAAAAATTCCCGAGCCGTATCATACGTCAGAGAATAATCTGGAAAGCTTGATAATAGAAAATCTACAGCATTTTTTATTGGAGCTTGGAAAAGGTTTTGCATTTGTAGGCAGGCAATATAGAGTAACGTTAGGAAATAGGCATCACTATGTTGACCTCGTTTTTTACCATAGAATATTGAAATGCTTTGTACTGATAGACCTGAAAAAAGAAGAAGCTGGATACAGCGATGTAGGGCAGATGAATATGTACCTTGGATATTTTGAAAATGAAGAAAATACCGAAGATGACAATCCGCCTATAGGTATAGTAATGGCAAGACAAAAAGATGAACTACAGATTAAATATGCAATGCACAATATAAATTCACAACTGTACGTGAGTAAATACCAGCTTTATTTGCCTAATGAAAATGAATTAAGAAAGGAAATTGAAAGAATATATAGCCAACATGAAGATAATGAACAAGGAAATGAATAATACAGGTAACTAAACCCATTTCACTACTTCCCGACAAAATACTCCACCGTCAGCCTCAACCCGTCCAAAAATTGCAGGGTCGGCTCATAACCCAATAGCTGCCTTGCTTTTGAAATATCGGCCAGTGAATCACGGATATCACCGGAACGGCCCTCCCTGTAGGTGGCCTGGTGCTCTTTACCAAGTTGTTCGCGGATAGCTTCGTATAAAAAATTAACGGTAAAATTTGCACCCACAGCCACATTATACACCTGCCCGAATGCAGCTTCATTATCAGTAAGCATACCTCTTATATTCGCCTGCACGGCATTCTCAACAAAAGTAAAATCGCGGGTCTGCATACCGTCCCCGTTTATATATACCGGAGTTTCGCTCAGGATACCACTTACGAATAACGGGATAACCGCAGCATAAGGCCCCTCAGGGTCCTGCCGCGGCCCGAAAACATTGAAGTACCGGAAGCCGATCACCTTCATGCCATAGAGCCTGCTGAACACGGAAGCGTACAACTCATTGGCCATTTTAGTTACGGCGTATGGAGATAATAAGTTGCCAGTGCGCTCTTCCCTCTTAGGCAGATTAGGCTCATCGCCATATACCGAGGACGATGAAGCATAGACGAATGTCTTTACCTGAGCATCCTTTGCAGCAGTGATCATATTCACGAAGCCGCTTACGTTCACTTCATTGCTGATAACAGGGTCTTTCACAGACCGAGGCACAGAACCAAGGGCTGCCTGGTGAGTGACGTGATCGATTCCTTCACATGCCTTTGTGCACGTTGCGGCATCACGAATGTCCCCCTCCATAAATTCATAACGGCTATTACCTTCAAACAAGGCAATATTACTGAGCAACCCAGTAGCCAGGTTATCGAGCACGCGCACCTTCCCGGCCCCGTTATTAAGCAGGTATTCCACTATGTGCGAACCTATAAACCCAGCGCCGCCAGTAACGAGGAAGCGTTTGCCTGAAATATCCTGTGTATGAAATACAGCCATTGGACCTGTTTTAATTGGGATGCCCTAATAGAAAAAAAGGCCGCCTATTATTAATAGGGGCCTGGATTTCATTTAGCTGGTATTAAGCCTGCTTTTCGGTTTCTGTTTTAGCTACAACTTTTTTCACTACGCGTGCGGGGCGCGACTTGCCAAAACTTCCTGAACTAATTTTTCCGCGCTTGGTACGTTTATCACCTCTTCCCATGATTTCTGTTTGTTTAGGGTGCAAAAATAAAAAAAAGCAAGGACTTTTCAGCACCTTGCTCTTTCTTTCTTTGGCGGATAGCTTATTTCTTGCCGCTGCCGATCTTTGTAGAAAATTCTTTACCTGCTTTAAACTTAGGTACTTTGCGTGCTTTGATCTTGATAACCGCGCCAGTCTGTGGATTGCGGCCATTGCGTGCAGCGCGCTCAGATACCGAGAATGTACCGAAGCCAACTAATGTAACACGATCTCCTTTTTTAAGCGTAGATACTACTGCGCCTGTAAATGCATCCAATGCATCGTTTGCCTGCACTTTAGTAATGCCTGCGTCTTTTGCAATTTTGTCAATTAATTCAGCCTTGTTCATGCTTTTTAGTTTTTAGATGTGAAATAATATTTTTGTGAATGAGACAAATATACTCACGTTTATTGCACTTCCAAATACCTTTAAAAAGAATTTTGCCGTTTCAAACCCTTGCCTGAAGCCAGTTTCCACAAGTTATTAACATTCCACATCCAATTCCGCAAAAACGAAATGCCCTGAAACACCTTACAATAGGCCTTTTTAGCAGATTGGCAGGAAATTTGCTTCATTAACAAATGCCCGAAAGCCTTGCCACCATGCATTATCAAACAATTTCCATCACCGTGCGGAAGGCCGCAAACTTTGCGCCAAACAGCCTGAACCCTTTTTCACGCATATGCTGTGCATGCTTATCAATGTAGGTGTTGTATTGGTCTATGCTGTCCAGCATATATTGCGCAGCATAAGTTACGCCCTCAGCTTCATCCTGTTCCAGCAGCCTGCACAGCCGGCAGTCGATAAATAAACCTGTGCTCATTACATCTGCCATGTGCTCCGTCTTCATCCACTTCACCCATGCATCTGCGGCATCTGCATCCACCTTAACTGTAACGTTGTATATGATCATAATAAAAGCATTTGGGGTGTTTTTTACCTCTTAACCTTTTAACTTTTTAACCTCTTAATCTCTTAACCTACTGGCTACCATTTCTTCTCTATACTCTCCAGTATAGCCACATAGCTCACGTACCTGTCTTCTGAAATTCTTTTATCTATCACTGCCTGCTTCACGGCACATCCCGGCTCATTCAGGTGCAGGCAGTTATTGAATTTACAATCCTTCATTACTGCCCGCATCTCCGGGAAGTATTGCGACAGCTCCTCTTTCTCAAAATCGATCAGCCCAAATTCTTTTACTCCCGGCGTATCTATGATCTTTCCGCCACCCGGCAGTTCAAACATCTCTGCAAACGTGGTCGTGTGCTGCCCCTTGCCGCTCCAGCCAGATACTACTTTCGTCTTAATATCCAAGCCGGGTATGCACTGGTTCACCAGCGTGCTCTTGCCTACACCCGAATGCCCGCTGAACAATGTTGTTTTACCCAACAGCTTTGTTTCAAGCGCAGACAATGTGGCCTTATCTTTTGCGGCAACAGGATACACCTCATACCCTGCCCTTCCATATATTTCCTGCCATAGTTGCAAAACATCTTCGTGTTTCTTTTTCAGCAGATCGGTCTTGTTTACAACTATGATGGCAGGTATGTGATAAGCCTCGGCAGTTATCAGAAAGCGGTCTATGAAGCCCGTAGAGGTACGCGGGTCTGCTATCGATGTCACCAGCAAGGCCATATCAATATTGGCGGCAATGATGTGCTTCTGATTTTTGTTATGCGGGGAGACACGTACCATATAATTGTGCCGGTCCGTAACTTCTTTAATAATGCCTGTCTTTACCCCATCGTCCTCAATATCAAACACAACGTTATCGCCAACAGCAATTGGATTGGTCGATGAGATATCCTCATCGATCTTCATTTTACCTTTTATGCGCGCATCCCAGAAGTTACCTTCCCAATCCTGCACCAGGTACCAGCTTCCCGTCGATTTATAAACTAATCCTGTCATTTTAAATTCAAAAAAAGCTCGAAATATTTACTTGGAGAATCAAGAAGCTAGCCAACTCATTGCTATATTTTTACGGCATTTGCACATTTTCAAATTTGCATATTTTCAAATTATCTACTCATACCTCAACGCCACTATCGGATCAAGTTTGGAGGCTTTGATCGCCGGGTATATCCCGGATATCACACCCACGATCGCACAGAGGCTAACACCCATTGTTATCCACAGCCAGGGCACTACAAACCCCGTATGAAAGGCAAACCCCAGCACGTTCCCGATCAGCATACCGAAAATGATACCTACAAATCCCCCCATAAGGCTGATGAGTATTGACTCGGTAAGGAATTGCTTTTTAATAATTGATGATCTGGCTCCCAGCGCCTTACTTACACCTATCTCCCGTGTGCGCTCAGCTACTGATACCAGCATGATATTCATCAACCCGATCACGGAACCCAGCAAAGTGATAATACCAATAATCACCCCAGCCCACCGCACGTATTTAGTGCTGTCCAGCACTATGCTTACCAGCTCATTATTTTGGGTCACCGAAAAATTATCACTTCCTCCCAGCGGCAGCTTCCGTATCACGCGGAACAGCCCTTCAGCTTCTTCTCCCGCAAAATCTTTCATTTTCACATCTGGCACGATCACTGTTATCAAGTAGCTGTTATCGCCGCCATACAATGCCCTCGAAGTATTGAGCGGGATGATCACTGCATTATCATTATCCCCGTTCATGCTCCCACCCTTAGATTCCATAACACCGATCACCGTGTATTTTACATCACCTATCGATACCTCATTATTGACCGCTGCATCCGGGTTTTGTTTAAACAATTTCTTTGCCACCCCGCTACCTAAGATACAAGTATAGCTACCCGATTGTATTTCAGATACCGAGAAGTTACGCCCCGCATCCAGCTTGGTGTCCACTGCCGCAAGGTAGGTCTCTTCCACCCCGGTCACGTGCACATTCGGGTTCGTTTTTTCAGATGCATGATGAACAGTTGCTATGCTGGTACCATCCACCGAAATACTTACTATGCTGGGGAAAGTGAACCGTTCGCGGAAAGCCCTCGCTTCATCAAACGTAATATTCTTTTCCACCGAAGTGCGCCTGCCCCGGTGATTCTTTTTCTTTACCACCTCATTCACGATCTGGAACGAATTAACGCCCATGCTGCTGAGGTTAGTTTCAATGGCTTGCTGCATTACGTCCTTGGCCGTAAGTATCCCCACGAGGGCCATAATGCCCAGCCCTATTATCGTAATAGTAAGCGTGGACCGTAAACGGTTGGTGCGTATAGCCCGGAATGCAAGTGTGAGGTTAAAAAAAAACTGCCGCATCTCCGCCAAAGATAACTAAGAAGATACGATTTGCAGAAAGTAAAAACCCCTGCATTGCTGCAAGGGTTTAATCATTATAAATTGTTGCTCAATAGTAAATTTTTCGCTCACACTACCCACCCTCTCCCATTTAGTCTTATACTAGCACGTAGCCCACTCGACCTCACCCTCTCCTTCGGAGAGGGCCGGGGTGAGGCCCCTACCCCTGCAATGCCGCAGCCCCGCTCACTATCTCCGTAAGCTCGGTAGTGATGGCCGCCTGGCGTGCCCTGTTGTAGCTGATTTTCAGCGACTTCAGCAGCTCATTGGCATTTTCACTCGCCTTATCCATTGCGGTCATGCGGGCACCATGTTCTGAGGCATTTGCATCAAGCACAGCTTTGAACACCTGTGTGTTCAGTATTTTGGGCATCAGCTCTTGCAGCAGCACACCCATAGATGGTTCAAAAATGAAATCCACGCTCTTTTTAGTGCCGGTTACCTTCGGCGTTTTTGGTATCGGCAGGTATGGCTCAGCTACGAATATCTGTGTAGCTGCATTTTTAAACTGGCTATATACCAGTTCCACGCGGTCATATTGCTTATCCAGGAATGCCTGTTGTGCATACTGTGCCGCTGTGCGCACATTATCAAAAGACAAGTCGGAGAAGATGTTCCAGTAGTCTTCAACCAGATTATAGTTATTGCGCTGGAAGTATTCATAGCCTTTTTTACCTATTGGCAATACGGTCACATTCCCTTTGGCAAACTGGTTTGCATACTTAGCCTTAATGATCTCACGGGTCATTTTTATTACGTAGGTATTGTAACCGCCGCAAAGGCCCCTGTCGCTGGTAATAGGTATCATCAGTATTTTTTCTGCAGGCCGCTCATCTGCCAGTGGCATACCGCCCTCTGCCGATGCATTGCTTACTATATTGCTCAGCATTTCCTGCAGCTTCTGAGTATATGGGCGCATCTGGATGATTGCATCCTGTGCGCGGCGCAGTTTTGCCGCGCTCACCATCTTCATAGCCTTGGTTATCTGCTGGGTAGATGTTACTGACTTGATACGATTACGAACCTCTTTAAGTTGTCCCGACATATTAAATTATAAATAACGATGATAAAACCGCCGCAAAATTACCCATTTTAAGGAAGTTAGCAAAATAAAAGTGGTGTTAAAAGAATACACTCATTTCCTTCTGATATTTCCTTGCCTCTTCATTGGCCCGCTCCGCAAATGCAACGCTGCTATCGGCAAATATGATCCCTCTCGATACGTTTATCAGCACCCCGGCATCTTTGTTGAATGCATTCCGGCATACTGTATCCACATCTCCCCCCTGCGCACCCACGCCCGGCACCAGGAAAAAATGCTCCGGCAGCAATGCCCGCACTTCCTGTAGCTGCTCTTTCCTTGTAGCGCCTATCACAAACATTATATTCTCCGGCGTGCCCCACGAGGCCACAGTTTTCAGCACTTTTTGATACAGCAGCTCATCGCCGCACTGCTGCAACTGAAAATCCGCACTTCCGGCATTAGAGGTCAGCCCCAGCACTATAGACCACTTGCCCTCAAACTGCAAAAATGGCTTCACACTATCCGCACCCATATATGGTGCTATGGTCACACTATCGAACGGATAAGTATGAAAGAACGTACGTGCATATTGCTCAGAGGTATTACCTATATCACCACGCTTCGCATCTGCTATTGTGAAAATGCCCGTGGGTATGTAATTAAGCGTTTTCTCCATGCTCACCCACCCTTTCAGGCCCTGCGCTTCATAAAATGCAGTATTGACCTTATAGGCCACGGCCTGGTCTTTCGTTGCGTCAATGATCGCTTTGTTGAAGGCAAACACCGGGTCTTCTTCTTGTAGCAGGTGCTTGGGTATCTTGGTCACATCTGTGTCCAGCCCCACACAGAGCACAGATTTTTTGCTGAAAATGGATTCAACTAATTGCGTACGGTTCATGGGGTAAAGATAATTGATTGAACTAAAAAACCTCTGCGAGGAACAGCCAGTCCCGATTCTTTCGGGAAAACAGCCTCACGAAATAAAAAAGCACACGCGTGGCTACATCTTCCTCAGCTCCTTTAACGCATCCTTCTCATCCATTCTTATTTTCTCAATAGCTATAGTAAACGCTATCGGGCTTATCTTCTTTATATGCTGCTTAACAAACCCCATCGTCTCCGCAGGATAAACATTGCTCATTTCCCGCAAAGTCCAGCCTACGCCTTTCTGTACATAATATTCCTTATCGCCCAGCAACGGCGTTACCAGCGCTTCTATCTTTTTATAAGGCAAATACTCTTTTTTTGTCCGGCTGTAATATAGCAGGCTCACCAGCGACTGCCGGCGCTTCCATAGGTCTTCATCTTTATTCCACGCTGCCAATTGCGTATAAACTTCGTTGGGATAAGACT
This sequence comes from uncultured Bacteroidota bacterium, assembly GCA_903881585.1. GTDB lineage: Bacteria > Bacteroidota > Bacteroidia > Chitinophagales > Chitinophagaceae > Nemorincola. Next base: position 13,978 of record CAIRTW010000161.1, on the reverse strand, counting down.
CCAGCAACTTGGTATTTATCTTGGAAAGTGAATCATGCAGCGGCCAGTCATCTACCCCTTCCTGCCATGCCACTGATGTAGCCCATATGGCCGCATGATGCGCTTTATTCTTCACTGCATCCTCCAAAAAGAAGTAAGCATGTAGCTGCGCCCGGAAATTTTTGGAATGATGCCAGATATAGTCCCAAATGAGCAATTGCTCCTTAAACGGGAGCTTTGAAAACGAATAGCCAAGCTTGAAAGCCTTACGGTGTGCGGGGATATCAGAAGGAATGCTGTTTATTTTATCAATTACCTCCGTATGGTATTGACGCAGTTTACTTTGCATATACCGTAGGGGTATTTGATCGTTTTAATTAAATCCAATCTTCCAGTTTTTCTATAAGATTTGTATATTCTTCCTTAAGCGAATGGAATTTCTTGCCAATTGCTTTAGCTCGCTCTTAAATCTGGGTATAGCTACAACATTATAACTCATTCAATAAGTCTTTGCAGGTATGCCTTTCAATTTTCCGGCTTTTACCTGGTTTAACTCTTCGATCGCGTCCTTAAATCCGTCAAGAAATTCTTGTCTGGATCTTGCCTTTTTGCTTTCTTTTACCTGCACAAAATTCAAATTTTTTATCAACTTAATAAAAAACGAATAATCTTTTTCCGGTACGGACAACGTGATGTCTCGCATAAATAGTACACTTTATCGTCTTACAAAGTCAATTAATCGGTTTTATACTAAAAACTACCTATAAACTTACCCCACCGCTTCCTCATACACCTTTATCTCATTATACAAGGTATCCCTTTCTACAGGTATGCGCCCCACAGCATGAATCATATCACACAGTTCCTCTGTGCTAAGAGATGGTTTTTGCTCCTCCGCCCCGGCCATAGAGTATATTTTGGTCGTATCATCTATAGTACCGTCCAAGTCATTCACTCCAAAAGCAAGTGAAAGTTGCGCCGTCTGCCTGCCCAGCATAGGCCAGTAGGCTTTCAGATTTTTAAAGTTATCCATGAAGACGCGGGCAATCGAATACAGCCGCAGATCTTCCACGATCGTTGACTCAGCTATGTGCGACATATCATTGTCCCCATTCCGGAATTTCAGCGGTATAAAGCAATTGAAGCCGCCTGTTTTATCCTGTAGTTGCCGAAGGCGGCTCATATGGTCTACGCGGTGCTCATATTTCTCTACATGGCCGTAAAGCATGGTGGCATTTGAATGCATGCCCAGGTTGTGCGCTACTTCATGTATATGCAGCCATCCCGTTCCGTCCACCTTATCGGCGCAGATCACATTGCGCACATCCGGGTGAAAAATCTCGGCACCCCCGCCCGGCATAGATTGCAGCCCGGCATCTTTCAGTTTCTTCATACCATCCTCAATGCTCAGCTTGGCCTTGCGTATCATATAGTCCAGTTCCACTGCCGTAAAACCCTTTATGTGCAGGTCTGGCCTGTGCGCCCTTATCTTGCTCAGCAGTTCGCAGAAAAACTCCAGGTTCATCTTCGGGTGCACCCCCCCCACTATATGCACCTCCGTCACTGGCTGCCCGTCATACTTGCGCACTATGTCCAGCATCTGCTCCATGCCCAGCTCCCAGCCATCATCGCGGTGCTTGTACTGCCGCGAATAAGAACAGAAATTACACGTAAACACGCACACATTGGTAGGCTCTATGTGAAAATTACGGTTGAAGTACACCTTGCCGCCATGCAGCTTATCTGCCACATAATTGGCCAGTGCGCCGACGAAGCCCAACTCTCCTTTTTCAAAAAGAAGAACGCCCTCCTCTTCCGAAAGGCGTTCTCCGTTTTGTACTTTATCTGCTATCGTAAGCAGGGCTTTATCTAAATTCGATCGTTTTAAAACTTCAGCAAGATTCAGTGGGTTCACTATCATTGTAACAATATTTTCCGGGTAACACTTCCGGATGCAAAGTTACATTTTACGAAGTAAATACCCTTACTCAATCCTGATAGGTCTATAGAATAATAATCTTTGTTCTGTCCGTTTACTATTGCTACCTGCTGACCCAGCAGATTTAATACAACTATATCATTAAGTGTTTCAGCTACCGAATTAACCGAGATATTCACTTCGCCGGTAGTGGGGTTGGGATATATACCCAGGCTGCTCCTCAGTTCCGTAGGCGATGGCGCCACACCATTGGTACAGGCAACCAGCAAGGACGGGTTCTGGGTAAGGCTATAACTCTCACCAATAGTACCATAACCCGTAACACCGACTACAGACGACGGCGACAATAGTGCCATTGAGGCCATCGCATTTGCCTGGTCAGTGGTAAACAGGTTCATGGCATTATCATCCGTATAGTCCATATAGCTGAGGCAGGCAATTCCAATGGGCTGCACATTTACTCCTGTACTGTCCTGGCAGGCATCATTGATAGTCCCGCCTGCCACGGTGTATGTGGGCGTACCGTACACCGCATCAGATTCTGGCGGCGTATCGGTTAATCCATCATCTCCTCCTCCTGCATCCCAGGGGCAAAGGCCATCATCATCGCCCCATGGGTGCCATATCTCAAAAAAATGCCCCGTTTCATGCGAAAGCGTACGGCCAAGGTTGAAAGGATTTGGCCAGCTCCCCATACCTGTCGCGGCGCCGGTAGGCCCTGTAGAGCCAAGTGTGTTGTACAGAATATCTACACCCACCTCCCATGAGTTGGCAAAGCCGCCTGCTACGTCACTCCTGCAGGTTGTGATACCCAGCGTACCGTTAGACGTGCCGGTAAAATTGATGCACCAAACGTTGTAATACTTGTTTTCATCCCATGCCGGCAGACCGGTACCAGCCATTTTTTCCGCAGCTACGGTTTCGGTATCCAGGTCAAATCCTACGTCTGTAAGCGAAGTCCCTGGTATAATTTTAACGTCGTAGCCCGGTGAGCAATTGCCGCCTGGATCCTTGTGCGCCAGCCCGAAAGAAATACCAACATTCCCATACAGTGGTTTCCAGCCGGATGGGATCAGCGCAGAATCCGCATTTTGCCTGTTGTAATCGTGGTTCAATACCGTGATCTGGGAGTCGCAACGCCTGATGATACCTGCAGTACCGCCCATGTCATTGAATTGAGCCGAGTCCACAACAATGTGAAATACCACAGGCACAGCCGATATCGCGGTTGTCCGTTCATCCCTCCCTTGTAGTTTATATTGTTTGTAAAAGTCAGCTGCAGCCTGCAATGAGGCCCGCTGATCTTTTAGGAATTGGGCATATTCCGGATGCCTGGCGATTATCGCCTCGTGCCGTTTCTGCACACCGCACTTTATGGAATGCCTGGCCTGTGCAAAAGCGCCGCAACTAATCAATATTCCCGCAACGAGTATAAGTATTCTCTTTTTCATATTATTTAAATGCATTAAAATGATCATTATCGTTAATATCCTAAGTGAACTAACCAACAGTATGGCTCTTAGATAGTATTGACTCCAAATAGTTTAAGTAAAAGCAAAAAGTAAATACTACTACGTATTCCGCTACCGTTAAACGAAAACGCTCACCGGCCCGGTAAGCGTTTTCATATGTCATGATCCATATCAGTACTCCAAATTACTGAAGCAATACTTTCCTGGTCACACTACCCGACGCAAAATCGAACCTCACAAAATAAATACCCTTGCTCATGCCAGATAAGCTAAGAGTATAATAATCCTTGCCAGGCACGCCAGTTACAGTTGCAACCTGCTGGCCCAGTAAGTTAAACACTGCAATACTGTTGAGTGTTTCGGCCTGTGAGTTTATAGATACATTGATCTCGCCCGTTGTTGGGTTAGGATAAACGCTCAGACTGCTGTTCAGTTCTGTTGGCGAAGGCGCTACACCTGTAGAAGAAGTAGTACATGCTACCAGCAGGCTCGGGTTTTGCGTCAGGTTATAATTCTCCCCTACTGCGCCTGTGCCGGCTGTAGTTCCTGCGCTGCCCGGAGGCACAAGCGCCATCGAAGACATTACAGCGGCCTGCATGGTTGTAAACAGGTGCATTGCATCATCATCGGTATAGTCCATATAGCTGAGGCAGGCAATACCCTTAGGCTGTGTGTTTACTGTATCGGTACCGGTAATATGCCATTTACAGCAGTCGTTTGTAGTACCGCCGGTGACTGTGTAATTGGGATTGCCATACACATCATCCGATTCAGGAGGAGTGTCGCTCAGCCCATCGTCATTACCAGTTCCGCCAGAACAGGTAAGTACATCACCTTCTGCTGTGGAAAGCCCGGTACTATCCGTTGCTATAGTTGCGGTAGACGACCAGGTTGGGCATTGGCCACCATCATCACCCCACGGATGCCATATCTCAAAGAAGTGGCCTGTTTCGTGCGTGAGCGTGCGGCCCAGGTTGTAGGGATAAAGCCATCCTGCAGCGCCACCGGTATTTGGCGGCGGTGTGCCATTCTGCGCTGTGCAGCCAAGTGTGGTATAAAGGATCACAACACCCATTTTTGTTGAGGTTGCACCCTCCGACTTAGGCTGAGTAATACCCAATAAGCCCCCGGTAAGATTCACGCACCAAACATTGTAATACTTAGATACATCCCATGCGACAAGCCCGGTAGAGGCATTTTTCGCGGCGTTGTAACTTAAGCTGCTCCCTGAAATGATCTTTACTTCATAGCCCGGAGAGCAGTTGCCGCTGGGATCTACCCGCGCAAGCCCAAAATGGATGCCTACATTTCCCCAGAGTGGCTTCCAAAGTGAAGGAATACTGCCTGAATCAGGATTTTGGAGGTTATAATCACGGTTCAGCACAGCGATCTGTGAATCACAGCGATTGATAATGCCGGCGGTGCCGCCTATGGCATTGAACTGAGCTGAATCTATGATGATATGAAAAATAATAGGTACAGCAGAAACTGTTGTTGTTTTCTCATCGGCCGCGTGTGCCGCCTTATATTGCATATAAAAATCAGCCGCCGCCTGCAGCGAATTTCTCTGCGCAGTTAATCTTGCAGCGTAGGTAGGATCCGCCGCCATCATTTCGTTGTGGTACATCTGTATGCCGCACCTGTTATACCCCATTGGAGTTTGTGCAGATACAGCGCTATGCAGCAGCACACTTCCGCCGAGGAGGAGTAAAATCTTCTTCATCTTATGATTTTGTTAAAAGAAAGTAAAATTGTGATCAAAACAAAAGTAAGGAATCACATGTACATACAACCACTATATGAAGCGATTATTATCATTTGAACGTCATTTCACCCCCTTTTGGGGTGAAAAATGGGAATAGAGGGGTGACTACCTGCTCTTAAGCACGACTTACGACTTACAACTTACAACTAAATTACGCTTTCTTCCGGCTATTGATCTCATCGCGTATATGAATAGCCCTTACGTAGTCTTCCTGCTCCAGTACCTTTTGCAGCAGGTCGTTCAGCTCATCCATGTTCATGCCCTTCATTTCGGTATCAGGTACAGCCTTGCTGCCCACGGGTATCTGTGCTGCCTTTGAATCGGAAGCAGGGCCTCCTCCGGCACCTTCGGGCTGGTCCAGGTACAGGCCTGCAGCCTCCAGTATGTTTTCGTAGGTATATATCTTGCAGCTGGCGCGCACGGCCATCGCCAACGCATCCGATGTGCGGGAATCTATCTCTATACTTTCATCATCGTGGTGGCAGATAAGCTTGGCAAAGAAGATCCCTTCCTCCAGTTTATAGATGACCACCTCATTGAGCTCTATGCCGAAGGTTGTCATGAAATTGGCAAACAGATCGTGCGTGAGCGGGCGGCTGGGCTGCATCCGCTCCAGCGCCACAGCTATGGCCTGCGCCTCAAATCCACCAATAACTATCGGCAAACGGCGAAGGCCATTCACCTCACCCAGCACCACTGCATAAGAATGTGTCTGGGTAATACTATGCGACAAAGCAACAATTTCTAATTCTATCTTTTTCATCTAATCCGTATGTACTTACTGCCTATTACTTTGTGAAGATAATAATTTTTGTAAAAAATCATTCCGCCATTTACCTATTAAGCTCACTACAACCTGGTCTCTTCTGCTCTGCCACTCGTAAAGACGCAATGCATTGCGTCTCTACACCCTTCAAAACCCAGAACTCACACTATCACCCGCGCTTGGCGGCCTTGAAAACGAAATGAGAGAATTGCGTCCCGATAGCTATCGGGATTGCAGCTCCCATGTCTGCGTAATAAGCCGCACATAACTCATTCTACTTCTCCCTCTCCCCCGGGAGAGGGCCGGGGTGAGGCTCCTAAAACAGCGTCGGCGCCTCCGGCTCCCCATGCTCATCCACCGCATCAGACACCAGCGATATCTCCTTCATATCATCCTCCGACAGGAAGCTACCTATTGTTTTCCAGCCAGTTATGTCCACTGTCTCATGCAGCGCTACAGTCTCTTCCTTCCAGTCCGTTTTCTTTTTGCCCTTTCTTATTATCACTACTGGCTCCTGCTTTGTGGTCACCAGTTCCAGGTAGTTCCCCGGCCCGTCTTTAATAAAAGTATATCGGCTCTTCAGTGTCTGGCTCTCAATAAGGAAGCGCTTCACATTGAACTGCTTGCCCTTCGCATCAAAATATACCGCCGTTATCACTTTCTCCGGGTGGAATTTCTCTATCAGTACCACATTATCTGCATCATACCGGTTGCTGACATCGCATGAGGTCACTTCATAAGTCCCGTCTTTATAAAATGTGATGATCCTGTCTGCTTCGTCAAACCTGCCCAGTAGCATACCATGATTGTCCTTATTCAACCTGCCTACGCTGTCGTCATACCATATCTGTGGGGCCGAAAGTGTGGAGCGGCCTTTTTCTTTCAGCTTCACGCCCTTCACCGGGTACTTGGTCACCTGGTTGCCCTGCGCTCCCCTGCTCTTTATCTCCATGTCGGCAAATGAGTAGTCAAACACCTTGGTGCGCGCCTTGCTGGTGGGGTGCAGGTTTATGGTCACTACTTCCGCCTCACCATTCAGGTTCACGGTAAAGTATTGCACCTTGCTGCCGGTATTGCCCTTGGTGAGGTCATACTCCCTATCTCGCGTTACCCCGGTCACGTTAAACCGCTTGGCATACGTGATCCCCGTATTGCCATCCATATACATCATATTGTATGTGGTGCGCTCATCATTTTTCTGGAAGATGGCCAGGTGGGTAATATCCTTGCCCACAAAGGTCTTATCAGACACCTTCGTCACCTGCATCTTCCCATCCTTGCGGAATACGATGATGCTGTCTATATCTGAGCAGTCAAATGCAAACTCATCTTTCTTAAGCCCCGTACCTATAAAGCCTTCCTTATAATTCACATATAGCTTGGTATTGGCTATGGCCGCTACATTGGCGTTTATCAGCTCAAACGGCCTTATTTCCGTTTTGCGCTCCCTGCCCTTGCCATACTTCTTCAGCAGGTTTTCATAATATTTTATCGCATAGTCGTTCAGATTGGCTATGTTATTCTTTACCTCGGCTATATCGGCCTCCACACCCTTTATGTGTTCATCAGCCTTAAAGGTGTCGTACTTAGATATCCGCTTGATGCGTATTTCTGTGAGCCTTACTATATCGTCCTGCGTTATCTCACGACGGAACCTTTTCTTGTATGGTTTCAGTCCATCGTCTATGGCTTTCAGCACGCCTTCCCAGGTCGTCTGCTCTTCTATATCACGGTATATGCGCTTCTCTATAAATATCTTCTCCAGGCTTGAATAGTGCCAGTCCTCGTCCAGCTCGCCCAGTTTTATCTCCAGTTCGCGCAGCAGCAGCTTCTTGGTAAACTCCGCCGAGTGGCGTAGCATATCGCTCGCCCCTACAAAATGGGGTTTATCCCCCATAATAATACAGGCATTCGGCGATATGGAGATCTCACAATCCGTGAACGCATACAGCGCATCTATCGTCTGGTTGGTGCTCACCCCCGGAGCGAGCTGAATGTTCAGCTCCACATCCTTGGCAGTATTATCCGTTACGCTCTTTATCTTTATTTTGCCGCTCTCATTCGCTTTCAGTATGCTGTCCGTAAGTTGCGGAGTAGTGATACCATAAGGCACATCTTTTATGATCAGTGTCTTTTTATCCAGTTCCTCTATACGGGCCCGCACACGCACCTTGCCGCCCCGCGCGCCGTCATTATAGTTACTCACATCTATCATCCCGCCCGTCAGAAAATCCGGGAACAACTCAAATTTCCGCCCTTTCAGGTGCTTTATGGCGCAGTCTACGATCTCACAAAAATTATGGGGTAATATCTTGGTGCTCAGGCCCACCGCTATCCCCTCCGTGCCCTGTGCAAGCAGCAGCGGGAACTTCATAGGCAGCGTCACCGGCTCGTTCTTACGGCCATCATAGCTCAGCTGCCATTCCGTAGTCTTAGCATTAAAAGCCACTTCCAGCGCAAATTTCGATAACCGGGCCTCTATATACCTTGGCGCAGCAGCACTGTCTCCCGTGCGGGCATCGCCCCAGTTGCCCTGTGTTTCTATCATCAGGTCCTTCTGCCCCAGGCCCACAATAGCATCGCCTATAGAGGCGTCGCCATGCGGGTGGTACTGCATACTCTGCCCTATTATGTTGGCCACCTTGTTAAACCGGCCATCATCCATTTCCTTCATGGCATGCAGTATGCGCCGCTGCACAGGTTTCAGCCCATCCTCCATAGCAGGCACCGCCCGCTCCAGTATTACATAGCTGGCATAGTCCAAAAACCAGCTTTCATACATCTGGTTCACCATCACTGATCCACTACCACCACCGGTAAGTTCATTCTTATCATCCATTAATAACCCTTCTGCCATAATTATTGCCTGCAAAATAATTCATAGCCAATCAACAATCAGGATTTTTTTTGAACAGGTGTGGATTGTGCATGGTCTGGCACACTTTCAAAGTGTGACACACCATGGCTAAAGCCAAGTTAATAAAATTCCCTTCTCCCGGCTACCGTAGTCTCCCGACTACGTCCTGGCGGGACGCAATCTTCAGATTGCAGTCTATTTGCGAGGTTCAAAATTGTGGAATTCTTTATTTGCGTCACATCATTTTACATGCTAGCTTTGTGCCGCAAAAGATGGATTTCTCTCCCCCATTTTGCGACCTTTGCGCTTTTTGTCTTTGCTCCAGATAGCTATCGGGATTGCGTAAAATTTGAGGAACTGGCAAGCGTACTAACTGCCAACTGAAAATACCCCAGCAATGCCCCACTCAAAAAAAACGGGACATCGGCTTATACATAAATACCTAAAAACAAGCAACTTGTAATTCCAAAATGCCCCATATTACCCGTTTTTTATTTATCACCAAATGGGGCATTGCCAGAACGGAGGTAGAAAAGTGTTGATAGGTTCCAGGTCTTCCCAGTTCACCTTGGAGTTCAAAAAAAATAAACATTGGGCGTAGTCTCCTACTACGTCCTGGAGGACGCCAATCTTCGGATTGGCGATATATAAGTACTAAACTACAGGAGAATTAAATGGAACGGCGTTTACAACGCACCTTAATAATAAAACCCGCAGTTGCGGGTTCGATTATTTGATTTCATATCCAAAACATCCGGTACTCCCTTAATCATTTTCTGTTTCAACAGTAGTGGTCGTTGTTTCTTTCACTACTCTTTCTTTGGGCTGTTCCTCGGTTTTAATCGTTTCGGTTGTCTTTGTTACCTGTCCCGGCTCTTCCGTTACTTCCGTTGTCGTTTGCTTGCGTATTTCCGTTGTCCCTGACATGTGATTTCAATTTACTTGTTATAAACTTATTACGCAACAAAGATTGAGCCAACGAAAAGTGGTCCTAAGAAACAAGCCCTTAATTCAACGGTATCCCCATCCATGTAATTTTCGTAAACATACCGGAGCGGCCAAATTTCCCTTTCGTGAAATATTTCGCCAACCACGCTTTCTGCTCTTCTACATGGGTCATAACATCATCTATAGACCTTTGGAGGGAGGCTATCATAGCCGAGAGGTCGGTGTTAGGGTCTGCTATCTGTTTTAATTTGTTGTTTGCACCCGTTATCTTATTATAGGCTCTATCAAACATAGCCTGTATCTGAGCATCCGGCTTCATCGGCTTGAACTGGTTATTCCGGTATTTGATAAAGTTATTAAACTCATTTATGCCATCGTTGTAATCGGTCACAATGCCATTGTACAAATGCACTTTTGTATTGTATGCAGAGATTTTTAAGTTCTGCAGTTCATTAAAGATCAGTGCATTCTTAATACCGTTGACTTCTATTCGTCTTGCTGCGTCTGCGTATTGGTCCGGCTCGCTTAGCTTATCATAAGCAGCTATAGAATCGGTATAACTGAAATAGGATTTTGATCGGTTTTCCTGTACTTTACCTTCATAAAACTCCTGGTTGGTCACAGGATAATTTAAAAACTCCCACATAGGGTCAAAAGGCATGTGTGATCTTATCAACCGCGCGGGCGCCACTTTGTAGTATGCATTATCTATCTTTTTTACAAACTTTCCATTATCCTCATACCCTGAGCCCCAGGTAGGATCAAATAAAAACCATGAATCATTGATCTGCGCCGCACACCAGGCATGTGCGATATAATCGGCAAACCCGTTTTGTTTTGTATATCCGGTAACTACGTAAGACTTCAACCCGCATTTCAAGCATAGATCAGTAAAGACCGCAGCATAATTTTCGCATATACCTGTCTTTGTTTTCAGTGCCTTTGTGATCTTTTCCCCTTCTTTTTCCTGAAAATTGATCGCAAACATATGCTCTACATCATACTGGATATTGCTGGCAACCCAGATAAATACTGCCCTGGCTTTATCACTGTCCGTCTTGAAATTGGCCGTTATATAACCGGCTATCCGCTCAGTAGTATTGGTTAATGTATCGGGAAGGTCCAGCGCAAGTTTATCTGTAGCGGCATAAGGGTTTTCCGCCTTTTGCTGGATATTCTTCTTTTGCGCCCATGATGCGAATGCTGATAAAAACAGGAAAATGACTAAGGTTATTCGCTTCATTATAAGTCTATAGTTTCAATGATCGTTAAGCAAATTTAATATAATCCCAATCGTCACATGGCCTCGCGCAACCTAAAATCCGCTCATCCTAATCCCGATAGTTATCGGGATAGTTCAGATAACCTTCAACATCCACAGGTCGCACCCGAAATGCCCCGAATTGCCCAGCGGGCCATCGAGATACGTGAAACCGCATTGCTCATAGAGGCCCATGGCATTTTTCAGCTCAGGCATAGTCTCGAGATAGACTTGTTTAAAACCAAACTTAGCCGCAGACTCAAAGCATTGTTCAATAAGCATTTTGCCATAACCCTTGCCGCGTGCTTCCGGCATCAGGTAGAGTTTCACCAGTTCGCAGCAACCATCCGGCAACCCACCGGTCGGATAAACACCCGAGCCACCAACTAGCTTGCCGTCCAGTTCCAATACCCAGTACTCGGAAAGTGGTGCAGAGAATAAAGTATAAAGATCATCGGTTGTAGGATCATAGAACACAGTGCCTGGCTTGTTCGCTTTGAACTCAGTAAGCACGGCCCTTATGATCCTTGCTATTTCGGGGTTATCTTCTTTTTGTATTAAGCGCAGCGCAGCTTTTTGCATATTGCAAATAAACTCCAATTTTCCCTATTTGTCGTAATTTCATGCTTCAAAATGAGTACCATGAGACTTTTTACAATTGTTATTCTGGCTGCATTGGCCATCGGTTTTGATGCCGGCGCACAATCCAGCACCACAAGCACCGATACGCTTGCCGCCAAAATAATGCTGGGTAACTACGACCCCGCGGCCTACTTCCCAACAACTGTTATCAACAGCCATGACAGCATAAGCATGGGCGTGAATGCCCGTATATCGCCCGATTCTCTACACGCAACCCTGAATTTCCTAAAAACATTTACGAACCGAAATACCGGCGCTGATACGCTCTCTGCAACCAAGGGCATCGGCGCGGCCCGCCGTTGGGTGTATTCAAAATTCCAGCAGATAAGCGCTGCCAATGAGAACAGGCTCATACCTTCTTATCTGCAGTTCGACCTATCTATTTGCAGCATCGCACAGCACAGGAACATTTTCGCGGTGCTGCCGGGCTCAGATACTACCGACAAATCAGTGGTTATCATTGAAGCGCACATAGACAGCCGAGACTCGGATGTCTGCGACACATCTCTTACCGCACAGGGCATGGAAGATAATGGCAGTGGCACTGCCCTGGTACTGGAGCTTGCCCGAGTTATGAGCAGGTATTCTTATAAGCGCACTATTGTCTTTGTGGTAACCATTGGCGAAGAGCAGGGCCTGTATGGCGCAGTGGCATTCGCCAATTATGCACATGCTACCGGCATAAAAATAAATGGTGTACTCAACAACGATGTTATCGGTGGCATTATCTGCGGGCACTCATCTTCTGCACCCAGCTGCCCCGGCTATGAGGAAATAGATAGTACCCATGTGCGGCTTTTCTCTTATGGCGGCTTCAATTCCTTTCACAAAGGACTATCGAGATATATAAAACTAGCCTACAAAGAAAGGATACAGAAAATTGCAACGATACCAATGGGCATCAACATTATGACACCCGAAGACCGCACAGGCAGGGGCGGCGACCACATACCTTTCCGCCAGCACAACTACCCGGCTATGCGCTTCACCGCCGAGAATGAAGCCGGAGATGCTGATGTGACCAGTGGCTCTTACACCGACAGGCAACATACCTCCGGCGACAGCATAGGTGTGGACATAAACGGCGATGGCATCATAGATAGTTTCTGGGTTGACTTCGATTACCTGGCCCGCAATGCGGTCGTCAATGCAAATGCCGCCGGCATGATGGCTATAGCGCCATTAACGCCGGATTTCACGGTATCCACAAATTGGGTAAATAACCTGGTCGTCAATATTACAGCACACCCCGAATATCTTAACTATAAGATTGGCATTCGCACCACCACCAACGACTGGGATTCTGTTTACCAGTTCACTGGCGCCCTTACTGATACACTGATACTACCACCAGCGGCCTACATAGTAAGCGTATCGTCTGTAGATGCCAATGGCGTAGAAAGCCTGTTCTCCGAAGAGAAAATGGTGAATGTTACGGCAGTAAAGGATATTGCATCTACCCCTAAATCAATAGAGCTGCTGCAAAACAAGCCCAACCCAGCCGATGAAGCAACCATGATCTCCGTACAGGTAAACGACAAGATCAGCTACAAAGAAGCCTATATCTCCATTCGCGACCTTAGCGGCAAAGAAGTGGAACGCACGGCCATAACACTCAACACCGGCATCAATGAAATCATGTACCGCCATGGCTACAACATGGCCGGCACATTTATCTATACACTTATGATCGACGGCAAAGCAATCGAATCAAAAAGAATGGTATTTACAAACTAGCACCGCCAATTCCGTTTTGCCATAGTGAGCGAAGCCGAACTACCAATTCCCAATTCCTAATTCCTAATTCCTAATTCCCAACGTGAAACTAAAACAACAACTTTACCTCCTCTGCTGCGAATACATCACCAACCGCGAAGCGGAAATAAAAAAGGTGATCGCCGAAGCAAGAGAAGCCGCCGCCAACGAAACCAAAAGCAGTGCAGGTGATAAATATGAGACCGGCCGGGAGACCATGCAGCAGGAAATAGACCTGAACATTACCCGCCTCAATGAATTGGGTAAATTGAAGCTGGCCCTGGAGCGCATAATACCCGAGCAAACCAGCAGCACCGTTATACCGGGGTCGATAGTGCGCACCAGCAATGGCAACTACTACATAGCTATAGGAGCAGGAAAATTAAACCCAGATTACGCATTAGCGATAAAATGCCTAAATTGATCTTCAAATCCTAATGCGTAGCAATAGAGAAATTGAACGATGGAATTCGATATAAGCTATACCAGTAAAGAGATCACGCCTTGGGGAGGTATGGTGTTTTTAAGTCAAATGTTGCTAAATAAGGGGTTCCGTGCACTTATTGAGGGCATTGTGGACTTTCCTTTTTCAGG